>NZ_JBIVCV010000003.1:0-531352 GCF_044746765.1 Pseudomonas sp. NPDC090203
CGCCCCCGCCGGCAAGCCGTGCTGCTACGGGGTGTGGGGGTGTTCACCAGAGGCAAGCACACCCCGATCCCCGTAGGAGCGCGCTTGCCCGCGACGGCGATCTCAAGTACGCCCCCGCCGGCAAGCCGTGCTGCTACGGTTCTGAGTGAACGCGGATGCCAGTTTCACCCCAACCCCGTAGCAGCCGGGCTTGCCCGCGGGAGCGATCTCGAGGACGCTGTCGCGGGCAAGCGCGCTCCTACAGTGTTCAAACCTGCGATATCGAGGTAAGACCTCTAGCGTCTCAACTTAGTCCAAGCATGTCTTGGACGGTCTCGCGCTTTTGCATCTACGCTTGGCTTCGTTGTCGTCACCCTGGCGACCGGCTGACGCGGCCATTGGGCCCGTTTTCAGCCGCCCACCTTGATAGCCTTGATGGAGATGCAGCATGAAAATCGACCTGAACGGAAAACTCGCCATCGTCAGCGGTTCGACAGCCGGTATCGGTCTGGCGATCGGCAAGGCGTTGGCACAGTGCGGGGCCTCGGTGGTGATTGCCGGCCGTGGGCAGGGCAAGGTGGATGAAGCCATCGCGTCGATCAAACGCGACGTGCCAGACGCACAATTGCATGGCCTGGTGGCGGACCTGGGCACCGCAGAGGGCGCCCAGCGTCTGTTCGAGGCCCATCCGCGCGCCGACATTCTGGTCAACAACCTGGGCATCTTCAACGAAGTAGACTTCTTCGAAACCGACGACAGCGAATGGAGCCGTTTCTACGAAACCAACGTCATTTCCGGCGTGCGCCTGTCGCGCCACTACGTGGGCGGCATGGTCGAGCAGAAATGGGGCAGGGTGATCTTCGTATCGTCCGAGTCCGGCGTGGCCATCCCGGCCAACATGATCAACTACGGCACCACCAAGGCTGCCAACCTGGCCGTTTCCCACGGTCTGGCCAAGCGTCTGGCGGGCACCGGGGTCACGGTCAACGCGATCCTGCCGGGCCCGACCTTCACCGACGGCGTCGAGGACATGCTCAAGGACGCCATGGCCCAATCCGGCCGCAGTGCCCGGGATGAGGCCAACCACTTCGTGCGCACGGCGCGGCCTTCGTCGATCATCCAGCGGATCGCCGAGGTCGATGAAGTGGCGAACCTGGTGGCGTATCTCGCTTCGCCGCTGTCTTCTGCTACCACCGGCGCGGCGCTGCGAGTCGACGGCGGGGTGGTCGACAGCCTGGCCATCTGACCCTTGGGTTAATTGTCGCTTAATCCGCAACGCAGAAACTCCAAACCTGTGGTTTATCCGGGGCGTCTGGCGCGTCAGAATCGCCCCATCATTTATCGCAGGAGAGGATGATGCTTGTATCGGCGATCAACACCGTAGAAATACACGCCACCCACGGGCGTCGCAGTGAAGTCGATGCCCGTGTGCCGCGCATGCTCGATGTGTTGAATAGCACCACGCCGTGCATTGCCTACACCCTGACCGCCAGCAAGGCCTGTGACGCCTCCTGGATCGTCAGCGGTTACTGGCAGTCCGAGGCGCAGATGCAGGCTCACTTCTCTCATCCTGAGCTGGCCGGTTTCATGGAGCTGCTTTCGTGCGGCGCCATCAGCCATATCCAGTTCAACAGTTTTGTCACCGAGCCGAGCGGGGTGAGCTGATGTCCCTCAATGAAGATATTCTGCTGAGTCTTGACCTGAACCTGTTGCTGACCTTCCTGGTAGTGTTTCGCGAGCGCAGCGTCAGTGGCGCGGCCCAGCATTTGCGTGTGACGCAACCGGCGGTAAGTGGCTCCCTGGTGCGCCTGCGCGAGTTCTTCGGCGACCCCTTGTTCCTGCGCCGCGACCGCAAGATGCAACCGACACCCAAGGCTCAGGAAATCGCCGAGGCGCTGTTGCCGGCCATGCAGCGTATCGAGTCGGTGATTCGTCACCCCTGACGCCCGGACGTCGTTCCCCCATGCACGCCCATGCCCCATGGTTGTGCGCCTGTACCCATGCCTGATCCGATTGGTAGCACATCGCTTGCGCTGCCGATTTTCGCATTTGCGCTAAATCCCTATCCCTTTCATTACCTTGCAGGTGCTTTTGCAAAGCTGGCACTGACTTTGCTTTTTCGTATCCGTGGATGATTGGATACAAAAATACAAACAGGTGACACATGCGACTCGCCCCCCGTTACACCGACCGCCAAGCCGTAACCGCCGAAGAAGAGGCCTATGCCTTCCTGCTCGATGGGATTTGCAAAGGCACCTACAAGATGGGCGAGCGCCTGATCGCCGAGGACATCGCCGGCGAGATCGGCATGAGCCGTATGCCGGTGCGCGAGGCGTTCAGGCGCCTGGCCGCCGATGGGCTGGTGACGCTGCGGCCCAATCGCGGCGCGGTGGTCAGCGGCCTGAACATTGATGAGATGCGTGAAGTCTTCGAGATGCGCAGTGCGCTGGAAGGTTTGGCGATCCGTGTCGCGGTGCCGAAGATCACCGAGCGTCACCTGACCCACCTCGAACGCCTGCTCGACGACATGGACGCCTACCGCGACGACAGTTCCGAGTGGGTCAGCCGCCACCGCGAATTCCACGAATACCTGTGCAGCCTCAGCGAGCGCGGCCGCCTGATGCGCCAGATCAGCGCCCTGTACACGGTCATCGAGCCGCACATGCGCCTGTGGCTGGAACACGGCGACAAGCCCCTGAGCGCCCGTGATGAGCACGCCGTGATCCTCGATGCCCTGCGCGCCGGGGATGCCGAGCAGGCCGAGCGCATCCTGCGCGAGCACATCGAAGGCACCGTGCCGAGCCTGATCGACTTTCTCGAACAACAGAAAAACGCCTGACCCTCAACCAGAAGCGGGCAACCAGCCCGCCCGTTACACCGTACTGACGTTCAAAACTGCCCTTGCTTTCTTACCGAACATTGGAGCTTTCGTCATGCACACACCCGCCACACTGGCCATGCTCGTTTCCCTGAGTCTGCTCGCACCGCTGGCATCCGCCGCCACGACGGTGCCGGACCGGCTGCAGAAGGTCGACAAACTCACCTATTGCTCAGGCATGGATTCGCCGCCGCTGGTGTCATTCGATGCCGCGCAGAAACCGGTGGGCCTGACCATCGACCTGGGGCTGGAAGTCGCCAAGCGCCTGGGCGGCAAGAAGGTGGAGTGGCGGGTGATTCCGTTCTCGGGGCTGGTCCCGGCGCTGCTGGCGCAACAGTGCGACATGATCGTCGACCAGTTGTTCGACAAGCCCGAGCGGCGCGAAGTGATCAACATCGTCAACTACATGTACTCCAGCCAGTCGGTGGTGGTGCCCAAGGGCAACCCCAAGGGCATCAAGTCGCTGGATGACCTGTCCGGGAACAAGGTCGCGGTGCTCAACGGTTCGACCATCAAGACCCTGCTCGACACCCAGAACGAGACCTTGGCCAAGGCCGGCAAGCCGCCGCTCAAGCTGGTGGTCTACAACACCGACACCGATGCCTTCCAGGCGCTGCGCATCAAGCAGGTGGACGCCTATGGCACCACCGTCGAAACCGCCGGTTACTACGCCGCCATGGCCCCGGATCTGTTCCAGGAAGGCGTGCCCGCGTTCAGCCGCATCCTGACCGGGCTCGGCATTCGCAAGGACGATGCACAACTGACCACTGCCGTGCAGCAGATCATCAGCGACATGCGCAGCGACGGCAGCTACACCCAGTTACTCGCCAAGTGGCACGTGGAAAGCGACAAGCTTGATTAAGCCGGCGCAGAACGGGGTTGCATGATGAATTTCAATTGGGAAGTGTTCTGGCAATACCTGACCCAGCCCAGTGGGGTCTACCTCACGGGGCTGTGGTTGACGTGCCTGATCAGCGTGCTGGCGATGCTGCTTGGCTGCGTGCTGGGGCTGGTGGCGGCATTGATGCGTCTGTCGAAGAACCCGCTGTTGTACCTGCCGGTTCGGTTTTACGTGTGGCTGATGCGCGGCACGCCGCTGCTGGTGCAGATCGTGTTCCTGTACACGGCGCTGGCGGCGGGCGGGATCTTCCGTTTCGAAGACATCGACCTTGGCTGGTTCATCATCCCGGGCAACATTCAGGCGGCGATCATTGCCCTGGGCCTGAACGAAGGGGCGTACATGGCCGAGATCATCCGCGCAGGCATCGGCGCGGTGGACAAGGGTCAGTACGAGGCCGGCCGTTCACTGGGCATGACCTTCGGCAAGCTGATGCGCCGCATCGTGCTGCCCCAGGCGTTCCGGGTGATCGTGCCGCCGTTGGGCAACGAGTTCAACGTGATGCTCAAGAACACCACGCTGGTCAGCGTGATCGGTGTGCAGGAGTTGCTGCTCAGCACCCAGATGATTACCTCGGCGACCTTTCGCGTGTTCGAGTTGTATCTGGTGGTGGCGATCTACTTCCTGATGCTGACCACCCTGTGGGGCTTCTTCCAGCGCTGGCTGGAGCAGCGCTTCGGCCAGTCCGACCGCCAGCCGCCTGCGGCCCGGCGGATGTTTGGCCGCAGCACGATGAAACTGTTGAGGGGGCGTTGAGATGGCGCATCAAAGTGAAGAACTGATCATCGAGGCGCTGGACGTTCACAAGTCCTTCGGTGATCTGGAAATCCTCAAAGGCATTTCCCTGCAGGTGCGCAAAGGCGAAGTGGTGGTGCTGATCGGCGCCTCGGGCTCGGGCAAGACCACCTTCATCCGCTGCATCAATCTGCTGGAAGACATTCAGTCCGGGCGCATCCGGGTCAACGGCCAGAACATGGGCTACCGCGAACGCGCCGACGGCAGCCTGGTGCGCGATTCGGAGCGCAACATCGCCCGTCAGCGCCGCGACATCGGCATGGTGTTCCAGCGCTTCAACCTGTTCGCGCACATGACGGCGCTGGAAAACATCATCGAGGCGCCGATCCATGTGCTGGGCGTGCCTCGCCATGAGGCCTTGAGCCAGGGCCGGGAACTGCTGGCCCGGGTCGGCCTGGCAGACAAGGCCGCACATTATCCGTCGATGCTATCCGGCGGTCAGCAGCAACGGGTGGCCATCGCCCGGGCGCTGGCCATGAAACCCAAGGCCATGCTCTTCGACGAACCCACCAGCGCACTGGACCCTGAAACCGTGGGCGAGGTGCTGGAGGTCATGAAAGAGCTGGCCGACGACGGGATGACCATGGTGGTGGTGACCCACGAAATGGGCTTTGCCCGTGAAGTGGCCGACCGCGTCGTGGTGCTCGATCAGGGGGAATTGATCGAGCAGGGCCCGCCGCAGCAGATTTTCACCCGTCCGTCCCATCCGCGTACCCAAGCCTTTCTCAGCCGCGTGCTGTAACGCTCATAAGGAAATCACCATGCGTTCGATCTGCTTTGCCGCTGCGTTGTGTTCTGTCGCTGTGCTGCCTGTTGCTCAAGCCGCCGACGGTGTGATGAAAATGTACAACTGGTCCGACTACATCGGTCCCGATACCCTGAAAAACTTCCAGCAGGACAGCGGCATCAAGGTCGAGTACGACATCTTCGACACCAACGAGATGCTCGAAGCCAAGATGCTTTCCGGTCATTCCGGGTACGACCTGGTGGTGCCGTCCAGCCAGTTCCTGTCCAAGCAGATCCGCGCCGGGGCCTATCAGCCGCTGCAGCGTTCGTTGCTGAGCAACTGGAATCACCTGGACCCGCGCTTGATGAAGCGCCTTGAGGCGGCCGATCCGGGCAACCGCTATGCAGTGCCCTACATGTGGGGCACGGTGGGCATCGGCTACAACGCAGAGAAGGTCAAGGCGGTGTTGGGCAAGGACGTGGTCCTGGATTCCTGGTCGATGGTCTTCGACCCCGCCAACCTGGCCAAGCTCAAGCCCTGCGGCGTGGCCTTTCTCGATGCACCGGTGAAGATCATCCCTCAGGCGCTGCTCTATCTCGGCCTGGACCCCAACAGCACCAGGCCTGACGACTACAAGAAGGCCTCGGCATTGCTGATGAAATTGCGGCCTTCGGTGACTTACTTCAACTCGTCCAAATACACGGCGGACCTGGCCAACGGCGACATCTGCGTGGCTATCGGCTATTCCGGGGACGTGATGCAGGCCCAAACCCGCGCCCACGAAGCCGGCAAGAACGTCGACATTCGCTACCTGATCCCCAAGGAAGGCGTGAACCTTTGGTTCGACATGCTGGCCATTCCCAAGGACGCCGGCAACGTCGCCAACGCCCATGCCTTCGTCAACTACCTGCTGCGTCCGGAGGTGATCGCCAAGGTCAGCGATTACGTGGGCTACGCCAACCCCAATACCGACGCCACCGCCCTGATGGACCCGAAAGTCAGCGGCAATCCGGGGATCTACCCAAGCGACGAAGTGATCAGCAAAGCCTTCGTTTCCGCCGACCTGCCGGACAACATCCAGCGCCTGATTACCCGCGAATGGAACCGCATCAAGTCTGGCCAATGAACCTGTTTTGAAGAGCCTTCGCCATGTTGAATTTTTCCGCACACGAGTACCCGTATCCGTCCCGGCGCCAGAGTGTGTTTGCCCGCCGTGGCATGGTCGCCGCCTCGCAGCCGCTGGCGGCGCAGGCTGGCATGGAAGTGATGCAAAAGGGCGGCAACGCCATCGATGCGGCGATTGCCACCGCCGCTGCGCTGACCGTGGTCGAACCCACTGGCTGCGGCATCGGCGGTGACGCCTTTGCGCTGGTCTGGACCCAGGGCAAGTTGCATGGCCTGAATGCTAATGGCAATGCGCCGGCCACCTTGAGCATCGAAGCGGTCAAGGCCGCAGGCCACGGGCAGATGCCGCTGTATGGCTGGACCCCGGTGACGGTGCCTGGCTGCCCGGCGGCCTGGGCCGAACTGTCCCGACGCTTCGGCAAGCTGCCGTTTGCCGAGTTGCTGGCACCGGCCATCAGTTTGGCCCGGGACGGGTTCGCGGTATCACCGGTGGTTGCGCATCAGTGGCAGATTGCGCTGGACGAATTCTCGCCCCATCGCGATGAAGCGTTGGAGAGCTGGTTCGATACCTTCCTTATCGATGGCCGTGCGCCGAGGGCGGGGGAGGTGTTCCGCAACCCGGCCCAGGCGCGCACCCTTGAAGAGCTCGCCGCAACCCAGTGCGAAAGCCTGTATCGCGGGGACCTGGCCAAGCGGCTGGACGCACATTCCAGGGCAACCGGCGGCTATCTGCGGGCCGAGGACCTGGCCGGCTTTCAGCCGCAGTGGGTCGATCCGATCAGCGTCAATTACCGCGGCTATGACGTCTGGGAAATCCCGCCCAGCGGCCAGGGGCTGGTGGCGCTGATGACGCTGAAGATTCTAGAAGGCTTCGACTTCGACCATCGCGACAGCCAACTGACCTGGCATCGCCAGCTGGAAGCCATGAAGCTGGCCTACGCCGATGGCCTGCACCACATCACCGACCCGCTGCACATGCGGGTGGCGGTGGCCGACCTGTTGAGCGACCGCTACAGCGACGAGCGTCGGGCGCTGATCGGTGAGCGTGCCCAGGCACCCAAGCCTGGCGATCCGCACTCAAGCGGCACGGTGTACATGGCCACCGCCGACGCCGAGGGCAACATGGTGTCGTTCATCCAGAGCAACTATCACGGTTTCGGTTCCGGGGTGGTGTTGCCGGACAGCGGTCTTGCGTTGCAGAACCGCGGGCAGGAGTTCAGCCTGGATGCCAGCCACGCCAATTGCCTGGTGCCGGGGAAGAAGACCTTTCACACCATCATTCCCGGTTTCATCACCAAGGGCGGCGAGGCGGTGGGGCCGTTCGGCGTGATGGGAGGGTACATGCAGCCCCAGGGCCACGTGCAGATGGTGATGAACCTGGTGGATTTCGGGCTCAACCCGCAGGCCGCGCTGGATGCGCCTAGGTGGCAGTGGCTGGGCGGCATGCAGATCGGCATCGAGCAGGGCGCCTCCAAGGATCTGGCCGCCGCGCTCGCCCGGCGCGGGCATGAGATTGTCATCGCCTACGACTCCACCGATTACGGCCGGGGGCAGATCATCGTGCGTGACCCGGTCAGCGGCGTGTTGTGCGGCGGCACCGAACCACGGGCGGATTCGACCATCGTGGCGTGGTAAATCGATGGAAACGAGCGCCGCTTCTTGTAGGAGCGCGCTTGCCCGCGAATACGTCGGGTCAGACGCCTTGATGGTGCCTGGCCCACCGCGGTCGCGGGCAAGCGCGCTCCTACAGGTACGAGTTGCTGCATAGCCACGTAGCAGTCCGGCTTGCCGGCGTCAGCTATCTTCCGGACGCCCCCGCCGGCAAGCCGTGCTGCTACGGGAGTGGCATCACGTTCTGAACCGACGCACCAGGCTGTCCAGCTCGTTGGACAGGGCCGCAAGGTTCTTCGAATCACCTCGCGCCGAATCCGCAAGTTCAGCCACCAATTGCGCATCACCATGAATCTGGCTGATGTGCCGGTTGATGTCTTCGGCCACCTGATGCTGCTGTTCGGCGGCGGTGGCGATCTGGGTGTTCATGTCGCGGATCACGTCCACCGACTCGCGAATCTGCCCGAAGCTGCTGCGCGCCTGGCCGATCTTCGCCACGGACTGCTGGGACACGTCCAGGCTTGCGTGCATCTGTTGCGCCACCGACGCGGTGCGCTTGGCCAGGTTGCCCAACAGCGAGTCGATCTCGGCAGTGGAGTCCGCCGTGCGCTTGGCCAGTGCCCGGACCTCATCGGCAACCACCGCAAAGCCGCGTCCCTGTTCGCCGGCCCGTGCCGCCTCGATGGCTGCGTTGAGCGCCAGCAGGTTGGTCTGCTCGGCAATCGAACGAATGGTGTCGAGGATCGACTGGATGTCGTTGCTGTCCTTTTCCAGCTGCGACATGTCGTTTGCCGAACGTGAGATCTCGGCACTCAGTTGATCGACGCTGTTCACAGCATCATCGATCTGCCGCTGGCCTTCGCGGGCCTGACGCTGGCCGCTGTCGGCCGAATCGGCGGCCTGGCTGCAGGAGCGGGCGACTTCGTTGGCGGTGGCGACCATTTCATGGAACGCGGTCGACACCATGTCCACCGCTTCGCGCTGCCTGCCGGCGGCTTCGGCCATGTCGTTGGACACCCGGGTCGAGCTGGTGGAGCTGTCGAGAATCTTGGTGGCCGCATGGCCGATGTGCTGGATCAGCCCGCGAATCGCCGCCAGGAACTGGTTGAACCAGTTGGCCAGTTGCGCGGTTTCATCCTTGCCGCGCACCGACAGGCTCTTGGTCAAGTCGCCTTCACCCTGGGCAATGCCTTCCAGGCCGCTGGCCACGCCGCGAATCGGGCGCACGATCAACGTCGCGAAACTGGCGCCGACCACGGCGAAGATCACCGCCAGCACGGCGGCAATCCCGGCGATCAGCCAGGTCAGGCGAGTGGCCGAGGCCATCACTTCTTCCTGCTTGATCAGGCCGATAAAGCTCCAGCCCAGTTGCTCGGACGGGAACACGTTGGCCATGAAGTGCTCGCCATTGATGCTCACCTCGGTGAGGCCAGGGCCAGCCTTGGCCAGTTGGGTGAAGCCATCGCCCAGGTCCGCCAGCTTCTTGAAGTTGTGCTCGGGTTGTTTCGGGTCCACCAGTACCGTGCCGTTGTTTTCCATCAGCATCAGGTAGCCGGTTTCGCCCAGCTTGATCTGCTTGACGATGCTGGTCAGCTGCTTGAGGGACACGTCGATGTTGACCACGCCACCGTTGCTGCCCAGGGTGTTGTTGACCGCGCGCACGGTGCTGACCAGTACCGCATCGTCGCCTGCCCAATAGTAGGCTTCGGTGCGCAGGGTTTTGCCCGGGTTGGCCTGGGCGGTCTTGTACCAGGGGCGCTGGCGCGGATCGTAGCTGGCCATTTTCGGATCGCCGGGCCAGAACGCATAGCTGCCGTTGGCCAGGCCGTATGACACGTAGGAGTAGTCCGGGTGGCTCTTGGCCAGGCTCTCGAACAGGCTGTACAGCTGATGGTCCGGCTCGGTCTGGGCGATGTTCGGCGCATCGGCGCTCATGTAGCTTTTCACGCCGTCACCTGCGCCGGTAACCGTCGGGTGGGCGGCCAGGTAGTCGACGTTCTGGCGGATGCCGTCGAAGAACAGCTGCATGGCGTTGGCCACCTGGCGGATTTCCCGGCTGCTGCCGTCGACGAAATCGCTCTGGGCATCACTGCGCAGGTTAACGATAACGATGGTTGCAACGAGGATGATCGGCAGGCAGGCGATTACCGCGAAAGCCCAGGTGAGTTTCTGTTTGATGTTCATCGGCGCTCCTGATTGTTTTTGGATTCACGCGTAGAAATGGGCTGCAGGGCAGCGGGTCGATCAGGACAGTGCGATGTTTGAAGCAAATCCGTCTGATGGTATGCCGCTATCGGCAAAGGGGCGGGAATCTTGAGTCATGGATAGGTGTTTCAGCGGTGGTAGCGGCTAGAGAGGACGCAGCCGCAGAATCCGTGCGCCGTCGAACGGATCGGTCAGCCAGTGTCCGTGCACGCCAAAGGTTGTATGCAGGCGCTCAGGCGACAGGACCTCGAAAGGCGAACCCAGCGCCACCAGCCGCCCGCCATCCATTACCGCCAGGCGATCACAGGCCAGCGCCTGATTCAGGTCGTGCAGCGCAATGACCGTGGTCACCGGCAAGCGATGCACCAGCGAAAGAATCGACAGTTGCTGCTGGATATCCAGATGGTTGGTCGGCTCATCCAGCAGCAGAATCTGCGGCCGCTGGGCCAGTGCCCGGGCAATGTGCGCCCGTTGGCGCTCGCCGCCTGAGAGGGTGTGCCAGGCGCGGTGGGCCAGGTGCGCAAGGTTCACATCGGCGATGGCTTGGCTGACGATCTGCCGGTCTTCATCGCTCCACGGCGCCAGCGCAGACAGCCACGGCGTGCGCCCCAGTTCCACCGCCTGCAACAGGCTGATGGAATCGCTGGTTTCGGCATGCTGCTCGACCACCGCCACGCGCTGGGCGATGTCGCGTCGCTTGAGGGCGGCCAGACGCTGATCACCCAGCCGAACCTCGCCGGACGTGGGCGTGAGAATCCCCGCCAGCAGCCGGATAAGCGTCGATTTACCCGAGCCATTGGGCCCCACGATGCCGAGGTTCTCGCCCGCACGAATGCCGAGGGTCACGCCGTCGAGCAACTGCGCGCCCTTGATGACGTAACCCAAGTCGGTGCCACCCAGCACGGTGGCGGTGTTTTCGGTCAGGGCATTCATCGTGTGCGATTCCCGCGAATCAGGATCAGGGCAAACACCGGCGCGCCCACCAGCGCAGTGATCACGCCAATGGGCAGCACCTGGCCTTTGATCAGCGTGCGCGACAACACGTCAGCGGCGATCAGAAACAGTGCGCCACTCAAGGCGCTCAAGGGCAGCAGGCGCGCATGGCGCACGCCAGCGATCATCCGCACCGCATGAGGGATGACCAGCCCGACGAAACCGATGGAGCCGACAATCGACACCATCACCGCCGTCACCAGCGCCGCGGTGGCGATCAGGATGGCCTGCACGCGGCGCACCGGAATGCCCAGCGAGGCGGCCGAGTCGCTGCCGAAGGTGAAGGCATCCAGAGCCCGACGGTGCCACAGGCACACCAGCAAGCCGAGCAACACCACGGGCACGGCCAGCATCACCGATGACCAGCGCACGCCGCTGAGGTTGCCCAGCAACCAGAACATGATGCCCCGCGCCTGTTCGGCGTTGGCCGACTTGGTGATCAGAAACGAGGTCACGGCGTTGAACAACTGTGAGCCTGCGATACCGGCGAGGATGATCTGGTTGGCAGCCGATTCCCCCCGGGAGGAGCGGGCGAGCAGGGCGACCAGTGCGAACGCCGCAATCGCCCCGGCGAAGGCACCGGTGGACAATGAAATGGCCCCGGCACCCAGGCCGATCAGCGTCACCAGCACGGCGCCCGTGGAGGCGCCCGCCGAGATGCCCAGCAGGTACGGATCGGCCAGCGCATTGCGCAGCAGTGACTGCAGCACCACCCCGGAAATCGCCAGACCTGCGCCGCACGCCGCCGCAACGATGGCGCGGGTGAGGCGGTAGTTCCAGACAATCCCTTCATCGATGGGGTCCAACACGTAACCAGCCGCCCATAGCTTGTTGGCCAGCACCTGGAAGATCACCGGCAGGCTGATCGAGGTTTCGCCAACGGCCACCCCGGCGATCACCGCCAGCAATAGCGCGCCGCTGACCCACAGGCAGTGGCCCAACGCGCGGCCGATATTCAATTGACTCATTGGCCTTCGGTGGCCTTGGCAAGCTGTTCGATGCCGTCGAACAGACGCACGCTGGACTCCATGGCGCTGGCGTCCATGATGACGATGCGGTTGTTCTTCACCGCGTCCATGTTGCGGGTGACGGGGTCGGATCTGAGGAACGCCAGCTTCTTCTCGTGATCGTCCGCCGGGAAGCGACGGCGGTCCATGCGGGCGATGACCAGAATCGTCGGATTGGCCTTGGCGATGGTTTCCCAACCGACGGTCGGCCATTCTTCATCCGACTCGACGATGTTGCGCATGCCCAGGGTATCGAGCATGAAATTCGGGATGCCCTTGCGTCCGGCCACGAATGGCGCGGCATTGAGGTCGGGGCTGGAGAACCAGAACACTGCCGATGCGCTGTTGCTGTCATGTTTTTTCGCCTGCTCAACCGCCTTGCCCAGACGCGCCTTGTACTCGGCGATCAACGCCTGGCCACGGTCTTGTACGTCGAAGATCTCGGCCTGTTGGGCAATGCTCTTGTACAGCGTGTCGATGTTGAAGGCTTGCAGGCGCGTGCCATCAGCGCCGACCAAGTTGTCCTTGCCCTCGCAGTCAGACGGCAGGATGTAGGTCGGGATTTTCAAGTCCGCAAACTGCTGGCGGGTGCCGACCGCGCCTTGAGGGCCGACCATCCACTCGAACTGCACCGGCACGAAGTCCGGGCGCTTGCCAATCACCGATTCGAAACTGGGGGCGTTGTCGGCCAGGCGCTCGATCCTGCTGTTGGCGTCCTGATATTGCGCCAGAACCTGATTGAACCACAGCGAAGTGCCGACCACCTGCTGGCTCAAGCCCAGGGAGTAGAGCATTTCGGTGGCGGCCTGGCCGATGGTCACGGCTTTGTGCGGGGCGTGGGCGAAGGTCAGCGGTACGCCGCAGTTGTCGATCGTCAGCGGGTAATGCGTGGGCGCGGCGAATGCGGCGCTGGACAGCGAAAGGCCGGTGAACAGAAGGGCGAGGCGGCGCAGCGACATGAAAGGCGATCTCCAGTAAGCCTGATGGTCGACGAACTGGCACTGGAAAGCACATCCCGATGCGTTGCAGGCGCGAATGGAAAGCCGCGCACACGGGAGTCCTTCCCGGACACCCCGCCGGTGAATGATTGACGCTTGCCGGCAGGTCTCCTGACTGGCGCATCGTCGCCATGCTCCGGCCTTCCCGGGGATACCCAGTGGCAATCGTGAAGCAGGGCTCAGCGCCTACAGTTGCGGGGACAGTTCCGTTTGAGCCTGGTGTCATCGACCGGCCAGGCTCGCGGATTCCCTATTAATTCCGAGTGGAAACCGGCGGCGGGGATACTAAACGATTTACAGGCATTGCGCCCGCCCCGATTCTCGCGGCCACCGTAGCAGTCCGGCTTGCCGGCGTCGGCGTCCTCAAGATCGCTCCCGCCGGCAAGCCGTGCTGCTACGGGTAAGGTGCATGTCGCGATTCTTGCAGCCACCGCGGTTCCGTAGCAGCCGGGCTTGCCCGCGGGACGCCCGCAAGATCGCCGACGCCGGCAAGCGGAACGCCGCCCGGCCGTGCTGCTACGGGCAAGTGATCACGGCAACAACGGCCAGCCAATCACCTTCTTCGGACGCGGCGTGGCGTAGGTGCGCACCTTGGACGTCTTCAAACCCAAACGCACCAACGATTCGGCCAACGCCACCGCCGCGGTCACGCCATCGACCACCGGCACACCGGCGCGATCACGAATCATCTGGTCCAGCCCGGCCATGCCGCCACAACCCAGGCAAATCACCTCGGCCTTGTCGTGGGTCACGGCATGGGCGGCCTGCTCGACGATGGCTTCGATGGCGCGCCCCGGCATCTCTTCAAGCTCCAGCACACTCATGCCACTGGCCCGCACCGACGCACAGCGCTCGTAGACCCCGGCCAGCTTCAGCCGGTCTTCAATCAGCGGCACTGCTCGATCCAGTGTCGTCACCACCGAGTACTTGTGGCCCAACAGCATCGCAAGGCTCGCAGCGGCTTCGGTGATGTCCACCACCGGCACCTCCAGCAGTTCCTGCAAACCCTCGCGGCCATGTTCGCCGTAGCCTGCCTGAATCACCGCATCGAATGGCTGGTCGTAGGACATCACTCGGTCCATCACCGCAATGGCCGCCAGGTAGCTCTCGAAGTTGCCCTCGACCGACTCCGCACCGAAGCGCGGGGTCAGGCCGACGATCTCGGTGCCGGGGGAGGCGACACTGCGCGCCTGCTCGGCGATGGTCTGGGTCATCGACTGGGTGGTGTTGACGTTGACGATCAAAATACGCATGGGTGAACTCTCTCGCTTGCAATCAATGCTTGATGTCTTGCACGGCAATGGCCTCGCCACTGACGTCCTTGAAGCGTTGGCGCCGGTCGGCCAGCAGCAGGTACAACGCCGCGCCGATGGCGGCGCCCATCAGCCAGGAAAACGGCGAAACCGATTCGAAGGCCGGCATCAGCGCCGTGATGGTCGAAATGATCGCGGCGGGAATGAACGCCCAGACCGCGCGCAGGTTGACCCCGCGTGAATAGTGATACGGCCCGGCCGGATCTTCCGTGTACAGCTGCGGCACATCCACACGGCCCTTGCGCAGCAGCCAGTAGTCGGCGGTGATCACGCCGTACAGCGGGCCGAGCAGGGCGCCCAGGCCCGACAGAAAATACACGATCACCACCGGGCTGTTGTAGAGATTCCACGGCAGTATCAGCACCGCGACTGTGGCGCTGAGCATCCCTGCGCGGCGGAAAGTCAGGTAGCGCGGCGCCAGGCTGCTGATGACGAAGGCCGGTGCGACGAAGTTGGCCATGATGTTCACCGCCACCGTGACGATCAGGAAGGCCAGGCAGCCCAGTACCAGAAAGAAGGTATTGGGGATGGTCTTGATGATGTCGGTGGGGCTTTCGATGATCTGGCCGTTGATGGAGAACTGTGCGCCGCAAATGATCACGGTGATGAAGGCGAACAGCAGCACGTTCACCGGCAAGCCCCAGAAATTGCCCTTGCGGATGGTTTTCTTGCAGGGCGCGGAGCGGGAGAAGTCACAGAAATTCAGAATCAGCGTGCCGTAGATCGCCAGCCACAACGCGCTGCCAGCGAAGATGCTGCGCCACATCGACAGCCCCTCCAGCGGCGTCTTGTTCGACCAGGCAATCTGGCCGTTGGCCTGGGTGAACATCCACACCGCCAGGCTGGCGACGGTCAGCAGAATCACGGGCCCGGCGAAGGCTTCATATTTACGGACCATCTCCATGCCGTAGGCCAGAATCACGAATTGCACCAGCCAAATGCTGACGAAACACACCCAGCCAAGGGTTGAGAGCCCTAACAGCGAGTCGTGGTCGTAGCTGTCCAGTGCCGGGTCCAGTGCGGTGAGCAGCACCCGCAGCACCACCGACGCCAGATAAGTCTGAATCCCGAACCAGGCGATGGCGATGACCGCCCGGATCAAAGCCGGAATCTGCGCGCCGAAGATGCCGAAACTGACCCGGCTGATGACCGGAAACGGCACGCCGGTCTTCACGCCCATGTCACCGGTGAGGTTCATGCACAGGTAGACGAATGCTGCACCGATGGCGAGTGACAGCATGATCTGCCAGCCGCCCAGCCCCAAGGCATAGAGGCCGATGGCGAAGGAGTAGTTGGCGAGATTGTGTACATCATTGGTCCAAAGGGCAAAGATACTGTATCCACCCCATGTTCTGCCTTCGGCGCGTCGGGGCGCGAGGTCGTGGTTGTGAAGGCGGGGGCTCAGGGCCGGGTGATCGGCGGTGGAGGCATGGGCGGCAAGGGCTGGATCCAGGGTGTTGTCTACTGGCATGTTCAACAATCTCCGGCGCTATTTGTATTTGTTTTTGTATACAGTGCGCTGGAGAGACTAACCGAAATGCCAGATGAGTCAACGGGGATGTTACAGATGGTCGGTGGTAGATGCCCCGTAGCAGTCCGGCTTGCCGGCGGGGGCGATTTGGAGGACGCCCCCGCCGGCAAGCGGAGCGCCGCCCGGCCGGGCTGCTACGGATAAGAGTTGTGAAGGTCAATCCTTCATCGGCACCGGCGCTTGCGCCGCGATGAAGCCCTGATCGCGCATGGCCTGCCAGAACCCGTCCGGCACCTGCGCGTGTAAGGCCGTCACATCCTCGGTGATCCGCGTAGGGCGGCTGGCGCCCGGGATCACCGCCGCGACCAATGGGTTGGCCAGCACGAACTGCAAGGCCGCTGCCTTGATGTCCACCTGATATTGCCGGGCGATTTCCTGGATGTGCGCCACCTTGTCCAGCATCGCCGCTGGCGCCGGCTGGTACTCGAAATGCTGGCCGCCCACCAGCACGCCCGAGCTGTATGGCCCACCCACGACGAATTCAGCGTTGTGCTCCCGGGCCTTGCTGAACAGGCGTTGCAGTGGTTGGTCGTGGTCCAGCAGAGAGTAGCGTCCGGCCAGCAGAAAACCGTCAGGCTGTGCTTCACCCAAGTCCAGGGTCAGCTCGCAAGGTTCGACGCGGTTGACGCCCAGGCCCCAGGCCTTGATGACGCCTTCCTCGCGCAACCGGGTCAGGGTCCTGAAGGCGCCTTTGCGGGCAATATTGAAGTGTTCGATCCATTCGTCACCGTGGGCATCCTGGGCGATGTCGTGGACGAACACGATGTCCAGCCGGTCGGTGTTCAGGCGCTCCAGGCTCGCGGCAATCGAACGCATGGTCGCGTCGGCGGAGTAGTCGGTGACTATTCTGTTCTTCAGGCCTTCGCTGAACGGGCCGCTGCGGGGGCTGTCGTCCAGCTCATCGGACACCAGGCGCCCGACCTTGGTGCTGAGGGTGTATTGGTCGCGAGGCTGGCTGGCCAGCGCCTGGCCCAGCCGCAGTTCGGAGAGGCCTGCACCGTAGATCGGCGCTGTGTCGAAGTAGCGAATGCCCTGATCCCACGCCGACTGCACGGTGGCGGCGGCTTCTTCTTCGCTGATGGTGCGAAACATGTTGCCCAGTGGGGCAGAGCCGAAGCCCAGATGGCCAATGATCTTGTCGTGCAGACTCATATGAGTGTCCTGTCTGGTGTCATGGAGTGTGGGGATGCGGATTCTTAACTGATCCCTCAGTGAAGCAGGAGTTCGGCCGTAGGAGCGCGCTTGCCCGCGATAGCGATCTTTCAGACACATCAGCGGTGATTGTTGCACTGCTGTCGCGGGCAAGCGCGCTCCTACAGGGTGTGGATGCAACTTTCATGGGCCGGAACGCTTCCAACCTTTGACCAGGCATCGTTATCCGGCAGCGGAGGGCAGTTGATGACCGAGCACATCGTTCACTTTCATTGCGGGGTCGACCAGGCCAGCACCGAGCAATTGCGCGACCGCTGCCTCGAGGCCATCGGCAAGGGCGCCACGGGGCTGCTGTTGAACCTGTCCACGGCAGGTGGCAGCACGGCGCTGGGGTTCACGCTGTACAACTTTCTGAAATCCCTGAAGGTGCCGATCCGCGCGCTCAACAGCGGCAATATCGAATCCATGGGCATTGTCATTTACCTGGCCGCCCATGAGCGCATCGTCTGCCCCCATTCGCGGTTCCTGATCCACCCCATGAGCTGGTACTTCAACCAGAGCTCGGTGGACCACTCGCGGATTCGCGAATACCTGCGCAGCCTCGATAATGACCTGCAGCGCTACGTGAATATCTATCTGAGTGAAACCGAGGGCGCGGCGCACCCGGTGGATATCGGCAAGTGCCTGTCGGCAGAGGAAAAGGTCATTCGGGCAGAAGATTCGCTGGCCTGCGGGATCGCCCATCGGGTCGAGCAGTATCAATTCCCTGAAGACGCGGTCCACTGGACGGTCAGCGCCAGCTAAGCTCCATACACAAGAAATGAGGAAGAACGGCCATGCAAACTCACATCAACGTCCCCGAACCCAAGCCCCACGGCGCTGTTCAGACTGAAGAAGAGATTGAGGTGGACGTCGATAACGACCCCGGCAACGAAGACCCAGGCTCACAGTTCGACCGCGATGCCACCGTGCCCTTGATCGATCCTGACCACCCGACTTGATTGCAGCCAAAAAAAGAGCGAGAGCTTTCGCCCTCGCTCGTCTCTCTGACTTTCAATAAATCAGGATTTGCGGCCTGCGCCGCCTTGTGGCATCGAACCGCCTTTTTTGTTGGCATCTGAGCGGTTTGCGTCGGTTGCTTTCTGCCGGTCGTTGGCGACGTTGCTGCCGCCCGAAGCCTGGCCGCCTTTCTTGCCAGCATCGCTGGCTTTTTCGCGGTCGTTCTGGAAGTTGCCAGGGTTCGATTTTCCGGTGTTAGCCATGATTGCGTACCTCTTGTTATGAGAAGTGCGAGTCATGTGGCTCGCATAATGTGGGATGAGGTACAGCAAGGTTGGTTTAAACAATTGGCCGCTTACCTGACAAACGGATGATGGCCGCATGGCTCCATGGCGGCGCTACATGTGCACTTCGACCGCCAGCGGCAGGTGGTCGGACAGGTGCGTCCAGGGGCGCGTGCCGAGAATCTTCGGATTGTGGCTGGTGGCATTGCGCAGGTAGATCCGGTCCAGGCGCAGCAGGGGGAAACGCGCTGGATAAGTCTTCGCCAGCCGCCCGTGGCTGCGCTCGAAGGCCTCGTGCAGGTAGGTGCAGCGCGCCAGCCGCTTGTTGCCTTGCAACTGCCAGTCGTTGAAATCTCCGGCAATCACCACCGGCGCATGCTCGGGCAGGGAGTCGAGCAGGGCGCACAGCAAGTCCAGTTGCAACTGCCGGTGGCTCTCCAAGAGACTCAGGTGCACGCAGATCGCATGGACTTCCTCATGCCCCGGCACCTGCAACACGCAGTGCAACAGGCCGCGGCGTTCGGGGCCGGTGATCGAGACGTCGAGATTGCGGTATTGCAGGATGGGGTATTTGGACAGCAATGCATTGCCGTGGTGGCCGTCGGGGTAGACCGCATTACGGCCGTAGGCAAAGTCGCTCCACATGCTGTCGGCGAGAAACTCGTATTGCGAGGTCATCGGCCAGTCATGGTAGCGGGCGGCGTGGCGATCGTGGCCGCCAAGCACCTCTTGCAAAAACACCAGGTCGGCGCCCGTACTGCGCACCGCTTCGCGCAGTTCCGGCAGAATGAAGCGCCGGTTCAGCGCGGTAAAGCCTTTGTGGGTATTGACCGTCAGCACACGCAAACGGTGAACGTCGGGCATGCCAGCCAGTTGCGAAGGGGTGGCACCCATGCCATCCGGGTCGGGAATCACACGCACGCTCCTGTTCGGTGAGCTACTGGGGTGTAATAGGTCCGACCGGAGGCAGGCGCGGCAGTTCAGGCTTTTTTTGCCCCGCGCCTGGCTGCGCTTATAACCGCGTATCGACTGCCGGCCGGCGTGACAGCAACAGCGTCAGGGCCAGTGCCAGCACCGACAGGAGCGCGGCGAAGAAAAAGATCCAGCCATAACCCATGCCCAGCGCAATCGCGCCCATCAGCGGGCCGGAAACCGCCAGCGCCAGGTCGAAGAACACCGCATAGGCGCCCAGGCCCGCGCCCCGGCTGCTGTTGGGCACCTGTTTGATCGCCTCGACACCAATCGCCGGGTACACCAGCGACAGGCCAAAACCGGCAAATCCCGCACCGATCAGCGCCACCAGGGTATTGGGCGCCAGCCACAGCAGCACCAGGCCCACGGTTTCAACCGACATGCAGACGATGGCCGAGCGGTAGCCGCCGAAACGGTTGATGGCGTTGATGAAAAACAGCCGGGCGACGATGAAGCACACGCCGAACACCGTCAGGCACCAGGCAGCGCCTTGCCAGCCGCGGCTGACGTAGAACAGGGTGATGAAGGTGGTCAGGGTGCCATAGCCGATGGATGACAGCGTAAGGCTCAGCCCGTAAGGCGCCACGCGCCCGAACACAGACCAGAACGGCATGCGGTCGCCGCGCACCACCGGCACCGGTGGTTTGTTGCGGATTAGCAGCAGGGCGCCCATGGCGAGCGCCGCCAACACCAGCCCCAGACTGACGAACCCCAGGGCATCGACCATCAGCACGCCCAGCGGTGCGCCAATGGCGATGGCGCCGTAGGAGGCGATGCCGTTCCAGGAAATCGAGCGCGCCGTGTGTTCTGCGCCGACCAGGCCGATGCACCAACTGATGGTGCCGACGCCGATCAGTCCTTGGGATGCGCCGAGGATCAGCCGGGCGATGATCAGGATCGCAAGACTGATGCTGGCAAGGCTTTGCAGCAGGATGGCCACCACCGTCAGCGCGCCACTGATCGCGATGCCTGTGAGGCCGTAGACGATGGCGCGCTTGGTGCCGATGTTGTCGCAGATGCCGCCGGCGAAAGGTCGGCTGAGCAATGTCGCCAGGTACTGCGCACCGATGACCAGCCCGGCCACCACCGCGCTGAACCCCAATTGGTCATGCACGTAGCCCGGCATCACCGCGATGGGCAGGCCGATGCACAGGAATGCGATGAAGGTATAGAAGACTATGGAGACGATCTGCAGGGTAATCGCCGTTGAACTGGCGTTGCGGACGGGGGTATCGGGCGGCAAGGCGGCGGACATAGGACTCTTCGCTGGAGCGGTGGGAGTGGTGCATCATCATTACCCGAGGCGAGCGGAAATGAAAGCAGGCTAACGATTTAAACCGACATTTGTTGGCGCAATCATTGATCTGCACATTTACCCCGGGAAGCGGGATGCGCCAATAAAAAAGCCCCGTCACGGGACGGGGCTTCGGGATTACCGCGGGGGCGTGTTTTAGAACACCACACCCTGGCTGCGCAGGTAATCGTCGTAGGTGCCGCTGAAGTCGGTCACGCCGTCGGCGCTCAACTCGATGATGCGGGTGGCCAGGGACGATACGAACTCGCGGTCGTGGCTGACGAAGATCAGCGTGCCCGGGTAGTTTTCCAGCGCCAGGTTTAGCGCCTCGATGGATTCCATGTCCAGGTGGTTGGTCGGTTCGTCCATCACCAGCACGTTCGGCTTCTGCAGGATCAGCTTGCCGAACAGCATGCGGCCCTGCTCACCACCGGAGATGACCTTCACCGATTTCAGGATTTCGTCGTTGGAAAACAGCATGCGACCCAGGGTGCCACGGATCACTTGCTCGCCCGAAGTCCACTGGCCCATCCAGTCGAACAGGGTGACGTCGTCTTCGAAGTCGTGGGCGTGGTCCTGAGCGTAATAGCCCAGCTCCGCGCTCTCGGTCCACTTCACGGCGCCCGCATCCGGCGCCAGTTCGCCCATCAGCGTGCGCAGCAGGGTGGTCTTGCCGATACCGTTCGGGCCGATGATCGCCACGCGCTCGCCGGCTTCAACGGTGAAGCTGAAATTCTTGAACAGCGTCTTGCCGTCGAAGCCTTTGGACATGTGCTCGATGGTCACGGCCTGGCGGTGCAGCTTTTTGGTCTGTTCGAAACGGATGAACGGGCTGACGCGGCTCGATGGCTTGACCTCGGCCAACTGGATCTTGTCGATCTGCTTGGCGCGGGAAGTGGCCTGCTTGGCTTTCGAGGCGTTGGCCGAGAAGCGGCTGACGAAGGTCTGCAGCTCGGCGATCTGGGCTTTCTTCTTGGCGTTGTCCGACAGCAACTGCTCGCGGGACTGGGTCGCGGCGGTCATGTACTCATCGTAGTTGCCCGGGAACAGGCGCAGCTCGCCGTAGTCCAGGTCAGCCATGTGGGTGCAGACGCTGTTGAGGAAGTGACGGTCGTGGGAAATGATAATCATGGTGCTGTTACGCGCCGTGAGAATGGTTTCCAGCCAGCGAATGGTGTTGATATCCAGGTGGTTGGTCGGTTCGTCGAGCAACAGCACTTCAGGATCGGAGAACAGCGCCTGGGCCAGCAGCACGCGCAGTTTCCAGCCTGGCGCGACTTCGCTCATCGGGCCGAAATGCTGTTCCAGCGGAATACCCAGGCCCAGCAGCAGCTCGCCAGCGCGGGATTCGGCGGTGTAGCCGTCCATCTCGGCGAATTCGGTTTCCAGCTCCGCCACAGCCATGCCGTCGTCTTCGGTCATTTCCGGCAGCGAGTAGATACGGTCGCGCTCGGCCTTGACCTTCCACAGCTCCTCGTGACCCATGATCACGGTGTCGATCACGCTGAACTGCTCGTAGGCGAACTGATCCTGACGCAGTTTACCCAGACGAACGTTCGGCTCGAGCATCACCTGGCCACCGGACGGGTCCAGATCGCCACCCAGGATTTTCATGAAGGTGGATTTGCCACAGCCGTTGGCACCGATGAGGCCATAACGATTGCCGTTGTTGAATTTGACCGAAACGTTCTCGAACAGCGGCTTGGGGCCGAACTGCATGGTGATGTTAGCTGTGGAGATCAATTGCTTTACCTATCAAGGAGTTACTGATTGCTGGTTTTGGCCTTGGACCAGGTTTGGACCAATCCTTAGCTTTTCCATCTCACCCCAATCGCCGCTCGAACTGAGCCAGCGCGCATAAGTGGAGAGCAGCATCTGGACTGAGTGTCCGAGCTGTTGGGCAATAAAGGAGGGATTCATGCCAGACATTATGCAGATTGTCGCATAAGTATGACGACAGTTATACGGTGGACGGTGTCGCACCCCCAGTTCGCGCAGGGTTGGGACCCACTGCTTGTGCAGGTCGGAGGTCTGGCGGATGTGCGCCGAGTTCTTGAAGGGAGGAAAGCAGTAGGCGAAATCCTTTCCCGCGCCACGCCTTCTGCCCGGCCAATGTTCAAGAAACGATTGGCGCAGTGACCCTCCGGTGGCTGGTTGCCGCCTTGGTAACCGAGCGCCATGGCACCTGCTGATGCGGTCAGGGAGTGGGTTATCCAGTTGGTGGAGCAGGAAGGGAACACGGTGTAGCGGGGCAGTGGGGCCGGCGGTGGAGTCTTAGTCCGAGCCGCCGGCAGAGAGCGGTGTCACTCTACGATGCAGATCCAGCGATGATTTTGCCGGTACGGCGCTCGAGTGAAGTGAACATCTGCAACCAGGTTCATTCCTCTTTCTTGGAGCGCTTCGGTCAGTTGTACGAGTGTCTCTGCCTGGATAGTCATTACTGTCACCTCGTCAGATTTACTGCGTTCATAATTCTTGACCTGGCGGGCAAGTCACAAATTCATTTTTTCTACTCTGGCGATTATTGAATCTGAGGAACCCGGCCCCGCTACTGGCGAGAGGCCGGGTGATGCAGGTGGCCGATCTGCTCGTAGCACCTGGGCTTTACCTGGCAGAACTCGGGCTGCTGAAGCATTGTGAGCCTCCATTTTTACCGCTGTATGCATATACAGTAAAAAGGATCCAAACGGATGGCAATAGGCAAGGAGTACAAATGTTCTCAGTTCGGATCAAAACATGAAAAAGCCCGCTCAAGTGGCGGGCTTTCGGTTGGCAATGGCTAAGCAGCGAAACTTCCGTCAAAGCTTGTAGGAATATTTTTCCTCAACCTTTCGCTTTTCCAGGGTGTAGCCCTTCATATCAATTTCATCGGCAGCGAGCTTACTATCCAACTCATCGAGGTCGGCTTTCTTCAAGCTCTTCACGTGCGCTCTGGTGGCTTGATAGTTTATGGACTCCGCCGCGTCATACCCGCTTACTGGA
Organism: Pseudomonas sp. NPDC090203; assembly: GCF_044746765.1. Taxonomy (NCBI): domain Bacteria; kingdom Pseudomonadati; phylum Pseudomonadota; class Gammaproteobacteria; order Pseudomonadales; family Pseudomonadaceae; genus Pseudomonas; species Pseudomonas sp. NPDC090203. The sequence continues at coordinate 23,744 of NZ_JBIVCV010000003.1, forward strand.
TCCCATAGAATGGAAATCGGCCACAACAGTAGGTTCACGACCCCGTAACCATATGCTCGACCATAAAATGAGCCGCCGCCAGGCAACAGTCCGAGCCCAGCAGCAGCGCCCGAGTTCTTTTCCTCAACTGCCAAGTTATTTGCGCGATAGCTTGCAAGCTCCGCTTCTTGAGATGAGTTAAGCCCGGTCGCGCATCCTGCAGTCAGTGCGATTAACGTGGCTACGGTAAAATTGCGTACTACTTGCATCACCAGCTTCCTTTGGATGTACCCGTTCTCAGCCCTCACTGGGCATAGCTGGCCAATTTTACACAAGTAGTGGCACTTTGGCTCCTGCAGCATCGCGCATCACGTTTATAGGTACAAAAAGCCCGGTCTGCGCTTCGCCGCCTAGAGGGGGAGGCCATGCAGTGGCTGGGCAGGGTTGTAAGCGTATCTCTTCGCTGCTAATACTCAGCAGATCTAGCCAGGAGGTGCAGGATGTTTGAGCGGTATGACGAGCAAGCCAGGGATAGAAAACTCTCGGTATTGATAACCATTTTCATCCTGGTGCCGTGCACCCTCTTCGCTTTCCGAAGCTCCTGGTGGGCAGGCGTCGGTTTTGCAGTTTTGACGGTCTTGTTCGGCGTCCCCCCGCTCGTCCTGGGAAAGGATGGATATGAGAAGTACTTGCGGGTCCTGGAGCACATTTCCATCCTCGGCTTTTTGGGATAGTCCAACATCGGGGTAAGAGCCGTGCATATGTAGGAAGCGTCTGTTTTTAATGTCCCTCCATTGCCAAGCGCGCCAGGGCCTTCCAGACTTCCGGGCAACCAGTCAGCGCCTAAGCGCGCTCACCTTCGTCTCACATGGATGGACATGAACATGCCGCGCAAGGACATTCGCAATAATTCGTCTCGCCCTTTGATTTCTCGCCTGATGGACGTGCGCATGATCGCCATGACCACAGGTTCGGCGACCATCGCAAACCTGCTGGTGCCCGGCATGGGCAGCGCTGCGGTGGGTGCGGTGCTCGGCGCCGCCTGCGCGCTGCATATCCTCAAATCCCGGGATTTCTGAGGCGTTGGCGATGAGCGAGACCCAGTTTCAGTATTCGTTCTTCATTAGCGTGGCGGCGATTGCCGTCTACATTGCCAGCGCGCTTTTCTACCGTCAGACACCGGACCTCACCCACGCGCTGCTCATTGCCACGTCCTGCTCAAGCGCGGTGGCCGCAGTGCTGGCCGGGGTCATGGCCTATACCGCGACGCCCGAGCAGTTGGGTGTGCTGCGTGAGCACAAGGCCGGAGTGGTAACGGGCACCTTGGCACTGATCTGGATTTCGGTCTCGGCCACCTACAAAAGCCTGATGCACCCCAGACGCTGCGCGCTAAGGAAAGCCTGAGCTGGCTGGCTATGACTTAACGTCGTCCAGAAATGCCTTGACGATGGACTTGGCGGACGGATTGACCTTGATATCGCACAGTTGCTTGGCCGTGAACCACTGGCAATCAGCGATTTCATTCCTGGCAGTGGGTGTGGCCATGAAGGTGACAGACACTTCAAAGACGTGATGCAGCACTTCGCCGCCTTCGAAACGGGTGACGTAGGAAAGGTCCTCGAGGATCAGACCGGTTTCCTCTCGCAGTTCACGGGAGGCAGCCTGGGCAGGGGATTCATCGGCTTCGATCTTGCCGCCGGGGAGTGTCCACTTGGCCTTGGGTTTGCGCACGTACAGGATCTGGTCATCCCGTCGGCAAATCACAGTTGCGCGTTGTTTCATTTCAATTTCCTTCACCGTACACCTGTGAGAAGCGCAATGACTGTACATAGTCACAGCCTTGTCACAAAAACTTCATAAACCTTTGAAGCATTTACGGTGCCAACGTTCCCTTGTTGTTATTCCATTCTTTACGCGTCTGATTCCATCTTAGGGCAGCGGGAGCCCGAGCGGGTGCGGGTTCACACAAAGTTCATATGTGAACCCTACCCAGGAGTTGAACTTATTGTTTGGGCGCAGTTGATTTCTTGTGCACGGTGGAGGCGGGCTTTTCATTGCTCTTGGACGGGGCCGCCTTCTTCTCTTTGCCGGGCGCTTGCGGGTTGGCCGGTTTTTTCTCCAGGCCATCGGCATCACCGCCGTTTCCGCCTGCCGGTGTGGTCGGGTTGATCCCGGGCGGCAGGGCCGAGCCGCCGGCGTCTGCGGCCGAGGTTGACCCCGCCAGGCTCAGGGCAGGGCTCATGCTCAGCAGGCCTGCCAGGAACAGGCTTGCCAATGTGTGCGTGTTCATGATGCGTCTCCTTTGAACAGAGGCATTACCTGGTCTTAGGCCCTCATGGGCATGTCAATGTCCCGCGCCCGGTGACAAACGGTCGATCAACCTTTCCCAGGCTTGAGCGCATGGCGCTCCTGATGCGCGATTGTGGGGCTTTACGCACAACACTGGGGCCGCGTTACCCGTGGATGTGGCCTTCAGTAGCGGGCAGCGGGCGGCTCCTAAGACTGCCGATGATGGCATTTCAACTCTAGCTCATTGATCTCGCGAGCTTTTTCCCGGCCCTTTCTTTTTGCCGATTCTGTGGCACACTTCCTGCTATTCATTCCGTTGTTACAAACTAGGTTCCGCTATAGCGGAATTAATAACGACTCGACGGAGCTTCTCCCATGCATCGCGGACCCTCATTTGTGAAAGCTTTTGCGTTTGTTCTGGCGGCTGCGGCCACCTGCGTTTCTGTGGCGCAGGCGGCAGACAGCAAACTTGACAGCGTCTTGCAGCGCGGCCATCTGGTCGTGGGCACCGGCAGCACCAACGCGCCTTGGCACTTCCAGGGTGCCGACGGCAAATTGCAGGGCTTTGATATCGACATTGCGCGCATCGTCGCAAAGGGTTTGTTCAACGACCCGTCGAAAGTCGAATTCGTGGTGCAATCGTCCGATGCGCGGATTCCCAACCTGCTGACCGACAAGGTCGACATGAGCTGCCAGTTCATCACCGTCACTGCCAGCCGCGCGCAACAGGTTGCGTTCACCCTGCCGTACTACCGCGAGGGCGTGGCGCTGTTGCTGCCGAACAACAGCAAGTACAAGGAAATCGACGACCTGAAAGGCGCGGGCGAGGGCGTCACTGTCGCGGTGCTGCAAAACGTCTATGCCGAGGAGCTGGTGCATCAGGCGCTGCCCAAGGCCAAAGTTGACCAGTACGACAGCGTCGATCTGATGTACCAGGCCATCAACTCCGGTCGCGCCGACGCGGCCGCCACCGACCAGTCTTCGGTCAAATACCTGATGGTGCAGAACCCTGGCCGTTATCGTTCCCCGGCCTTCGCCTGGAGCCCGCAGACCTACGCCTGCGCCGTCAAACGTGGCGACCAAGACTGGCTGAACTTCGTCAACACCGCGCTGCATGAAGCCATGACCGGTGTGGAATTCCCGGCGTATGCGGAGTCCTTCAAGAAGTGGTTCGGCGTTGACCTGCCGACTCCAGCCATTGGCTTCCCGATGGAATACAAGTAACGCAACCTGCAACTGACGGGGCAGAGAGGGCCGTGGCGCCTTCCTGTCCCAGGTACTTTTGACCATGAATTATCAGTTGAACTTTGCGGCAGTCTGGCGGGATTTCCCCAGCCTGCTGGCGGGGCTGGGCCTGGGCCTTGAACTGGCCCTGATTTCCATCGCCATCGGCTGCGTGATCGGCCTGATGGCTGCGTTTGCGATGCTGTCAAAGTACCGCGCGCTGCGCATCGTCGCGTCGGTGTATGTCACCGTGATTCGCAACACGCCGATCCTGGTGCTGATCCTGCTGATCTACTTCGCCTTGCCGAGCCTTGGTATTCGCCTGGACAAGATTCCGTCGTTCATCGTGACCCTGTCGGTCTACGCCGGGGCCTACCTGACCGAAGTGTTTCGCGCAGGCCTGCTCAGCATCCACAAGGGCCAGCGCGAAGCGGGCCTGGCCATCGGCCTGGGTGAATGGCAGGTGCGGGCGTACATCATCGTTCCGGTGATGCTGCGCAACGTGCTGCCGGCGCTGTCGAACAACTTCATCTCGCTGTTCAAGGACACCTCGCTGGCCGCGGCCATCGCGGTGCCGGAACTCACTTATTACGCGCGCAAGATCAACGTCGAAAGCTACCGGGTGATCGAAACCTGGCTGGTGACCACGGCGTTGTATGTCGCGGCCTGTTACCTCATCGCCATGCTCTTGCGCTACCTCGAACAGCGCTTGGCGATTCGCCGCTAGGAGGCTGCCGATATGTACGAACAACCTGGCTGGCTGCAGGAGTTGTGGATTGCCCGCGAGCCGTTGTGGGCGGGTTTTGTGACCAGCATTCAGTGTGCGGGCCTGGCGATTGTCCTGGGTACGATCCTGGGCATGTTCGCCGGTCTGATCCTGACCTATGGCAAGTGGTGGGCACGCCTGCCGTTTCGCGCCTACGTCGATCTGATTCGCGGCACACCGGTCTTCGTGCTGGTGCTGGCGTGCTTCTACATGGCGCCGGCCCTTGGCTGGCAGATCACCGCGTTCAAGGCGGGCGCACTGGGCCTGACGCTGTTCTGCGGCTCCCACGTCGCGGAAATCGTGCGCGGCGCGCTGCAGGCCATTCCCCGTGGGCAACTGGAAGCCGGCAAGGCCATCGGCCTGACGTTCAGCCAGTCGCTGAGCTACGTGCTGCTGCCTCAGGCGTTGCGCCAGATCCTGCCGACCTGGGTGAACTCGTCCACGGAAATCGTCAAGGCTTCGACCCTGTTGTCGGTGATCGGGGTGGCCGAGTTGCTGCTCAGCACGCAACAGATCATCGCCCGTAACTTCATGACCCTCGAGTTTTACCTGTTCGCCGGATTCCTCTTCTTCGTCATCAATTACGCCATCGAGCTTCTCGGGCGCCAAATCGAAAAACGGGTGGCCTTGCCATGACTCTGACTCAAACCGCACAAGCCGCCCCGGCGCTCCTCAGCATCGAAGGGCTGCACAAATCCTACGGGCCGGTGGAAGTGCTCAAGGGCGTTGACCTCAAGATGAACAAGGGCAACGTCGTCACCCTGATCGGTTCCAGCGGCTCGGGCAAGACCACCTTGCTGCGCTGCGTGAACCTGCTCGAAGAGTTCCAGGGCGGGCACATTCGTCTCGAAGGCCAGGACATCGGCTACAGCGACGTCAACGGCAAGCGCGTTCGACACCCCGAACGCGTGATCGCCCAGCACCGGGCGATGACCGGCATGGCGTTCCAGCAGTTCAACCTGTTCCCGCACCTGACTGCGCTGCAGAACGTCACCCTGGGCCTGCTCAAGGTGAAAAAGCTGCCCAAGGACCAGGCCGTCGCCCTGGCCGAAAAATGGCTGGAGCGCGTGGGCCTGCTTGAACGCCGCAATCACTACCCGGGGCAGTTGTCCGGTGGGCAGCAGCAACGCGTGGCCATTGCCCGCGCCATCGCCATGAACCCAAGCCTGATGCTGTTCGACGAAGTGACGTCCGCGCTCGATCCGGAGCTGGTCGGCGAGGTGCTGAGCGTCATCAAGGGCCTGGCCGAAGAGGGCATGACCATGCTCTTGGTCACCCACGAAATGCGCTTTGCGTACGAGGTGTCCGACCAGATCGTCTTCATGAACCAGGGCCGCATCGAAGAGCAGGGCCCGCCCAAGGCGCTGTTCGAGCAGCCGAAGTCGGCGCGCCTGGCAGAATTTCTCAAGAACATTCGTTTTTAACCGCTCAACCCAAGGAGATCTTTCATGAGCATTACTCGTTACGGCGCAGGTAGCACCGCAGGTGGCGGCCAGCCACGTCCATTCGCCCGCGCAGTCGAGGCTGACGGCTGGCTGCACGTGTCCGGCCAGGTGCCAGCGCGCGATGGCGAAATCATCGTGGGCGGCATCGTCGAGCAGACCCACCAGACCATGCAGAACCTGGTCGCGATCCTCACCGAAGCCGGTTACGGCCTGGAGGACGTGGTGCGTGTGGGTGTCTGGCTGGAAGACCCGCGTGACTTCTGGAGCTTCAACAAGGTGTTCGGCGAATACTTCAAGCCCGAGCACGCCCCGGCGCGCGCCTGCGTGCAGGCGAACATGATGGTCGATTGCAAGGTCGAGATCGATTGCATCGCCTACAAGAAGAAATGAAGCAGTTGAAAGCCGCAAGCTCCAAGCTTCAAGCTGTGCGCGTGTATCAAGACGATACGCGTGCGGCTTGAAACTTGTAGCTTGAAGCTAAAAACTGGCGACTTTTTTCTCAAGGTAAAGGTGCTTAACGCACCCCCGCCGCTCAGCTTGGAGCTGCTGTTATGACCGAAGACACCATCAAACGCCGGGCACGTGGTCTGGACCGGGCGTTCGAGATTCTCGATTTCCTCAAGGAAAAGGGCACGCCTTTGCGGCCCAATGAAATTGCCAGCGGCATCGGCAGCCCGAAATCGACGGTCTATGAGCTGGTCAGTTCGCTGCTCGAGCGGCGGATCCTCGAGACCGTGGGCAAGGAGGGCCATGTGTACCTGGGGCGCCAGCTGTATTTTCTGGGCCAGGCGCATCTGCGGCATTTCGATTTTACCCGTGAGGCTGAAGGCAGCCTGAACGAAATCGTCGAGCAGACCCGCGAAACCGCGCAGATGTGCCTGCTCAACGGGCGCAAGTACACCGTCGCGCTGATGAAGGAGGGCGCCCGGCATTTCCGGATTTCCTCGGACATCGGCGAAGACGCCCCGATCCCATGGACGGCCTCGGGCCGCCTGCTGCTGGGGCATCTGAGCGATCAGTCGATCATCGACCTGATCGACGAAGACGATTTCATTCTCCCGGACGGCCAGCGCCTGCCGATCGAGACCTTTCTCGGCGAGATCCGCAAGGCGCATGAAGAAGGCTTTTTTTCCTTCAACAGCATCGCCGATACCTTTACCCATTGTTTCGCCGCACCGGTCAGGGACAAGCAGGGCATCTGCATCGCGACCCTGTGCATTGTCGCGCCCCGGGCGGACGCCAAGACCCATTACGAACACTACCGCAAGGTGCTGATCGACAGCGCCAACGGCCTGGCCCGTCGGGTCAACGATTAACCGGTTCAAAGACTGCGCGGTTCCCGATCCGCCATCGAACAAGAATTCAGGAGACTACACATGAGCACTGCCGCACTGGAAAAAGGCGCCACCCAGCCTGGCGATCACCTGGTCAGGGATGTCAGCCTGCCTGCGCTGGTCATTCACGACAAGGCACTGCAACACAACATTCGCTGGATGCAGAAATTCGTCAGCGACAGCGGCGCGGAACTCGCGCCCCACGGCAAGACCAGCATGGTGCCGGCGCTGTTCCAGCGTCAGTTGCAGCAAGGCGCATGGGGCATCACCCTGGCCACTGCCACCCAGACCCGCGCCGCCTATGCCCACGGTGTGCGCCGTGTGCTGATGGCCAACCAGTTGGTCGGCGCGCCGAACATGGCGATCATTGCCCAGATGCTGGCCGACACTCAGTTCGATTTCCACTGCATGGTGGACCATCCGGACAACGTCAAGGCGCTGGGTGAGTTCTTCGCCTCCAAGGGCGTGCAACTCAACGTGATGATCGAATACGGCGTGGTCGGTGGCCGTTGCGGTTGCCGCACCGAGCAGGAGGTCATGGATCTGGCCGACGCCATCGCCGCGCAACCGGCCCTGAAACTCACCGGTATCGAGGGTTACGAAGGCGTGATCCACGGCGACAAGGCCATCGCCGGGATTCGTGCGTTCGCAGCCTCCCTGGTGCGCCTGGCGGTGACCCTGCAGGACAAGGGCGCCTTTGCCCTGGATCGCCCGATCGTCACGGCGTCGGGCTCGGCCTGGTACGACCTGATCGCCGAGGAGTTCGACAAGCAGCAGGTTCGCGAACGCTTCCTCGGCGTGCTGCGCCCCGGCAGCTATGTGGTACACGACCACGGCATCTACAAAGAGGCGCAATGCTGCGTGCTCGACCGCCGTCAGGATCTCTCCGAAGGCCTGCAACCGGCCATGGAAGTCTGGGCGCACGTGCAGTCGATGCCCGAGCCCGGCTTTGCGGTGATTGCCCTGGGCAAGCGTGACGTGGCGTTTGACGCCGGCATGCCGAACCCGATCAAGCGTTACAAGGCCGGCGTGGTGCCTGCCGTGGGCGACGATGTCAGCGCCTGCAAGGTGACCGCTGTGATGGATCAGCACGCGTTCATGACCGTGGCGCCGGGATGTGACCTGAAAGTGGGCGACATCATTTCCTTCGGCACTTCGCACCCGTGCCTGACCTTCGATAAATGGCGCACCGGCTGCCTGGTAGGTGATGACCTGAGCGTGATCGAATCCTTCGACACCTGCTTCTGACGGAGATGGGCGATGAGTGAACTTGTCAGCCACAGCCACCCGCGGGTGGCGCTGATCGGCGAATGCATGATCGAGTTGCAGCAGCACGCCAACGGCACCCTCAAGCAGAGCTTCGGTGGCGATACCCTGAACACGGCGGTCTACCTGTCGCGCTTGCTGGGTTCGGCGGCGCAGGTCGATTACGTCACCGCGCTGGGCGACGACAGTTTCAGCGATGCCATGTGTGCGATCTGGACCGAGGAGGGCATCGGCCTGAGTCAGGTCCAGCGCTTGCCGGGGCGTTTGCCTGGGCTGTATTGCATCCAGACCGACGAAAACGGCGAGCGGCGCTTTCTGTACTGGCGCAACGAGGCGGCGGTGCGCGAGTGTTTCACCACGCCGTCCGCCGACGCTGTGCTGGAGGCGCTGGTGCAATACGACGTCCTGTACTTCAGCGGCATCACCCTGGCGGTGCTGGGCGAAGTCGGACGGGCGCGGCTGCTCTCGACCCTGGGCGACGCCCGGGATCGTGGGGCCTGCGTGGTGTTCGACAACAACTACCGGCCGCGTCTGTGGCGCAGCGTCGATCAGGCCCGCCAGGCGTACCGTTCGGTCATGCACGAGGTCGATGTGGCCTTGCTCACCGAAGACGATGAGCAGGCGCTGTTCGGCTACACCGACAGCGAGCAGATCCTGAGCGCTTACCGCGACATGGGTGTGAAGGAAGTGGTGGTCAAGCGCGGCGCCCAGAGTTGCCTCGTGCGCGCCGACAATCGCCGATATGAAATTGCGGCGCAACCGGTGAGCAAGGTGATTGATACCACGGCGGCGGGGGATTCGTTCAGTGCGGGTTATCTTGCCAGGCGTCTGCGTGGTGGTGGCCCGCAGGAAGCGGCAGAGGCGGGGCACCGGCTGGCCAGCCTGGTGATCCAGCATCCGGGCGCGCTGATTCCACGCAGCGTGATGCCCGCCTGATTTACCCCGTAGCAGCACGGCTTGCCGGCGGGAGCGATTATCCTGTGACGCAAAGGTCGCCTGATACACCGCTCCCGCCGGCAAGCCGTGCTGCTACGAAGGCGACACGCAGGGTCAATCCCGGAAAAACACCTGCACCAGGTGGTAGCCGAACTTGCTCTTCACCGGCCCGTGCACCGTGCGCAGCGGTTTCTTGAAGATGATCTGATCGATGGCGGACACCATCTGGCCGGGGCGCACCTCGCCCAGGTCGCCGCCGCGCTTGCCGGACGGGCAGGTGGAGTACTTCTTTGCCAGTACATCGAACGCTTCGCCCTGGGCAATGCGTTGCTTGAGCTTCTCGGCTTCTTCGGCGGTCTTGACCAGAATGTGCCGGGCTTGAGCTTTCATGATGAAAATGCCTCGATAAAAAAGCCGCGCATTATGCCCTTGCGGCGGGATTTCAGGTAATTTCCTTCACTTTCGTCGAGCCTGCAGCATGCGTCTAGTCTTAGGGGCGCGAACGTTGCTGTCGACCTACAGTCTTCTTAAAACCTTTATGTGCGGTGTGACTTATGGATTTCCCGGCGTTGTTGAAGGTTCTTGCCACCCAGGACGGATCGGATCTCTATCTCTCCACCGGTGCGCCGCCGTGCGCCAAGTTCAATGGCGTGCTCAAGCCCCTGGGCACCGAGGCCTTCAAGCCTGGCGACGTGGCGCTGATTGCCGACGGCATCATGGACGCCGAACAGAAGCAGGATTTCGAACGCGAGCTTGAGATGAACCTGGCGTTTTCCCTGTCGGGGGTCGGGCGTTTCCGGATCAACATCTTCAAGCAGCGCAACGAGGTGTCCATCGTCGCGCGTAACATCAAGCTCGACATCCCCAAGTTCGAAGACCTGCACCTGCCGCCCGTGCTGCTGGACGTGGTCATGGAAAAACACGGGCTGGTGTTGTTCGTCGGCGCGACCGGCTCGGGCAAGTCCACGTCGCTTGCGGCGTTGATCGACCACCGCAACCGCCACGCCAGCGGGCATATCATCACCATCGAGGACCCGGTGGAGTTCATCCATCGGCACAAGAAGTCGATCATCAACCAGCGCGAAGTCGGGGTCGATACCCGCAGCTTCCATGCCGCGCTGAAGAACACCCTGCGCCAGGCGCCGGACGTGATCCTGATCGGCGAGATCCGCGACCGTGAAACCATGGAACACGCCCTGGCGTTCGCCGACACCGGCCACCTGGCGATTTCCACCCTGCACGCCAACAACGCCAACCAGGCGCTGGACCGCATCATCAACTTCTTCCCCGAAGAGCGTCGGCCGCAGTTGCTGCACGATCTGGGCAACAACCTCAAGGCGTTCGTGTCCCAGCGGCTGGTCAAGACCAAGGACGGCAAGCGCCGGGCGGCGGTGGAAGTGATGCTCGGCACGCCGACCATTCGCGACCTGATTCACCGCAACGAGCTGACCGAACTCAAGGGCATCATGGAGAAGTCCACGAACCTGGGCATGCAGACGTTCGACAATGCGCTGTATGACCTGGCCATCGAAGGGGCGATCAGCGAAGACGAAGCGCTGAAGAATGCCGACTCGGCGAACAACGTGCGCCTGCGCCTGAAGCTGCACAACGAAAACGGCCCGAGCACCATCACCACACCACCCCCGGCGCCACAGCCTGCGGCCCAGGTGGACGTGAAGGATTGGGGGTTGGTGGACGAGCGGGATGAACCGGGTTCCTAGAGCAATGGCGGCTCCCAGGACGCCCCCGCCGGCAAGCCGTGCTGCTACGACGGTTCGATGTGATCGCCGATGTTGTGGACGACGTTGAAACCGTAGCAGCACGGCTTGCCGGCGGGGGCGATTTCAAGGATTACGCATGAGTCAGCCGCAAAGGCAATCTCAGCGCGCCAGCCACCCTCCATCGATATTCCACGCCGCCCCACGCACCTGCGCGCCGGCTTCGCTGCACAGAAACAGCGTCAACTCACCCAGCTGCGTCGGCGTGACAAACTCCAGCGAAGGCTGTTTTTCGGCCAGCAGGTCATGCTTGGCCTGCTCCAGGTCGCCGGTTTCAGCGCCGCGATCGTCGATCTGCTTCTGCACCAGTGGCGTCAGCACCCAGCCGGGGCAGATGGCGTTGCAGGTCACTTTGCTGGTCGCCGTCTCCAGGCCGACCACCTTGGTCAGCCCGATCACCCCGTGCTTGGCTGCCACGTAGGCCGCCTTGCCGGTCGAGCCCACCAGGCCGTGCACTGAAGCGATGTTGACGATGCGCCCCCAGCCCTTGGCCTTCATGCCCGGCAGGCACAGGCGGGTGCTGTGGAACACCGAGGACAGGTTGATCGCGATGATCTTGTCCCAGCTTTCCACCGGGAAGTCTTCCACCGCATCGACGTGCTGGATGCCGGCGTTGTTGACCAGAATGTCCACGCCGCCAAACTCGCGCTCGGCATAGGCGATCATGTCGGCGATCTGCGCTACGTCGCTGACGTCCGCCGGGTGGTGGCCGACCTTGCCACCGAACTGCTTGACCTGCTCGATCACCGCCGACGCATCGCCGAAGCCGTTGAGCACCAGGTTCGCCCCGGCTTTGGCCAGCGTCAGGGCGATGCCCAGCCCAATGCCGCTGGTGGAGCCGGTGACCAATGCGGTTTTGCCTTGCAGACTCATGTTCGATTCCTCATACGATGCCGGTTGCATAGAACGTGGCGATCACCACGAAGACCGCCAGGGTCTTGATGATGGTGATACCGAAGATATCCTTGTACGCCTCGCGGTGGGTGAGCCCCGTGACCGCCAGCAGCGTGATGACGGCGCCGTTGTGGGGCAGGGTGTCCATGCCGCCGCTGGCCATGGCCGCGACCCGGTGCAGGACCTCCAGCGGAATGTTGGCGGCGTGGGCGGCGCTGATGAAACTGTCGGACATCGCCGCCAGCGCGATGCTCATGCCGCCCGAGGCCGAGCCGGTGATACCGGCCAGCAAGGTCACGGTGATCGCTTCGTTGACCAGCGGATTGGGAATGGACTTGAGCCAGTCCGCCAGCACCAGAAAACCCGGCAGGGAGGCGATCACCGCGCCGAAGCCGTACTCGGACGCCGTGTTCATCGCCGCCAGCAGCGCGCCACTGACCGCGCCCTTGCTGCCCTCGGCCAGCTTCGATTTCACGGCGCCGAAGGCGAACAGCAGCACGAACACAATGCCCACCAGCAAAGCTGCTTCAACGGCCCAGATTGCGGTGATCTTGGAGATTTCAGTCTGCACCGGCGCCGCCATGCCCGGCAGCGCCAGGGTGTGGGTCTTGCCGTACCACTGGGGAATCCACCGGGTGAACAGCAGGTTCATCACGCCCACCAACAGCAAGGGCGCCAGGGCGATCCAGGGGTTGGGCAGCCGGATGTCCTCGGCGGTTTCCGGCTCGTTGCGCAGTTCGGTGCCGTAACCTTCACCGGCGCGCTGGGCCTTGTTGCGCTGGCGCTGGAGGAACAGCATGCCGGCGCAGAACACGAACGCGGTGCCGATCAGGCCCAGCCAGGGCGCGGCCCAGGCGGTGGTGTTGAAGAAGGTCGAGGGGATGATGTTCTGGATCTGCGGCGTGCCGGGCAGGGCGTCCATGGTGAAGGAGAACGCACCCAAGGCGATGGTCGCGGGAATCAGGCGCTTGGGGATGTCGCTCTGGCGGAACATCTCGGCGGCAAAGGGGTACACCGCGAACACCACCACGAACAGCGAAACGCCGCCGTAGGTGAGCAAGGCGCAGACCAGCACGATCACCAGCATCGCCTGACGGGTGCCCAGGAGCCTGATGGCGGCGGCGACGATGGAGCGGGAAAACCCGGACAGCTCGATCAGCTTGCCGAACACGGCGCCGAGCAGGAACACGGGGAAGTAGAGTTTGACGAAGCCCACCATCTTGTCCATGAACACGCCGGTGAAGGCCGGGGCCACGGCGGAAGGGTCGGTCAGCAGCACCGCACCCAGGGCGGCGATGGGGGCAAAGAGAATAACGCTGTAACCACGGTAAGCAGCAAGCATCAACAGCGCAAGGGCTGCCAAGGCGATGATCACACTCATCGAGTGTCTCCTGTTGTTTTTCTTATGGAAGCGGTCGAGCCGCGTAACAGGAGGTATAGCCAGTTTTGTGCCAGTTGGCTAAGTGATTGATTTATATCAATTATTTTAGATGAGAACCTCAGCGGCGTGCGTTAAAGTCTCATTATTGAGACACCCGACCCGTAGCAGCACGGCTTGCCGGCGGGGACATTCTCAAGATCGCTCCCGCCGGCAAGCCGTGCTGCTACGGGAACGTCGTTTGAACTGCTGTCTCTTTTTGTGGACGTGTCTCGTTATTGAGACTCAACAATCCCCAACGCCGCCATCTTTTTGTAAAGCGTCGACCGTCCCAGCCCCAACTGCTGCGCCGCCAGCACCACGTTGCCCTTGCATTGGGCCAGGCGCGTCTGGATCAGATCGCGGTCGAAGCGCTGCCGGGCATCGCTGTAGGACTCCTGGCTGGCTGAAGCCGACAGCACAGGAGCCGTCCTCACCACAGGCACCAGCGTGCCGATGGCCGCCCGGATGTCCTCGGCTTCAAGGTGCGGGTCGTCACTGAGCAAGGCGGCGCGCTCCAGCACATTGCGCAGTTCGCGGATGTTGCCCGGCCAGGCGTGCTGCCCAAGCATTGCCATTCCCGAGGGCGTCAGATCATGCTGGCTGCGCAGCTCCTCCAGAATCGCCTCGCTCAGGGCCGGCAGGTCATCCAGCCGCTCGCGCAAGGGCGGCACGGCAATCGGCAGCACGTTGAGGCGGTAATACAGGTCAGCGCGGAACTCGCCGCGCTTGATCGCCGCTTCAAGGTCGGTGGAGGTTGCGGCGATCAACCGCACGTCGCTCTTGACCATCTGGTTGGAGCCCACGGGTTCGTATTCTTTCTCCTGCAACACCCGCAACAACTTGCTCTGCAAAGGCAGGGGCATGTCGCCGATCTCGTCGAGAAACAGCGTGCCGCCCTCGGCCAGGTGCAGCTTGCCCTGGCGACCACGACGATCCGCGCCGGTAAACGCGCCCGGTGCGGTGCCGAAAAACTCGGCTTCAAGCAGGGTCTCCGGAATCGCCGCGCTGTTGATGCTCACGAACGGCTTGTGCGCCCGTGGCGACGTGTTGTGGATGGCGTGGGCCAACAGCTCCTTGCCGGTGCCGGTTTCGCCCAGCAGCAATACAGGCGATTCCGTGCTGGCGCTGCGCCGCGCCCGGCGCTTGACTTCAAGGCTGGCGGCACTGGTGCCGATGAAATGCGCAAAGCTGTACTTGGCCTGGCGCTGGCGTAAAAGCGAGCGGGTCGAGGCCAGCTCCTGCTGCATGCTCAGGTAACGCTTGAGCAGCGGCGACAGCGCGTGCAGCTCATCGAACAGGGCAAAGCCGATGGCGCCGATCACCCCGCCGACGTCGTCGTGGATCGGCAGGCGCATCACCACCAGCGGGTCCTTGGCGGTGTCCATCATGTCCAGCAGGATCGGCTGGCCGTTGCTCGCCACCTGGCGCAGCAGGCTGCCGGGAATCACTTTCTCACAGGGCTGACCGACCGCACGGCTGGCATCTTCCAGCCCGAAACGCCTGGCATATCGCTCGTTGATCCAGACGATCCGCGCTTCCTTGTCCCCGATCACAGTACCTTCACTGGACTGCTCGATGATTTCGAACAGCGAACGGATCGCCAGTCGCCGCACGCGTCGGTAATCCTTGAGGCTGTCACTGTCTTTCATGCACTGTTCCGTAGTTCCTGTTACTCCGGCAACTGGCCGCACAGACTGCTGGTTTTCGCTGTTATTCAATGCCTGTCTCAGTTGAAGCCCGGGTGCGCCGCCGCCAGCAGTTCCTTGGTATAGGGGTGCTGAGGCGCATCGAATACGTCATGGCTGGCGCCGCGCTCGACCACCTTGCCGTCCTTGACCACGATCAGGTCATGGGCAAGCGCACGCACCACCGCCAGGTCATGGCTGATGAACAGGTAGGTCAGGCCGTGTTTTTCCTGCAACTGACGCAACAGCGCGACGACCTGTTTCTGCACGGTGCGATCCAGTGCGGACGTCGGTTCATCGAGCAGGATCAGGGCAGGTTTGAGCACCAACGCCCGGGCAATGGCGATACGCTGCCGCTGCCCGCCGGAAAATTCATGGGGGTAACGATGCCGGCTCAACGGATCGATGCCGACTTCCTCCAGTACACGAATCACTTCGGCCTCACAGCACACCTTGTCCAGTTCGCTGTGGACTTCCAGCCCCTCGCTGATGATCTGCGCCACCGACATGCGCGGGCTGAGACTGCCATAAGGGTCTTGAAACACCACCTGCATCTGCTTGCGCCAGGGGCGCATCTGCTTCTGGTTCAGGGTGTCCAGTGACTGGCCCTTGAAGCGGATACTGCCACGCGATTCGAGCAAGCGCAGGATTGCCTGACCAAGTGTCGATTTGCCGGAGCCGGACTCGCCCACGATGCCCAGGGTCTTGCCACGCTCGATGCTCAGGCTGATATCGTCCACGGCCTTGAGGTATTCGTGATGGCGATTGAAGATCCCGCCGCCCAGGGAGAACCAGACGCGCAGGTTTTCGACTTCAAGTACTTTCTCACGTGTATCCCGGGGAAGCGGCTCGCCTGCGGGTTCTGCGTCAAGCAGCAGGCGGCTGTAGGGGTGTTGCGGGGTTTTGAACAGGGTGTGGCAATTGGACTGCTCGACTATTTCACCGGCGCGCATCACGCAGACTTGCTGGGCAATGCTGTGGACCAGGTTGAGGTCGTGGCTGATGAGTAGAAGTGACATGTTAAGACGTTGCTGCAAGTTCTTGAGCAGCAACAGAATTTTACGCTGAACGGTGACATCG
The DNA here is from genome assembly GCF_044746765.1 of Pseudomonas sp. NPDC090203. NCBI lineage: Bacteria > Pseudomonadati > Pseudomonadota > Gammaproteobacteria > Pseudomonadales > Pseudomonadaceae > Pseudomonas > Pseudomonas sp. NPDC090203. The sequence goes on from NZ_JBIVCV010000003.1 coordinate 39,840, forward strand.
AGCGCCGTGGTCGGTTCGTCGGCGATGAGCAACTCGGGCTCGCAAGCCAGCGCCATGGCAATCATTACCCGTTGCCGCTGCCCACCCGACAATTGATGCGGATAGGCCTTCAGGCGCTTCTTGGGGTGCTGGATGCCCACCAGCTCCAGCAATTCGAGAATGCGTACCTGCGCGGCCTTGCCACTCATGCCCTTGTGCAGCAACAGGGTCTCGCCGATCTGCTTGGCCACCGTGTGCAGCGGGTTCAGCGAGGTCATCGGCTCCTGGAAGATCATCGCGATCTGGTTGCCACGGATGCGCCGCATCAGCTTGCCATCAGCGCCGAGCAGCTCCTGGCCACGATAGCGAATGCTCCCGGTGCTGACAGTGCCGGCCTGTGGCAACAGTTGCAGGATCGAGTGAGCGGTCACGGACTTGCCCGAGCCGGACTCGCCAACCAGCGCCAGACACTGGCCAGCGGGGATGTCCAGGCTCAGGTTCCTGACGACAGTATTTCCATTAAAAGATACTGACAAGTCTCGGATTTCAATCAGATTTTCAGACATGTCAGGACCTCGGGTCGAAGGCGTCGCGCAACGCCTCGCCAATGAACACCAGCAACGACAGAATCAGCGCCAGGGTGAAGAATGCCGTGAAGCCGAGCCATGGCGCTTGCAGGTTCTGCTTGCCCTGACCGATCAGTTCGCCCAGCGAGGCGCTGCCGGCGGGCATGCCGAAGCCGAGGAAATCGAGGGCCGTCAGGGTCGAGATTGCGCCGGTCAGGATGAACGGCAGGTAGCTCAAGGTGGCGTTCATGGCGTTGGGCAGAATGTGCCGCATGATCACTTTGCGGTCATCGAGGCCCAACGCGCGGGCGGCCTTGACGTATTCCAGATTGCGCCCGCGCAGGAACTCGGCTCGCACCACATCGACCAGCGCCAGCCACGAGAACAGCGCCATGATCCCCAGGAGCCACCAGAAATTGGGCTCGACGAACCCCGAAAGAATAATCAGCAGGTACAGCACCGGCAGGCCGGACCAGACCTCCAGCAGCCGCTGGCCGATCAGGTCCACCCAGCCGCCGTAATAGCCTTGTAGCGCACCCGCCGCAATGCCGATCAAGGCGCTGATGACCGTCAGTGCCAACGCAAACAGAATCGACACCCGAGAACCGAAGATGACCCGCGCCAGCACGTCGCGGGCCTGGTCGTCGGTGCCCAGCCAGTTGATTTCCGAGGGCGGACTGGGAGCTGGCTTGTTCAGGTCATAGTTGGGTGTGTCATCGCTGAAGGGGATCGGCGGGAACAACATCCAGCCATCGCCCTTGGTAATCAGCTCGCGCACATAATCGCTGCGGTAATCGGGCTGGAAGGGCAACTGGCCGCCAAACTCCACCTCGGTGTAGCGTTTGAAGGCAGGAAAGTACAATTCGTGTTGGTAACTGAGCACCAACGGCTTGTCGTTGGCGATCAGTTCGCCGCACAGGCTGATGACGAACAGCCCACAGAACAGCCACAACGACCACCAGCCACGGCGGTTGTTGCGAAAGCGCTCGAAACGTCGGCGAGCCACCGGAGACAGCCTGCGCATCATGCATTCCTCGCGCTGAAGTCGATTCGGGGGTCGACCAGGGTGTAGCAGATGTCCCCGACCAGTTTGATCAGAAGCCCGAACAGCGTGAAGATGAACAGCGTGCCGAACACCACCGGGTAATCCCGGGAAACGGCCGCTTCATAGCTCATGCGCCCCAGGCCATCGAGGGAGAAGATCACCTCAATCATCAGCGATCCCGCGAAGAACACGCTGATGAACGCTTGGGGAATGCCCGCCACCACCAGCAGCATCGCGTTGCGGAATACATGGCCGTACAGCACGCGATGCTCGCTCAGGCCCTTGGCTCGGGCGGTGATCACGTACTGGCGGGTGACCTCGTTGAGGAAGGAGTTCTTGGTCAGAATGGTCAGCGTCGCGAACCCACCGATCACCAACGACATGACCGGCAGCACCAGGTGCCAGAAGTAGTCGGCGATCTTGCCCAGGGTGGTCAATGAGTCAAAGTTTTCCGACACCAGCCCACGCACCGGAAACCAGCTCAGCGAGGTGCCGCCGGCAAACAGCACCACCAGCAGCATGGCAAACAGGAATGCGGGCATGGCGTAGCCAATGATGATCGCGGTGCTGCTCCAGATGTCGAAATGACTGCCGTGCTTGACCGCCTTGCGAATGCCCAGCGGGATCGACACCAGATAGGTGATCAGCGTCGCCCACAGGCCCAGTGATATCGACACGGGCATCTTTTGCAGGATCAGGTCGGTGACCTTGGCGCCGCGAAAGAAGCTGTTGCCGAAATCCAGCCGCGCATAGTTCTTCAGCATCAGCCACAGGCGCTCATGCAGCGGTTTGTCGAAGCCGTACTGGTGCTCGATCTCCTTGATGAGCTTGGGGTCCAGCCCGCGGCTGGCGCGGGATTGGCCGACATTCATGGTTTCGGTGTGTCCGGCGCCAATGGTACCGCCCGCCACACCTTGCAACTTGGCGATTGCCTGCTCGACCGGCCCGCCGGGCGCGGCCTGGACGATAAAGAAGTTCACCAGCAGGATGCACAGCAGGGTCGGGATGATCAGCAACAGGCGCCGCATCAGGTAGCCAAACATTACTTCACCTCCCAGGGTAGCGCCGAGTTACCCCGTTGCTGGGCGAATTGCTCACGGCTCAAGGCCTGGGGGCTTAGCTCCCACCAGGTGTCGATGGCCTCGCTGTTGTTGGCCTGAACCTTGGGAATGCCAAAGCGGTTCCACCACACCGTGGACGAGCCCGGCGGGTAGTAGTTGGGAATCCAGTAGAAGCCCCATTGCAGCACGCGATCCAGCGCATGGGCATAGTCGATCATCGCAGGCTTGCTGTCGGCCTTGGCCAGGCCGTAGATCAGCGTGTCGATGGCCGGGTCGCGCAGCACCATGTAGTTGCTGGAGCCCGAGTCCTTGGCGACCTTGGAGCCGAAGTTGTTGTACAGCTCCATGCCCGGTGAGGTCGAGACGCTGTAGCCGGTCACGATCATGTCGTAGTCCCGGGCCATGACCCGGTTCAGGTACTGCGCCGAATCGATGCGGCGGATTTCGAAATCGATGCCGATCTGTGCCAGGTTGCGTTTGTAGGGCAGCAGGATCTTTTCAAAACCGCTCTGGCCGTTGAGGAACGTGAAGCTGAGCGGTTCGCCCTCGGCGTTCACCAGCTTGTCGCCCTTGGGCATCCAGCCGGCTTCCTCCAGCAAGGCCAGGGCTTGCAGTTGCTTGTCGCGAATGAAGCCAGTGCCGTCGGTCTTGGGTGTGTGGAACACGGTGGTGAAGACCTCTGGCGGGATCTGGTCGCGCAGGGGGTCGAGGATCTTCAGCTCCGATTCGGTCGGCAATTGCGTCGCCGCCAGATCGCTGTTGGAGAAGTAGCTGTTCTGGCGCACGTACACGTTGCGCATCATCTGCCGGTTGGTCCACTCGAAATCCCACAGCATCGCCAGGGCCTGGCGCACCCGGCGGTCCTGGAACTTGGGCCGGTCCAGGTTGAACACGAAACCCTGGGAGCTTTGCACCATGCCCGGGGCCAGATGCGCCCGCTGCAGGCGTCCTTCGGTCAGCGCAGGGCTGTCATAGCGCACTGAATAGCCAGTAGCCGAATACTCGCGGTTGTAGTCGTAGCCGCCACCGAGCAGCACCTGCCGGGCGACGTCGGTGTCACCGAAGTACTCGACGCTGAAGTGATCGAAGTTGTACGTCCCCCGGGTGACCGGCAGATCCTTGGCCCACCAGTCGGGGTTGCGCTCGAAAGTGATGCTGCGCCCCGGGTCTACCTTGCCGACACGGTACGGGCCGCTGCCTACAGGCGCTTCGAAGCCGCCGCCATTGGCGAAATCCCGGTCCTTCCACCAGTGCTCCGGAAACACCGGCAGGGAGGCCAGGTCCAGCGGCAGGGTGCGACTTTCGTTGCTCTTGAAGTCAAAGCGGATCTGGGTCGGCGATTCGACCTCGACGCCTTTGACGTCACCGAACTCGGTGCGATAGGACAGGCTGCCCTGGGTCATCAGCAAATCGTAGGTGAAGCGCACGTCCTGGGCGGTGATCGGGGTGCCGTCGGAGAACTTCGCCTTGGGATTGAGGTAGAAACGCAGGGACATGCCGTCGGCGGCGCGCTCCATCTTTTCGGCGATCAGGCCATAGACGGTGTAGGGCTCATCCAGTGACTTGACCGCCAGCGGTGAGTACAGCAGGCCGTTGACCTGAGACACCCCGGTGCCCTTGTCGATGTACGGCATGATGTGATCGAACTGCCCGATTTCCTGTGCCGAGCGGCGCATGCTGCCGCCTTTTGGGGCATCGGGATTGACGTAGTCGAAATGCTTGAAATCGGCAGGGTAACGAGGCGCCTCGCCGTAGACGGTCAGGGCATATTGAGGAGCAGCGGACAGAGGTTGCAGACCTGAAAGCAGGACCAGTGTTGCGGCCATCAGCGATGAAAAAACAAAACGCATTACACGAATCCTGACTGACGCCGTTTGCGGGCATCAGGGTTTGAGGTCATGGGCGGGCGATTGCGGCCCGTCCCTATATTTTTTATTCGTTACCTGTGGTGGCAAGGTACCGCAACGGCTGTGTCTTTGTAACCGCACAATACGGCTGGATCATGACGCATCGGCAGCGCAGCCCGGATAAACAGCTTGCACCATCGTGCCAATGTACCGGCCTTGCGGGCCGAACAAAAGTTAAAGCAAATTCTTTGCCGGAATCGATACAGCAACGAAATACGCCGCACCAAATAAAAAACGGCCCGCTTTTGAGGGCGGGCCGTTTGTGGGGTGACCTGTGGATCAGTCCTGACGACTGGTCACTTCCAGCAGGTGATAGCCGAACTGGGTCTTCACCGGACCCTGCACGACGTTCACCGGAGCGCTGAACACGACAGTGTCGAATTCCTTGACCATCTGGCCTGGGCCGAACGAGCCCAGGTCACCGCCCTGGCGGCTGGAAGGGCAGCTGGAGTTGGCCTTGGCGACTTCGGCGAAGTCGGCGCCGTTTTCGATCTGGGCTTTGAGTTCGTTGCACTTTTCTTCACTGGAAACAAGGATGTGGCGAGCGGTAGCTCTGGCCATGTGAGTTACTCCTGTCAAAAAAAAGAAAGAGCCTACCGGATTAAGGAAGGCTTTTCCCGAGAAAGTTCCGGCTTGTCAGTCTGACGGCCGTTAACGGTAGCGCAACTGGTTGACCGCCTCACGCAACAGGCGTTCGGTGCGATCCCAGCCCAGGCAGCCATCGGTGACCGAAACCCCGTAGCGCATCGACTCACTCAGCGGCTGGCAGCCTTCGAACAGGTGGCTCTCCAGCATCATGCCGATGAGGGTCTGGTCGCCCGCCAGGCGTTGCTGCAGCACGTCATTGAACACCTGAGGCTGACGCAGAGGGTCCTTGCCGCTGTTGGCGTGGCTGCAATCGACCATGATGCGCGCCGCGATGCGGTTCTTGTCCAGGCTTGCATTGACCTGCGCAACGCTTGCGGCATCGAAGTTCGGGCCGTTGTGGCCGCCGCGCAGCACGATGTGCGTGTCCGGGTTGCCCTGGGTCTCGATGATCGCGGGGTGGCCCTGGCGGTCGATACCGAAGTGGCGATGGGCATGGGCCGCCGAACGAATCGCATCGCAAGCGACGGAAATCCCGCCGTCGGTACCGTTCTTGAAACCGACCGGCATCTGCAGGCCGCTGGCCATTTCCCGGTGGATCTGCGATTCGGTGGTGCGTGCGCCGATGGCCACCCAGCTCAGCAGATCGTCGAAGTAGCCAGCGGCCATGGGTTGCAGCAGCTCGGTCGCAATCGGCAGGCCGAGGCGGGTCATTTCGCGCATCAGGTGTCGCGACAGGGTCAGGCCTGCGGTCATGTCATCGCTGCCGTCCAGGTGCGGATCGTAAGCCAGGCCTTTCCAGCCAACGGTGGTGCGGGGCTTTTCGACATAGGCGCGCATCACCAGCAGCATCTGGTCGCTGACTTCGGTGGCAAGCTCGGCCAGGCGGCCGGCGTATTCCAGGGCCGATTGCGGGTCATGGATGGAGCAGGGGCCTACGACGACCAGCAGGCGGGAGTCTTCACCGTTGAGGATGGCGCGCACCGACTGGCGATGGGCCTGGATCTGCGCAGTGAGGGCGGCGTCCAGCGGCAACTGGCTTTTCAGCGCCAGGGTGCTGGGCAAGCGTTGTGGGGCAGGGTGACTGTCGATCAGGGTCACGGTGTTGACCGGCATGTCAGACAGATTTTTTGCAGCGACGGACGAATTCATGTTCAGGGCTTCCTGGCCGGCGGGCAATGTCCCGCGCGGGCCTACTGGGGTGTTCGACAATGTGCCGTATTGGCTCGATTTACGGATTTGCCACCTGCAAGTGACCGGTCGGAGGCGGCTGACTGTCCCGAACGGAGGCTGCTAAATCGCCATGCGAAGTCGATGTCGTTGCGGTAATAGGTGCTGTAGTTCATGTCTTGATCCTCTGTGTGAAGCGTTAGTCAGGTTTTACGTGGCCCAGAAAAACGAAACCCCCGGTCGGGAGGCCGACCGGGGGTAGAGTTATCTCTGGTTGGCGTCCCGTGGTTGTGGGCGCCGTTTGGGTATCAGGCGCGCCAGTGGCTAAACCAATACCCATAAAAATAAGAAACAGGCGAGCAGACTGCGGTCGCGTTCCACACAGCAGTGTCCGCTACCAGACGCGAGGCGTCGGCAGGGCGGCAAGGCTGGGAAAGGGTGGAAGGCAACATGGTCTGTCTCCGTAAGTTGAAACCGAGCTTACTTCAGGCGGGTGCGCTAATTCAATTGGAAAATTCAATGACCCTCATCAAAAGTTACACTTGCGCCGCTCTATTCCGGGCCCGGGCTGGTCAATCTGCGGTCGGTCAGTAGAATGGCACCACCGCAAGGAAGATGAGGGGCTTACATGGCGACCGCGCGAGAAGAGGATCTGCGCCTGCAGCCGGCGACGGACGATGACCTGCCGTTCGCGCGGGAGCTGACGCGGGTCAACATGCGTGATTACTACGCACGGCACGGGATGGTCTGGCAACCGGACGCCTTCGACGCTCAATGGCCGGAGCGCGAAAGCTACCGGGTGCACAAGGTTGGCCGGCTGATCGGTTTTCTGGGGTTCACCATCGAAGGCGGCTACCTCTACCTGCGTGACGTGCAGTTGATAGAAGCCTATCGGGCTGAGGGTGTGGGCGGCTGGCTGATGCGATGCATCGCAGGTATCGCCCGGGAGCGGGGCTGCACTCACATTCGTCTGAAAGTGTTCAAAAGCAACCCGGCGACACAGCTCTACCGCAGGCTGGGCTATGCCCATGTGCATGAAGACGCTGAGCTTTACTGCATGGAGAGAGCCGTGGAGGCGGGGTGAAGACGCGTCGGTGGTGCTGAACGTGCGAAACAGACGGCATCCTTACAGATAGAAGAAGCGCTCCGGGACAGTAATGGGCCTTCAACTCTTAAAGAAACTTCTTACAACTAAGGGTTAAATAACGGCCTCTGCCGCATCATCATCCTTAATCGGCTCGGCGGGAATCACGCCGACTTTCATGCCCAGCAGCACGGCCACTTTATGCGACTCGCCTCTGCGACCTTTCTTGCGGCCGGAAAGAATCTGATAAGTCGTTGCCGGATCGACGCTGTTTTCCCGAGCAAACTCTTGAACAGATTTACCTTGTTGTTCTAGCCAGGCCTTGGCTTGTGCTGCGGTGCGTATTCCGGGCATAGTTCAAAACCGTTCAAGTCTGTTTAAATTTATCTCGATTCTACCATTCGTAAGGATGGGGTCAACAAGGTTATGCATTCAAATGAGTGGAATTGGTGCCCGGCTTAGGGAAGAACGCGAGCGCTTGGGGCTGTCGCAACGAGCATTCGGAGAAATTGGTGGCGTGGAGCCCAATGCGCAGGGCAAGTACGAGAGCGGCGACCGCACGCCCAAGGCAGACTACCTGGCTGCCGTGGCTGCCAAAGGCGTCGACGTGTTGTACGTGCTGACCGGTTCGCGCACGCCTGCGCCCATCGAAAACCTCAGTGAAGTGGAGGAGTGGGTGCTGGGCAGCTACCGGTCGCTGGTCAAGGAGGATCGGGACGCGATCCTGCGCCTGACCACGACCCTGGCCGAATACAAAGGGACGTACAGCCCCGAAAAGAAAATCACTTCAGAGGAGGACTGACAGTCCTGTCTGGCTGCAAGCGTACGTTTGAAGATTTTTTGCAAGTTTCATGGTCGATGATGATAGCTTGTCAGCATCGTTGTAGATCATTCGCACGGCCTCTGAAAACTCGTCACTGGAACAATGTTTCGAGCTAGGTCCTGCATTTTCTTTTTGCTAAGGTGACGAGCGTTCGTCATAAATCGTTTGGTGAGGTGTTTGCTTGATTAGGGTGCTGGTTGTCGACGACCATGATCTGGTGCGCACAGGTATCACGCGAATGCTGGCTGACATCGACGGTCTGCAGGTTGTCGGGCAGGCGGATTCGGGCGAGGAATCGCTGAAGAAGGCCCGGGAACTCAAACCCGACGTGGTGCTGATGGACGTGAAGATGCCAGGCATCGGCGGCCTCGAAGCCACTCGCAAGATGCTGCGCAGCCACCCCGAAATCAAGGTGGTCGCGGTGACGGTCTGCGAAGAAGATCCGTTCCCCACCCGATTGCTGCAAGCCGGCGCCGCAGGCTACATGACCAAGGGCGCGGGGCTGACCGAGATGGTCCAGGCCATCCGCCTGGTGTTCGCCGGCCAGCGCTACATCAGCCCGCAGATCGCCCAGCAGCTGGCGCTCAAGTCCTTCCAGCCGCAAACCAGTAATTCGCCGTTCGACCTGCTGTCCGAGCGGGAAATCCAGATTGCCCTGATGATTGTCGGCTGCCAGAAGGTGCAGACCATCTCCGACAAGCTGTGCCTGTCGCCCAAGACCGTGAACACCTACCGTTACCGTATCTTCGAGAAGCTATCCATCGGCAGCGATGTCGAGCTGGCTTTGCTGGCTGTACGTCACGGCATGGTCGATGCCAGCGCCTGAAATGACCCAACCGTTCGATCCAAGTGCCTTTCTCGCCACCTGCAGTGGCCGCCCCGGCGTCTATCGCATGTTCGATATCGAGGGGCGGCTGCTTTACGTGGGCAAGGCCAAAAACCTCAAGAAGCGTCTTGCCAGCTACTTCCGCAAGACCGGCCATGCACCCAAGACCAGCGCACTGGTCGGGCGCATCAGCCAGATCGAAACCACCATCACCGCCAACGAGACCGAGGCGTTGCTGCTGGAGCAGACGCTCATCAAAGAGTCGCGCCCGCCGTACAACATTCTGCTGCGCGACGACAAATCCTACCCGTATGTGCACCTGTCCGATGGGCCGTTTCCGCGCTTGAGCATCCACCGCGGTGCGAAGAAGGCCAAGGGGCGCTATTTCGGGCCGTACCCGAGCGCGGGAGCGATTCGCGAAAGCCTGGCGATCCTGCAAAAGACCTTTCACGTGCGCCAGTGCGAAGACAGCTTCTACAAGAACCGCACCCGGCCGTGCCTTCAATACCAGATCAAGCGTTGCAAGGCGCCTTGCGTCGGCTTCGTGGAGCCGCAGGTGTACGCCGATGACGTACGCCACTCGGTGATGTTTCTCGAGGGGCGCAGCAATGCGCTGACCGATGAGTTGAACGCGCTGATGGAAAAGGCGGCGATGGACCTCAACTTCGAGCATGCCGCCGAACTGCGCGACCAGATCGGCCTGCTGCGTCGGGTTCAGGACCAGCAGAGCATGGAAAGCGGCACCGGCGATGTCGATGTGGTGGCCGCGTTCGTCAACCCGGGCGGCGCCTGTGTGCACCTGATCAGCGTGCGCGGCGGGCGGGTGCTGGGCAGCAAGAACTTCTTCCCGCAGGTGGGTATCGAGGAGGAGGTCGGCGAAGTCATGTCGGCGTTCCTGGCCCAGTATTTCCTGGGCGGCGGCGAGCGAGAGCTGCCGAGCGAAGTCATCGTCAACGTGGTCAACGAAGACTTCCCCGCGCTGATCGAGGCCATCGATGCGTCCCGCGGGCGGGAAATCACCATCAGCCACCGCGTGCGCGGCACCCGGGCGCGCTGGCAGCAACTGGCGGTGACCAACGCCGAACAGGCGCTGGCTGCGAGACTGGCCAACCGTCAGCACATGGCCGCGCGCTTCGAAGCGCTGGCCGACGTCCTGAAACTCGACGAGCCACCGCAGCGCCTTGAATGCTATGACATCAGCCATTCCAGCGGCGAGGCCACCGTGGCCTCCTGTGTGGTGTTCGGGCCTGAAGGCCCGATCAAGTCCGATTACCGCCGCTACAATATCGAAGGCGTGACGGCGGGGGACGACTATGCGGCGATGCACCAGGCGCTGACCCGACGTTTCGGCAAGATCAAGGACGGCGAGGGCAAGCTGCCGGACATCCTGCTGGTTGATGGTGGCAAGGGGCAGCTCAACATGGCGCGCGACGTCATGAACGAACTGGCCGTGCCGGACCTGATCCTGCTCGGCGTCGCCAAGGGCACGACCCGCAAGGCGGGCTTCGAGACCCTCTACCTCAATGATGCTGCCCACGAGTTCACCCTGCGCGGCGACTCGCCGGCGCTGCACCTGATTCAACAGATACGCGACGAAGCCCACCGCTTCGCGATTACCGGCCACCGCGCCCGACGCGGCAAGACCCGCCGCACCTCGACCCTTGAGGGCGTGGCGGGAGTAGGGCCGACCCGACGTCGTGACCTGCTCAAGCACTTCGGTGGGTTACAGGAATTGTCCAGGGCCAGCGTCGAAGAGATCGCCAAGGCACCCGGAATCAGTAAAAAGCTCGCAGAGTCGATTTATGCAAACCTGCACAGCGAGTAGAATGCCCGCTCACCTCGTAGCCAGTTGTGCCGATGAATATCCCTAATCTGATTACCGTATTACGTGTCCTGCTGATTCCGATCTTCATTCTGTTGTTCTACCTGCCTTATCACTGGAGCTACATGGCAGCCAGTTCGGTATTCGCGCTGGCCGCAGCCACCGACTGGCTCGACGGCTACCTGGCCCGCCGCCTGGAGCAGAGCACACCGTTCGGCGCGTTCCTGGATCCTGTGGCCGACAAGCTGATGGTGGCCGTCGCCCTGGTACTGCTGGTACAGGCTCACGCCAATTTCTGGCTGACCATGCCCGCCGCCGTCATCATCGGTCGCGAGATCGTGATCTCGGCATTGCGCGAATGGATGGCCGAAATCGGCGCACGCGCCCAGGTCGCCGTGTCGAACCTGGGCAAATGGAAAACCGCCGCGCAGATGCTGGCGCTGGTGATCCTGCTGGCCAACCCGCCAGCCTTTACCTTCTGGGTGGTGCTCGGCTACATCCTGCTCATGGTCGCGGCGGGGCTGACCCTCTGGTCGATGCTGCAATATCTGCGCGCCGCATGGCCGCATCTGCGCACCACCGCAGAAGAAAAATAAGTTTTTTTAAATCAAAGGGTTGACGGCGTCATTTGAATCTATAGAATGGCGCCCACACCAAGCGGGAATAGCTCAGTTGGTAGAGCACGACCTTGCCAAGGTCGGGGTCGCGAGTTCGAGTCTCGTTTCCCGCTCCAGTTTGTAACGCGTTCAGTGTCAGTTGTCAGGGTACTGTACGTTTGGGGCCGAGTAGCAAAATGGTTATGCCGCGGATTGCAAATCCGCTTACGCCGGTTCGATTCCGACCTCGGCCTCCACATTTAAAACCCGTAAGATCAACGTCTTACGGGTTTTTTTGTGCCCGAAATTCAGGCGATAGGTTCCGCATCATTTCCTATCATTCCGCAACTTCGAAATCCTCCAGTACGGGCTACGCTTCGAGTCAGGTCGTTGCGCGAGACGACTGTGCATTTTTGCTACTCGCATGCGGATCGTAAGTGCATTTGCTATACAGCTATACGATAGCTATACAGGATGTTAGCATCCAACTGCGATTTGCCCGTCACTGCGTCAATGGAAGGACACCCCCGTGTTGTGCCAAGTCACTAGCCATCTGTGTGCACGGCCATGCAACACCCTGGAGAGGAAACCAGACCATGAACCAACCGTTAGAGCGTGAGAAACCCGTTCCAATCAACATGCGGGTCGATACCAGGAAAAGAAGCCTGATCGATGCTGCGGTTGAACTGCTCGGTACTGACCGGACCAGTTTCATCATCGACGCCGCTTGTAAGCGTGCCGAGGAGGTCCTGCTGGATCGCAGGCTATTTTTACTGGGCGATGACGCGTTTGACCGATTCGAGAGGGCGCTTGCAGATAATCCGTTGGGGGGCAACGAATGCGTGAAGAAACTGCTCGCAAGGCCAAAGCCCTGGAGCTGAGCCCACCGGAAAAACTGAATGCGCTTCACATCACCGATGACTTCGACTGTGGTGAAGCTTCGATCAACGAATACCTGCGAGCCAAAGCGCTCAAGGCGCAGCAGGCGAAACACGCTATGGTTTACGTGGTCTGTTTCAAAGGTACTCACAACATCGCCGGTTACTACACGCTCTCCAACGGAGCAGTGGATCGTCGCCATGGCACAACCGCAAAGATGCGCCGTAACGCTCCAGATCCATTGCCTGTGACAATTCTTGGGAGAATGGGCGTTTCGCTAAGGGCGGGTGGATGTGGTCTGTCGCTCGCGCTGTTGGCGGACGCCATCGAACGCTGCATCGTAGCCTCCGAGATCATCGGGTCAGTCGCCGTGATTGTGCATCCCTTGAACGAAAGCCTTGTGACCTACTATGCCAGGCATGCAGGCTTCGTTCCTTGTCCTGAGCTTTCACCCATGACTATGATGCTTTCGCTGATGCAGTAGGGCCTTGATTTTGCGGAGCTTTTTTATCCGCATGAAATTTAGGTCCAGACGCATTTAGACGCCATTCAAGCTTGCTTCACCGGGTAGGGATGTATATATTCCCACCTCTTGTCGGCACCCACTGCTTATCAGTTGGGCTGCTCTGACAACGCACACGTGCTACCGCCCTGATGGTGAAATTGGTAGACACACCGGACTTAAAATCCGTCGTCCGAAAGGATGTGCCGGTTCGACTCCGGCTCGGGGCACCAATTGCGATTCCCAAGGGCGCTCAGTCCTTCTCAAAAAGCCCCGCTGGCCTATGCCACGCGGGGCTTTTTGCAATCAATGCTTACCAACTCCTCTCCTGCCTACGCGCAATGTTTTGTGCATTCACCAGCACATGGTGAGTTCGATTGCCCAGGTGATGTACCAATGTCCTGCCTGCCACGGCCGTCAAGCAGGCCAAGCCGCGAAGGCCGGAACTGCCCAGTGAGCCAGTGAGGCGCGTCAGCCACTCGCGCCCCAACGATGCTCTCCCACCAGCTCCAGCGCTCTGACAAACGTGCGGGAGAGCTGGTTAAAGCTTACGGAATCCAGAATGGCCGGCCTCGCCTGCGAGCGAGCATTCGATTCACTGAGCAGTCCGGCCCTAAAAGGCATTGATCAGCGGCTTGCCGGTGTCGCCACCTCGACCGCCGGGCCGAGCAGGTCATAATACCGATAGTGGTAATCCGATTCCTCGATTTTTCCGTCAATCTTTGCCTTGACGGCCTGGCTGAGGTGCCACTCGCGCATACGTCGCAGGCTCTGGACTTGGCGCTGAGATCTGTTGTTGAACGGCATGGGGCCTCCTTCTTACGTGCTTCGTTGAAACGCCTCAACTGTAAGCGCGTACAAGTGGCTTGACGACTGAACCATATGACTAATCCGGAAGTTTCGTGCTGCGAAGTGATTGAGGGGCTATGCCGGCGCCGAGCCTTTCGGTGGAAAGACGCAAACCTGTCGGCTCGGCGAGGGTTTAGCGAGTGTTCGGCGTGGCAGGTTTCGATCATAGCAAGTACAAAAGCTGACGCAGGAGAACGTCTCGTACGAGGAGTATCAGCGGCGGTACCGGATCATCATGGGGCAGTAGGGGGGGGCTTTAATTGTCCTTAGCGTCACTCCCCACCCACGCTACTCAACCGCTTCAACGACCACCGAATCACCCGCTCCTCAGTCGAAGGGCGGTCGGGTCGTACGGTGGTCATCTGATAGTCTATCTCCAGCCTGTCACCCACGAATCGGCCATCGAATGTCCGAATGTCGGTGAAGATCGTTTCGCCTGTCTTGCTGTGCACGGAATCGCGGGACTGCGCTGTGATGCGGTCGCCCGTGCGAACGTAGCTGACCGGTGAATCGACGCCGGGCCCGTTGTCGTGGGTGTAGGCATCGAACTTCTTCAGCACCGCGTCGGGGCCTTCGACGGTGCGCCACCAGATGAAATGGTTATCGTCCTTGAACATCAGGTAGACGTGCCAGGGCACTCGCGCCGGCTGTTCTTTTTCGGCGTACCAGATCTTGTCTTTCACGCTTGAGCCGGGGGTGGTGCAGCCGCAGAGCATCAATAGCAGGAGTGCAGCGGTGGAAATCCGTTTCATGAATCTGTCCCTGGGTGGTTTGCGTGTATCGTCGGACCGCGTGGGCGGGAATTAGATCCCTGCCAACACTGCACGCAAGAATGGCGCTGTGCGGCTGGCCTTGGCCTTGGCGACTTTCTCCGGCGTGCCGCTGGCGACAATGTTGCCGCCCTGGTCGCCTGCGCCCGGGCCGATGTCGATCACCCAGTCACTCTGTGCGACGACGCGCATTTCATGCTCGACGACGATGACGCTGTGGCCGTTGTCGACCAGCGCGTTGAGTTGCACCAGCAGGCGGTCGACGTCGCTGGGGTGCAGGCCGGTGGTGGGTTCGTCGAGCACGTAGAGGGTGGCGCCGCGAGGGTTGCGTTGCAGTTCGGTGGCGAGTTTGATGCGTTGGGCTTCGCCGCCGGAGAGCTCCGTCGCGGGCTGGCCGAGGCGTAGGTAGCCAAGGCCGATGTCGCGCAGGACGGTCAGGGAGCGCAGTACTGCGGGTTGTTCGGCGAACACCTCTACGGCCTGGTCGACGGTCAGTTGCAGGACCTGGGCGATGTTCAGGTCTTGCCAGCGGACGGCCAATGTCTGCGGGTTGTAACGGGCGCCGTGGCAGGTCTGGCAGGGTGCGTAGACGCTGGGCATGAACAGCAGTTCGACGCTGACGAAGCCTTCGCCCTCACAGACCTCGCAACGACCTTTGGCGACGTTGAAGGAGAACTGCCCGGCGTCGTAACCGGCAGCCTTCGCATCGTCGGTCGCGGCGAACAGCTTGCGCACGTTGTCGAACAGTCCGGTGTAGGTGGCAAGGTTCGAGCGCGGCGTTCTGCCAATGGGTTTCTGGTCGACCTGCACCAGGCGCTTGATGGATTCGAGGCCGGCCGCAATGCGACCTGTTGTGGGTTGCGGCGTGTC
The DNA here is from genome assembly GCF_044746765.1 of Pseudomonas sp. NPDC090203. Lineage (NCBI taxonomy): Bacteria > Pseudomonadati > Pseudomonadota > Gammaproteobacteria > Pseudomonadales > Pseudomonadaceae > Pseudomonas > Pseudomonas sp. NPDC090203. Next base: position 55,174 of record NZ_JBIVCV010000003.1, read on the forward strand.
GTCTTCCAGGCTCGGCTCTTCCTGGTCGTTGCTGGCATTGGTGCTCCCCAGCGCAGCGCCGACCAGTTCCAGCAGGGCCTGGCTGACCAGGCTGGATTTGCCTGAGCCGGAAACGCCGGTGACCGAGGTGAAGCAGCCCAGCGGAAACTCGGCAGAAAGGTCCGTGAGGTTATTGCGGGTGATGCTTTCCAGGCGCAGCCAGTGCCTGGCCTTGCGCCGTTCTGTGCGCAACTGGCTGTGCTCGGCGAACAGGTGCAGGCGGGTGCGTGAAGCCTCGATCTGTGCGAGACCTGCCGGCGGGCCGCTGTACAGCACCCGACCGCCATGCTCGCCAGCTGCGGGGCCGACATCGACCAGCCAATCGGCGCGGCGCATGGTTTCCAGATCGTGCTCGACCACGAACAGCGAATTGCCGCTGGCCTTGAGCTGTTGCAGTGCCGCGAACAGGGCTTCGCTGTCGGCCGGGTGCAGGCCGGCGGAGGGCTCATCGAGCACGTAGATCACACCGAACAACTGCGACCCCAATTGTGTCGCCAGGCGCAGACGCTGCAGCTCGCCCGATGACAGCGTCGGCGTGCTGCGATCCAGCGCCAGATAGCCCAGGCCAAGGTCGGTCAGGGTGCTGACCCGCGCCAGCAAGTCCTGGGCGATGCGCTGGGCCGCCAGGCGTTTTTCGATAGACAGGCTGGGGTTGGCCGGGTCGTCGCAGGCGCTTTCCATGGCCACTGGACGCAGCACTTCGGCCAGGCGCAGCAGCGGCATCTGCGACAGCTCGCCGATGTCCAGCCCGGCGAAGGTCACTGACAGGGCTTCGCGTTTCAGGCGCTTGCCGTCGCAAAGCGGGCAGGGGCTGCCGCGCATGAATTGCGATACGCGCTTTTTCATCAGCGCGCTTTGCGAGTGGGTGAAGGTGTGCAGGACGTAGCGTCGGGCGCCGATGAAGGTGCCTTGATAACTGGGCTCAAGTTTACGCTTGAGGGCGGTACGTGTTTCTGCCGGTGTCAGGCCTGCGTAGACCGGAGCGGTGGGTTGTTCTTCGGTGAACAGAATCCAGTCGCGCTGTTTTTTCGGCAGATCGCGCCAGGGGATGTCGACGTCGTAGCCGAGGGTGACCAGGATGTCACGCTGGTTCTGGCCCTGCCACGCCAGCGGCCAGGAAGCCACGGCCCGCTGGCGGATAGTCAAGGAATCATCGGGCACCATGAGCTCTTCCGGCACCTCATAGACCCGGCCCAGGCCGTGACACTCAGGGCATGCGCCCTGGGGCAGGTTGGGCGAGAAGTCTTCGGCGTAGAGCATCGGCTGGCCGTCCGGGTACTGACCGGCGCGGGAGTAGAGCATGCGAATCAGGCTCGACAAGGTGGTCACACTGCCCACCGAGGAGCGCGTGCTGGGCGTTCCCCGTTGCTGTTGCAGCGCGACGGCCGGCGGCAGGCCTTCGATGGAGTCCACGTCGGGTACGCCGACCTGATCGATCAGGCGCCGCGCATAGGGCGCGACCGATTCGAAATAGCGGCGCTGGGCTTCGGCGTACAGCGTCGAAAACGCCAGCGATGACTTGCCCGAGCCCGAAACGCCGGTGAACACCACCAGAGCATCGCGCGGAATGTCGATGTCCACGTCCTTGAGGTTGTGCTCCCGGGCGCCGCGCACTCGCACAAAACCGGGCAGGTCAGGGGCAACGGTGAAGGAAGCGGATGATCGGGTGGCGTCGTCAGGCAGGTGTGGCGCAGTGGTCATCGAAGGGCCCAGGGTCGAAGGATTTCAGCACGCAGCTTACCGGTTGAGTGGGCAGCGTGCAGGTTCATGTTTTCTTTTCGCTGGCCATTTGCAGTGCCTCGGCGGCCTGCAAGCCCTTGAGAAACCCGGCCAGTGCCGCCTCCTCAAGGCGTAGGCCCTTGCGTTGTCGCAGGCGGGGCAGTTTAGCCAGTTCGCCCACCACGAAGGCCTCCAGAACCGCCGGATGGATATAGCATTTGCGGCAGACGGCGGGGGTATTGCCCAGCAGACGCGCGACTTCCTTGACCATGGCGACGATGTGCTTCTTGGCATCGGCCTCGGGCTCCCAGTCGAGTTTGCGCAGGGTGGCCAGGGCCATGGCGCTGCCGGCCCAGGTGCGGTAGTCCTTGGCGGTGAAGTCGGCGCCGGTCAGGTCGTGCAGGTACTGATTGATGTCTGAGGAGCTGACGCTGTGGCGCTGGCCTTCGTCGTCCAGATACTGGAACAGGTTCTGGCCGGGCAGCTCCATGCAGCGTTTGATGATGTTGGCCAGGCGCCGGTCGGTGACGCTGACCCGGTGTTCGACGCCGCTCTTGCCGCGAAACTCGAAGAGGATCTTGCTGCCGTGGACATCGACGTGTTTGTTGCGCAGGGTGGTCAGCCCGTAGGAGCGGTTGTCGCGGGCATACTGGCTGTTGCCGATGCGGATCAGCGTCTGGTCCAGCAGTGACACCACCGCCGCCATGACTTTCTCGCGGCCCATGCCTGGCAGCGCCAGTTGCGCCTCCAGTTGCTTGCGCACCTTGGGCAGCACCAGCCCGAAGGCGATCATGCGCGAGTATTTGTTCTCGTCGCGCACCTCCCGCCAGCGCGGGTGATAGCGGTACTGCTTGCGGCCCCGGGCATCGCGACCGGTGGCCTGCAAATGACCGCGCGGGTCGGCGCAGATCCACACATCGGTGTAGGCCGGCGGGATCACCAGAGCGTTGATGCGCTTGATTTCAGCCTCATCGCGGATGCGCTCGCCGTCGCGGTCGAAGTAGACAAACTTGCCGCGCAGGATCTTGCGCGTCAGCCCCGGCTGGCTGTCGTCGACATAGTGCAGATCCTTGGGCAGGTCTTCCCTTGAGGTGGCATCGGGCATCGGCGGCAATCCTTGGGGCTGGTCTTAACGTTGACCATGCCGGAGCGCCGCAGTGCCGAGTATCTTTCAAGCCAACAACGCCACCGACTTGATCTGCGCCCACAGCATTTGCCCCGGATGCAGTTGCAACTGATCCCGGGAATAGCGGGTGATGCGTGCCAGCAGCGGCGTGCCTTGGGCATCCAGACGTACCAGCACGTGGGCGGCGTTGTCGGCGGCGGCCTCGCTGACCACGGTGACGGGCAGGCGATTGAGGATGCTGCTCTGGCTGTCGGGTTGCAGGCTGAGGCTGACGTCGCGGGCCTGGACTTTCAGGCGCAGGGGCTTGTCTGCCTGCAGGGGCGCGTGGGCGACGCGGATCGTCAGGTCGCTGCCCGGCAGCTTGACGGTCACCAGGTGGTAGGCGCTGTCGTAGGCACTCACCGCGCCTTCGATGATGACCCCGGCGTCATCGTCCATCGCCAGGGGCAGGTCCAGCCGCGCCAGGGTTTCGCCAATCGGCCCACTCGCCAGCGCCTGGCCGTTGCTGAGCAGCACCAGATGATCGGCCAGCCGCGCCACTTCGTCCTGGGAATGGCTGACGTAGAGCATGGGGATATCCAGCTCATCGTGCAGCCGCTCAAGATACGGCAGGATTTCCCGCTTGCGCGGCGCATCCAGTGCGGCCAGTGGCTCATCGAGCAACAGCAGGCGAGGGCTGGTCAGCAGCGCGCGGGCGATGCCGACCCGCTGGCGTTCGCCGCCAGAGAGTTTGTCAGGCTGACGCTCCAGCAGATGATCGATCCCCAGCAGTGTCGTCGCCTGTTCCAGGTTGACCTTGCGTTCGCCGGGGGCGATGCGTTTCAGCCCGAACGTCAGGTTGTTGTGCACAGTGAGGTGCGGGAACAGGCTGGCTTCCTGAAACACATAGCCCAACGGGCGCTTGTGGGTGGGCAGAAAGATACCTTTGGCGCTGTCTTGCCAGACCTCGCCGTTGACGCGGATGAACGCTTGCGAGGCTTTTTCCAGCCCGGCGATGCAGCGCAGGCAGGTGGTCTTGCCCGAGCCCGAGTGGCCGTACAGCGCCGTGACGCCGCGCCCAGGCAGGTGCAAATCGACGTCAACGGAAAATTCAGCAAAGTCCACTTTCAGGCGGACTTCGAGTGCCGTGTTCATGGGTCAGCTCCAGGCCGATTTGGTCTTGCCGCTGGAGTAGAGCGCCAACAGAACAAGGAAGGAGAACACCAGCATGGCACCGGCCAGCCAGTGGGCTTGGGCATACTCCAGGGATTCGACGTGGTTGTAGATCTGCGTCGAGACGACCCGGGTTTTCTGCGGAATGTTGCCACCGATCATCAGCACCACGCCGAACTCGCCCACGGTGTGGGCAAAGCCAAGGATCGCGCCGGTAATGAAGCCGGGGCGGGCCAGCGGCAAGACCACCGAAAAGAACGTGTCCCAGGGGCTGGCGCGCAGGGTGGCTGCGACTTCAAGCGGTCGCGGGCCGATGGCGACGAAGGCATTCTGCAACGGCTGCACCACGAACGGCATGGAGTACAGCACCGATCCGATCACCAGCCCTGTGAAGCTGAAGGTCAGCGTCCCCAGGCCAATGCTCTGGGTGAACTGACCCAGCGCACCGTTGGGGCCGAGCAACAGCAATAGGTAGAAGCCGATGACGGTCGGTGGCAGAACCAGTGGCAATGCCACCACCGCGCCAATCGGTCCCTTGAGCCAGGACCGGGTGTGCGCCAGCCACAACGCGATGGGCGTGCCGACGATCAACAGGATCACGGTAGTCAGCGACGCCAGTTTCAGCGTCAGCCAGATCGCAGCGAGGTCGGCACTGTCCAGAGGCATTTACAGCTGGTATCCGAACGACTTGATAACGGCAGCGGCTTTCGGGCCCTTGAGGTATTCCATCAGCGCCTTGGCTGCGGCGTTGTCCTTGCCTTTGTTGAGGATGACCGCGTCCTGCTTGATCGGCTCATGCAGGTTGGCCGGGACGATCCACGCGGAACCGCCAGTCAGCTTGCCATCCTTGTACACCTGGGACAGGGCGACGAAGCCCAGCTCGGCGTTGCCGGTCTGCACGAACTGGTAGGCCTGGGCGATGCTCTGGCCTTCGACGATTTTCGCTTTGGTGGCGTCGGTCAGGCCGAGTTTTTCCAGGACCTGAGTGGCGGCCAGACCGTAAGGCGCAGCTTTCGGGTTGGCGATGGACAGGTGCTGGTATTCGTTCTTCTTCAGGACTTCGCCCTTGTCGTCGACGTAGCCGTCTTTGGCCGACCACAGCGCCAGGGTGCCGACGGCGTAGGTGAAGCGCGAACCCTTGACGATCTCGTTCTCGCTTTCCAGTTTGGCCGGGGTGGTGTCATCAGCCGCCAGGAAAACCTCGAACGGCGCGCCATTCTTGATCTGGGTGTAGAACTGGCCGGTGGCGCCAAAGGAGGCGACCAGCTTGTGTCCGGTGTCCTTTTCGAAATCCTTGGCGATGGCCTGGATGGGGGCGGTGAAGTTGGCGGCGACGGCCACCTGGACTTCATCAGCGAAGGCACTGCTGGCCGAGAGGGCCGCAAAGGTGAGGGCGAGGGTGTTGAGGGTGACGCGAAGGGATGTTGCGCGCATGGAACGGCTCCGTGTTGTTTTTTATGAAGTGATGACTCATGTCGGCCAGATACCGGCCAAACGCTATACACCCGAATATATAGCGAGTCATCACTTCAAGGAAGCCTGTTCTTTTGCGCATTCAATCAGTTGCGCTTTTCAATCAGTTTCGCAGGCCACCCAGTTTCTCCAGGGTTTGCACCGCCAACTGACGGGTCAGCTCCTCGGCAGGCAATTGGTGTTTGATGCCCACCGCCTGGCCAGCCCACAGGTTCATGAAGCCGTCGTTGCCCTGAGGCTCGGCCTGGGCGCGCAGCGGCATCAGTGCGCCGCCTGCGGTAGGGAAGGCCGGTGCAGCGGCGCTGATCGGGCCGATTTCGCGCATGATGCGGTTGACGATGCCCCGCGCAGGGCGGCCAGTGAACAGGTTGGTAACGGCGGTCTGGCTGTCCTTGGCATTGGCAAGGGCGGCCTGATGCAGCTTGGAGACCTTGGCCTCAGGGCTGAACAGATAAGTCGTGCCCAGTTGTACGGCCGAGGCGCCGAGCATGAAGGCTGCAGCGATGCCGCGACTGTCGGCAATGCCGCCTGCAGCGATCACCGGCACGCTCACGGCGTCGGCAATCTGCGGTACCAGCGCCATGGTGCCGACCTGGGTGTAGAGCTGGTCACTCAGGAACATGCCGCGATGTCCGCCTGCTTCGTTGCCCATGGCGATGATCGCGTCGCAACCGCGTTGCTCCAGCCAGATCGCTTCGTCAACGGTGGTCGCCGAGGAGATGACGATGGCACCAGCCGCCTTGACCCTGCGTACGAAGTCCTCGCTGGGCAGGCCAAAGTGGAAACTGACGACTTCAGGCTTGAGCTCTTCGACCAGCGCGCAACTGGCCTCGTCGAAAGGCGCGCGGTTAGACTTGGGTGTCGGCGCGTCGAAGTCAGCGCCCAGCTCTTGGTAGTAGGGCTTGAGCAGTTGTTTCCAGGCCTCATCGGCCGCCGGGTTGGCTTGCGGATTCTGGTGGCTGAAGAAGTTGAGGTTCAGCGGCGCATGGGTCCCGGCCCGGATCAGCGCGACTTCTTCACGGATCTGCTCATGGCTGAGCATGGCGCATGGCAGGGATGGCAGGCCGCCAGCCTTGCCGACGGCAATCGCCAGGGCCGACCCTGCGGCACCCGCCATGGGCGCGAGCAGGATCGGGACTTCGATGCCGAGCAGCTTGAGGATGCGGGTGTCAGGCCAGGCGATCATGGGCAGGTTCTCCGGGGCAGTGAAAGAGTGCAAATATGATTTGTGGTCATTTCAAACGTTCGGGTTGATTTAATAGACGGTCGGTCTAATATGCAACCCCATGAATGACATGATCGCAAAACCCAGACGCCCGGGGCGCCCCCCGAAAACCGCTCGTCCTGACGACTTCGATACCCGCGAAGCGCTGATCCGTTGCGGCGTTGAAGTGCTCACCGAGCAGGGCTTCATGGCCACCGGCATCGACGGCATTCTCAAGCGCGTCGGTGTGCCCAAAGGCTCGTTCTACCATTATTTTTCCAGCAAGGAAGTCTACGGTCTGGCCGTTCTGGACAGTTACGCCGCGTATTTCGCTCGCCGCCTCGACCGCTGGCTGCTCGATGAGACGCTGTCGCCGCTGGAGCGCCTGGCCGGTTTCGTCCAGCACTCGAAGGTCAGCATGGCGCGCTACGGGTACCGCCGAGGTTGCCTGGTGGGCAATATGGGGCAGGAAGTCACGGTGCTGCCCGAAGGCTTTCGTGATGCCCTGGAAACCATCTTTCTGGACTGGCAACGGCGCTTGAGCGCGTGTTTTGACGCAGCCATGCAGGCGGGTGAGTTGCCGCGCAGTGCCAACTGCGCGGAATTGGCCGCCTATTTCTGGATCGGCTGGGAAGGTGCAGTGTTGCGCGCGCGCCTGGTGCAGAACGACAGTCCACTCAATACCTTCATCGCCGGGTTCCTGCGCGGTCTGCCGCGCTGATATCACGGCCCTGTTTTTTAACGGATGGTTATAGACGATCGGTCTAAAAGGTAGGTTCATATGTTCAAGGCAATTCTGATCGACAAGGACGACGCCGGTTACAGCGTCAAACTCAGCACCATCGACGACGCGCAGTTGCCTTCCGGCGATGTGACCGTGAACGTGGCCTACAGCACGCTCAACTACAAGGACGCGCTGGCGATTACCAACAAGGGCCCGATCGTGCGCAAGTTTCCCATGGTGCCGGGCGTTGATCTGGCGGGAACAGTCGAGCAGAGCAGCGACCCGGATTTCAAGCCTGGCGATCAGGTGTTGCTCAACGGCTGGGGCGTGGGTGAGGGCCATTGGGGCGGCTTGGCGCAACGGGCGCGCCTGGAGGGCAAATGGCTGATCCCGCTGCCGGAGGCGTTCACTGCGTCGCAGGCCATGGCGATTGGTACGGCCGGGTACACCGCGATGCTGGCGGTGATGGCGCTGGAGAAGAACGGGGTAACGCCTGACAAGGGCGAGATCCTGGTCACCGGCGCCAACGGCGGCGTGGGCAGTTTCTCCATCGCGATTCTGGCGCGGCTGGGATACCGCGTTGTTGCCTCCACCGGCAGACCGGAGCAAGCCGACTACCTCAGGCAACTGGGCGCTACCGAGATCATTGACCGGGCGACCCTGTCCGAGCCCGGCCGGCCTTTGGCCAAAGAGCGCTGGGCAGGGGCGATCGATTCGGTGGGCAGCCACACCCTGGCCAATATTTGCGCCAGTACGCGCTACCGGGGTGTGGTCGCGGCGTGCGGACTGGCTCAGGGCATGGAGTTTCCGGCCACCGTTGCCCCTTTCATCCTGCGCGGCGTCACCCTGGCGGGAATCGACAGTGTGATGCGCCCCCGTCAGGACCGCATCGACGCCTGGGCGCGTCTGGCAACCGACCTGGATCGCGACGCGCTGGCATTGATTACTCAGGAAATCGGCCTGGAGGACGTGGTGCAGACCGCAGAGCGCCTGATGAAGGGCGAAGTACGCGGCCGGGTGGTGGTCAATCTGCAATGCTGACACCCCTCAGCCGCTGTTGGCGACGCAATGCCGACCCGGGTCGACATCGTCGATGCGCAGCACCTCGATAAGGCTTGCAGCCGGGTGCAGCGGGTTGACGAGCAGACAACGGTTCTGCTCCATCGCCACCGACGGCAGGATCAGACCCAGCTGTTCGCGGCGCTCCAGCCACAGCGTGCCGAAATCCATGCTGGGCTGGTCTGCCGGCGATGCGTTCCAGCCCGCCGGCAGAGATTCGGCGGCGATGTGCTGGTACAGCGCCGGATCCCCGGGCAGTCGCAGGTGCATGAGTCTGAGAGGCAGGCGCGGCATCTCGCCGGCCAGCATGAACAGTTCCAGAGCACCTGCGGCGGGGCTCAGGCTGAGGTAGAGCGCGGGATGATCGGGATGATTCCAGCGCCCGCCAATGACAGCCGGGCCCGCGCCGGACAGGTCGTGAATCTGCGCCGCCTTGCCGATTTTCCAGGCCAGCATCAGAGCACTCCGCCATGTTCCAGCGCCGCGAGCACACGGCTGGCCTGGGCGCCGCCAATTTCGGTCATGCACAACACGATGGGGATCTGGTCGTCCAGCGCCCGGTTGGGCGTCACCATCCAGCGTTGCGCGGCGTGTTGATCATCGAGGACTTCGGCCGCCCGGACAGCCAGGGCGGCGACTCGGTCCAGCCGTTCGGAGCCCACCAGGTCCAGCGGACGGTGTTGGCGCAGGCGCCGCTCGAGGGTTGAAACCGAACTGCTGAGCAGCGCTTCGAGCTGGCCGTTGCTCAGGTGGAAGGCGTTGCGCACCGCCTTGACCCATCCAGGCGGGAAGCCAGTGCGCATATAGGCCAGGCGTTCGCTTTCGTTGCGGTTGTTGAGCTGGTCGGCGATCAGCCAGAATGCCGAGCTTGCCTCGTTGTTCACTGCTTGGGAGATGGCGGGCACTTGCGTAGTCCTCGATGCAGGTATCAAGAACACCGGACGTTACGCCTCTGTCAGGGTTTCTCAAGCGCCAAGCTGTTACAGGCATTTTCCCGTGCTTCGCGGTCCAGCAACTGGCGTTTGCGCTCCGCGCCCCAGCGATAACCCGACAGACCGCCGTCGCTGCGCACCACACGATGGCAAGGGATGGCCACGGCCAGGCTGTTCGCCCCACAGGCCTGAGCCACAGCGCGAAACGATTTCGGCGCGCCGATGCGCTGGGCAATCTCGGCGTAGCTGACCGTGCTGCCCGGTGGAATCTGCGCCAGGGCCTGCCACACCCGCTGCTGGAACGCCGTGCCTTGCAGATCCAGCGGCAAATCCAGGCCGATGCCCGGCGCTTCGATGAACCCGACCACCTGAGCGATTAGCCTCTCGAACTGCGCATCGCCGCCGATCAGCCGGGCGCTGTGGAACTGGTCCTGCAGGTCCTGCACCAGTTGGTTGGGGTCATCGCCCAGCAGGATCGCGCACACGCCGCGCTGGCTCTGGGCGACCAGAATCGCGCCGAGAAAGCACTCGCCCACCGCAAAATGAATATCGGCGTTGGCGCCGCCCTTGCGGTAGTCCGATGGCTTCATGCCCAGCAACTTGCCGCTGGTTTCGTAAAACCGGCTGTTGGAGTTGAAGCCTGAGTCATACATGACATCGGTGATGCTGGCCGACTGGGCCTGGGGCTGGACCAGTCGGCTGCGCACCCGATCAGCCCGGTTGGCGTTGGCCCAGGCCTTGGGCGTCAGTCCGGTCACGGCTTTGAAGATGCGATGCAGGTGCCAGGGGCTCATGCCCGATTCAAGGGCCAGTTCATGCAGGCTTGGCGGCTGGTCGGCCTGGGCGATCTGCCGACAGGCACGCTCGACCAGCGCGGCGTGCTGGCGGGCCAGATCGGTCTGGTCGGTGGCCGCGCGTTTGCTCGGACGAAAGCCTGCGGCCTCGGCCTGCTCGGCGCTGTCGAAGAACACCACGTTCTCGGGCCGAGGCAGGCGCGAAACGCTGCTGGGCCGGCAGTAGATGCCCGTGGTGCGCACGGCGTAGACGAACTGTTCGTCGGCGGCCGGGTCACGGGCGAGCACTGCGGCCCAGCGCGGATCGTGCTGGGTTTCGTGATTTTTTGCGTTCATTGCTGGCTGTGGTTTGCTGCGTCCCATCGCTGTGTTACTCCGCATTGGTCCTGATGTGCCGCAGCTTAGCGCCGGTCGCCGGGGGTGAAACTCCGAGTCTTGCGCTCAAATTCAGGCCAGCATCGGTGGCAGGGTGCCCAACAGTGACACGGCGCCCAGCGCTGCGGCGCCGAACAGGCATTCCAGCAGCACGCTGATGCGAAGCCAGCCCAGGTTCAGCACCTGATTGCGCGCCAGTTGGCGATTGATGCCCGCCAGAACCAGCATGCACAGCACCATCGCGACCTTGACGCCCAGCACCAGGCCAAAGCCCGAGAGGGCCGGCGCAGGCCACAGCGCACCGCTCAGGGCGCGCACGTTGATCATCCCGGTGGCGACAATCAGCGCCACCAGGCCATAGCCGATGCCACTGAATCGCCCCAGCACGGCCCGCAGGTCCACCGTAGCAGAACCCAGGAGCAGCGTCGCGAGCATGACCAGGCCGCCGAGCCAGGTGGCGACACCGATCAGGTGCAACATCTGGTTGAAAATCAGCAGTTGCCCGGTAATGCCGTCATACATGGCCCCATGGCCGACCGGGGCCAGCGTCAACAGCAGCAGGCCGGCCAAAAGCAGCGTCAGCCGGGGCCGGTTGCGCAAGGCAAGGGCACAGAACACCAACAGTACGTTCAGCAACAGGTGCAGGATCCACACATGCCCGAAAAAAGTGTGGGTCAGGACCAGAGCGAGGGTGTGCGGGTCCGTTGCATCGTGCCAGCTATCGGTCATGTTGGCAGCGGTCAGCATCAGCCAGCTCAGCGCACTGAGCAGCGCCACGCCGGCCATCCAGCCCAGCGCCCGGTCAAGGCGCCGGCTTGCGGGGCTGGCTTCGAACGCTGGCAGGGCCCTGGTGAACAGCAGGTGGCGAAACAGGCCGATACCAAAAACTAGGAGGACTGCGCCGAAATGCACGAATCGACACAGTATCAATCCATCTTGCATGGCGTTATGGCGTCACCTTGAAGCGATAGGTGCCTTCGCTCTTATGGGTGTCGACCGACACCGCGTGCCATTCGACCTTGTACTTGCCCGGCGCCAGCGGCACCGCCGGGACGACGATCAGCACCTTCTTGTTGGCAGGGTCGGTGGCGACGCTCTGGGTCTGAATGATTTCGGTGCTTTCACCGGGGCCGTCGAGGCTGATGGCGACCTTGGTGAATTTCTCTTCCACGCCTTCGGAAAAATTCAGGCGCAGTTCCTTGGGCGACGTGACCTCGCTGTCGGCGGCAGGCAACTGGCTTTCCAGATGGGCATGGGCGAAGGCGGAGGAGGTGGTGAGGCAGGCCAGCAGAGAGAGGCAGGAAAGGGCTTGCTTTACGCGATGGGCAGACATCAAGGGGACCTCTGGTTGTGCGGCAGCGTGTTGCAGCAACGTTCATGGCAGGAACCGATGGGCATCGATTCTCGAAATTCGAAGGATACTAGGCTCCGTACGAAAAGTTCTGACGCGAAGGTGAAGCAAGGCGAAAACAGCCGAGAAAGCGGAGTTTACTGGTTGTAAATGAGCATTTCGAGGCTGTTTTCAACGCAGCATCGCCGAGTGTCAGGACATTTCGTACGCAGCCTGGACCAGAAACGGACTGCCGACTCCCGTGAATCACCTCATTTGTCAGGCCGGCAGACCTTTCTGGGCGCTGCGGGCCATGATGCGCAGGTCTTCGTACGGGTTGCGGCCCACGATCATGAAGGCGTGGGTCTGGTTGGACCAGTACACCACATGCATGCCGGAGCGCTCCTCGCTGGTCAGCGAATCGGTGCCGCCCTTGGTGGTGGTGATGCACAGGGCCAACGGGCCATGGCGCGGGTCCAGGTAGGTCAACTGTCCGATCAGTACGCCTTCGTAGTCGAGAATCTGTGCGCGGCGGAATTCCGCGCCCGGCAGGGTTACCGCCGTAGCCGTCAAAGGCAGCCCCAGTTGATTGCCCACCGCACTGAGCTGGGCGCTGTGGGTGCGCTCGTCGAGGTTGAGGTTGTCCAGCGTCTGCGGGGTATAAAGCGCCATGTACTCAGCCACCGACGCACGCCAGCCGTCATCGGGCTCGGCATTCTGCCAGTTGAGAAACAGCCGGTCGGCGGCGATGCCGGCCACCACGAAGCTGGCCGCGGTGGCCAGGAAACCCCGACGGCTCATGGTTGCCCTGTGCTGTGGCGCTGCTGCAGGCGGCAGTGAATCGAGCATGGCCTGCAGGCGGTCGGTCGGCGCTTCCTTGAGCAGCGAGTCGAAGGCGTCCCGAAATGGCAGATCCCCGCCCTTGAGCTGGTCAAGGCGCTCGGCAACCGGCGCATCTGTGCGCAACCATTGATCGACGGCCTGGCGCTGTTCCCGGTCCAGTTCGCCGTCCAGATAGGCCACCAGCAGTTCGTCCGAAGGTGGGGAGTGCGCGTTGCTGTGAGTCATCGCCGTTCTCCTGTCGATTTATCCGACATGGCGCGTTGTGTTGCGGTTTCAGCCAGTTTCAAGCGTGCAGCGGCCAGCCGGCTCATCACCGTGCCGACCGGGATATGCAGAATCTCGGCAGCCTCTTTGTACGAAAGCCCTTCGACGTACGTCAGAAAGACCGTTTCCCGTTGTGCCTCGGGCAGGGCGTTGACGCGCTTGATCACCTGCGCCGCCAACACCTGATCCTGCGCCAGGGTTTCGCCGTCAAACGACAGTTCCTGCTCGGCATCGACGAAACCCTGGCCCTGACGCACCCGCTGCGAGCGGATTTCATTGAGCCAGATCGAATGCATGATCGAAAGCAACCAGCGGTCCAGCCGGGTGCCAGCCATGAACTGGTCGGCACGCTCCAGCGCCCGAACGCAGGTGGCCTGTACCAGATCGTCGGCCAGGTGCTTTTGTCTGGACAGCACTAACCCGTAGCGCCACAAACGTGGCAACAACTGGCCCAGTTCGCTTCGAAAATCAGCGTCTGTGGCTATAGCAGCCTCCCGAAATCTCGCCAGTGGTCTGGGACTCAGGTCTTGGGCGCGGCGGCAATTGCCGCAGCCAGATCCTCGTATTCTTCACACGTCCTGCTGCACAGCGTTTCGATCGTGGCCAGTTGCTCCTTGGCCAGATCAACGCGCCCCTTGATCACGTACGCTTCGCCCAGGTATTCGCGCACTTGCGCGTATTTGGGGTCCAGCGCGACAGATTTGAGGTAGTAGCCGATGCCCTCGTCGGTGCGGCCCAGTTTGCGCGTTGCATATCCACGATAGTTCAGCGCCTTGGCGGTGTCCGGATTTTTCAGCGTATTGAGCAGCGACAGCGCTTCTTCGTAGCGTCCATCCTTGGCCAGGCGGTAGGCGTAGTCGGTGCGATCCTCATCGGAGGTCGCCTTGCTGGTCTGCATCGTGCACTTGTGGGTCTTGCTGTCCCACACCTGGCCTTTGGGGCAGTTGGGCTTGCGCGGTGCCTCATCGTCGCTGCCCCCGCCAGAGGCAAGGGCCTGGCCGCTCAGCAGCGCCATGGCCATGCAGGCGCCGACGAGCAATGTGCGGTAGCTGAAAGCGTGTGGGTAGCAGGTTCTCATTGTTGTCATGCTCCGTAACCAATCAGATCGGGAAAACTGCAGCAGCCATACATGAAACAGTCAATCGGTCCGGTTTATTCCCGGCATTTGAATCTTCAGCCTCGGATGTCGCCCCGTTGCCCCGGCAGCATGCTGCGCAAGGTGCTGTCGCCGACGATGTAGTGATGCCACAGCGCCGCGCCGGCGTGCAGACCGGCCAGCAGGATGATTGCCCAGGCAACGTTGTCATGCAGGCCGCCCAGGGTGCCGCGCAGATCGTGACTGATGGCAAACGGTGCAGGGATCGGGAACAGCCCGAAAAAACTGAACGGCTCGCCTTGCGCCCAGCGAAACGCAAATCCCAGCACCACTTGCGCCACCAGCAGCAGGTACAGCGCCCCGTGGCCGAGGCGGGCCGCCAGATTGAGCGCCGGATGAATGTTGGTTGGCGGGCGATGAGTACCCAGCAGACGCCAGGCAATGCGCGCCACGATCAACACCGCCATGGCGATGCCCAGCGAGATGTGCACCGATTGCAACCCTTTGCGCAGCGGCGTGCCTTTGGGCAGGGTTTCCCAGATGTGGGCACTGGCGAACATGAAAACCACCAGGGCGGCCGTCAGCCAGTGAAAGGCGCGGGTCAGACGGTCATAACGTTGAGAAACGGCAATGCCGAGGCCGGAAATCGTACTGTTCATGAAAGATCCCTGTGGGTGTCACGAAATGAACACCTCAGGGGGGAGGGTTATTCGCAAGGTTGCAAAGTATTTTGCTGATTGTCATGGACGCAGCCTCCCCGTGTAGGAGCGCGCTTGCCCGCGAAAGCATCCTCCCATACGCCTTGGTGGGGGCTGAAAGGGCTGGTCGCGGGCAAGCGCGCTCCTACAAGTGTGAGGGGGATTTCAGGTTGTTGAACTAAGCTGGCAACTGTGTTAGTTCAGGGTGAATTAACCGGATAGAGCAGCGAACATGAACAATAATTTAAAAATAAAAAAAGCCACCGCATTGACGTGAGGTGGCTAAAAAGTCTTACCAAAGGAATGATGAAGTGGAGCATGATTCGATTGCCTGATGCTGCGGAGTCATCAGGCGATAGAGCCAACTGCCTCATCGCCGACAACGGTAACACCGGTTCGGCGCATCTCACTATTATGAAGATCGATAGTGACTATCACCCCTCATTTATCAACCGCCCGGCTGAAAAATGCTAAAAGTTTTTCGCGTCGGGGGAGCAACCCCGCTAGAACGGGGCGTCCAGCGCCTCATGAAACAATAAGGAAATGGGCTGAAAGCCTGTAGTTTTGCCGTGTTTGTCAATACGGTTCGATGTAGTTAGCCCATCTGCCATAGCGCGTATTCCACACGTTTCGAACTTCGCCTGAATTCAGGGGATGCCCCGTATTCCGGGTTCGCGGAACGTTGGGCCATAATTGAGACAGGGGATAATAATGACCTTCGTAAAATGGAATCTGGTGACGCTCGCGGTGTCGCTGGGCGTCAGTCAACTGGCATCGGCGGGTGTTGTCAGCGACCAGTCCGAAGCCAAGGGGTTTGTCGAAGACAGTAGCCTGACCGTGCATCTGAAGAACTATTACTTCAACCGCGATGGCAAGAACGGCGGCGGCGACCGCAAGGACTGGACCCAGGGTGTGCTGGGCAATTTCAGCTCCGGTTTTACTCAGGGCACGGTCGGTTTCGGCGTTGACGCCTACGGCTACTGGGGCATCAAGCTGGACGGCGGTGCGGGAACGGCGGGCACCGGTAACCTGCCGGTCGACCGCCACGGCGACCCGGAAGATGAATACGGCACGGCGGGCGGTGCCATCAAGATGCGGATTTCCAAGACAGAACTGCGCTACGGCGACCTGATGCCTGCCGCGCCAGTCTTCGCAGCGGGTGGTTCGCGCCTGTTCCCGCAAACGGCCACCGGCTTCAACCTGTTGAGCAGCGATATCGCCGGACTGGAACTCGATGGCGGTCACTTCACCGGCGGCAACGGCCCGGTCACCACCAACCATGATCACGATATCTATGCATCCTATGCTGGCGTTACGGCATCTAGCATCGATTATGCGGGCGGCAAATACACCTTCAACGACAACTTGACCGCCAGCCTCTATGGCTCGAACCTCAAGGATGTCTGGGATCAGTACTACGGCAATATCAATTACACCCAGCCGATCACCAGCGATCAGTCGCTGAACTTCGATTTCAATATCTACCGCACCAACGATGCCGGTTCCGCCAAGGCCGGGGATATCAGCAACACCACCTGGTCGCTGGCAGCGGCTTATTCATTCCTCACCGCGCACACAGTGACACTTGCGTACCAGAAAGTTCATGGCGATACCCCCTTCGATTATGTGGCTTTCGGGATTAACGGCCCGGGCGATACTGCCGACTCGATCTTCCTTGCCAACTCGGTTCAATATTCGGACTTCAACGGCCCGGGCGAGAAGTCGTGGCAGGCCCGATATGATCTGAACATGGCCAGTTATGGTGTTCCGGGGCTCAGTTTCATGGCGCGTTACATCACCGGTGATGATATCGACGGCTCGCACATGCCAGCCAACAGCACCTACGTGAACTACGGCTACGGCGATGACGGCAAACACCACGAGACCGATATCGAAGCCAAATACGTGGTTCAGGCAGGCCCTGCCAAAGACCTGTCGCTGCGCTTGCGCCAGTCTTTCCACCGCGCCAACGCCGATCAGGCTGAAGGCGATAACAACGAATTGCGTCTGATCGCCGATTACCCGATCAACGTGTTCTGATCGTCTGCAGGCAAACGAAAACGCCAGGCATCTGCCTGGCGTTCTTGTTCGTGCATCCGGATCTCATTCAGGCTTGTGATCGCCACGGATCGAGAAGTTGGACATGTGTTCCAGCCCCTTGATCAGCCCCGAGTGATCCCAGCCGCTGCCGCCCAGCGCCGCGCAGGTGCTGAACACTTGTTGCGCGTTGGCGGTGTTGGGCAGGTTCAGGCCCAGTTCGCGGGCGCCTTCCAGCGCCAGGTTCAGGTCCTTCTGGTGCAGGGCGATGCGGAAACCAGGATTGAAGGTGCCTTTGATCATGCGCTCGCCGTGCACTTCCAGGATCTTGGAGGACGCGAAGCCGCCCATCAGCGCTTCACGCACCTTGGCAGGATCGGCACCGTTCTTGGAGGCGAACAGCAGCGCTTCGGCCACCGCCTGAATGTTCAGGGCGACGATGATCTGGTTGGCAACCTTGGCGGTCTGGCCGTCACCGTTGCCGCCGACCAGGGTGATGTTCTTGCCCATGGTCTGGAATAGGGGCAGGGCGCGGTCGAAGGTGCCCTGGTTGCCACCGACCATGATGCTCAGGGTCGCAGCCTTGGCGCCGACTTCACCACCCGATACCGGGGCGTCGAGGTACTGCGCGCCGGTGGCGTTGATTTTCTCGGCAAATGCCTTGGTCGCCGAAGGCGAGATCGAACTCATGTCGATCACCACCTTGCCTGCGCCAGTGCCTTCGCTCAGGCCGTTCTCGCCGAACAGTACGTCGTTGACCTGCGGGGTGTCGGGCAGCATGACGATGATGAATTCGGCTTCCTGAGCCACTTCGCGCGGGTTGGCCAGCACCGTTGCGCCGCCGGAGACCAGCGAGGCGGGCGGTGCCACGAAGTGTTTGGACAGGAAGAGTTGATGGCCTGCCTTCTGCAGGTTCTCTGCCATGGGCAGACCCATGATGCCGGTGCCGATAAAGCCGATGTTCGCCATGAGATGTTCCTCTTTTTATATGCTGTTTGCGTAGGAGCGCGCTTGCCCGCGACCGCGATGGGACTGTCATCGATGTGTTGAATGACACGCCGCCGTCGCGGGCAAGCGCGCTCCTACAGCGGGCGCGTTAGATCAGGTTATGGGTCTTGAGCCAGCCAAGGCCTGCTTCGGTGGTGGTCAGCGGCTTGTATTCGCAACCGATCCAGCCGCGGTAACCCAGCTTGTCCAGATGCCCGAACAGGAAGCCGTAGTTGATCTCCCCGGTGCCCGGCTCATGCCGGCCCGGGTTGTCCGCCAGTTGCACGTGACGGATCACCGGCAGGTTTTTCTCGATGGTGCGGGCAAGGTCGCCCTCCATGATCTGCATGTGGTAGATGTCGTACTGCAACGACAGGTTGCGGCTGCCGACCTTCTCGCGGATGTCCAGGGCCTGGGCCGTGGTGTTGAGGTAGAAGCCGGGGATGTCGAGGGTGTTGATCATTTCCATGACCAGATCGATACCCTGGGCCTGCAGCTTGTCAGCGGCATACTTGAGGTTGTCGATAAAGGTCTTTTCGATCAGCGCATCATCGAAACCCTGTGGCTTGATACCGGCCAGGCAGTTGACCTGGGTGTTGCCCAGCACCTTGGCGTAGGCAATGGCCAGATCGACACCGGCGTAGAACTCCTCGACACGGTCCGGGTGGCAGGCAATCCCGCGCTCACCCTTGGCCCAGTCGCCAGCGGGCAGGTTGAACAGCACCTGTGTCAGGCCGTGGGCATCGAGTTCGGCCTTGATCTGCGCCGAGCTGAAATCGTACGGAAACAGATACTCGACCCCGCTGAAACCGGCGTTGGCGGCCGCTTCGAAGCGTCGCAGAAAGTCCTGCTCGGTGAACAGCATGGACAGGTTGGCGCATAAACGTGGCATGGGTGGCTCCTTGTTCTGGCTCGTGCGAGCGGCTGTTCAGTCCAGCAGGCTGATGGCGGTCGGGGCGTCGTCGCGGCTTTCGGCCAGCGATTCGAACTCGTTGATCGCGTTGATCTCGGTGCCCATGGCGATGTTGGTGACACGCTCAAGAATGACCTCAACCACAACCGGAACGCTGTACTGTTGCATCAGGCTCGCCGCCTCGGCGAAAGCCGCCTGGATGTGCGCTGGATCGCTGACACGAATCGCCTTGCAGCCCAGCCCTTCGGCGACGGCGATGTGGTCCACGCCGTAGCCTTCCAGCTCAGGGGCGTTGATGTTGTCGAACGCCAGTTGCACGCAGTAATCGATGTCGAAGTTGCGCTGCGCCTGACGGATCAGGCCCAGGTACGAGTTGTTCACCACCACGTGGATGTACGGCAGCTTGAACTGCGCGCCCACGGCCAGCTCTTCGATCATGAACTGGAAGTCATAGTCGCCGGACAGCGCGACAACCTTGCGGCTCGGGTCGGCCTTGGCCACGCCCAGTGCTGCCGGAATGGTCCAGCCCAGCGGGCCTGCCTGACCGCAGTTGATCCAGTGACGCGGCTTGTACACGTGCAGGAACTGCGCGCCGGCAATCTGCGACAGGCCGATGGTGCTGACGTAGCAGGTGTCCTTGCCGAAGAACTGGTTCATTTCCTCGTAGACGCGCTGCGGCTTGACCGGCACGTTGTCGTAGTGGGTCTTGCGCTGCATGGTGCGCTTGCGCTCCTGGCAACTGGCCAGCCACTGGCTGCGATCTTTAAGCTTGCCAGCGGTGTGCCACTCGCGGGCCACTTCGAGGAACATCGCCAGCGCCGCGCCTGCGTCGGAAACGATGCCCAGGTCTGGCGTCAGCACGCGACCGATCTGGGTCGGTTCGATGTCGACGTGGATGAACTTGCGGCCTTCGCTGTAGACCGAAACCGTACCGGTGTGACGGTTCGCCCAACGGTTGCCGATGCCCAGCACCATGTCCGACTCAAGCATGGTCGCGTTGCCGTAGCGGTGCGAAGTCTGCAAGCCCACCATGCCGGCCATTTGCGGGTGATCGTCCGGGATAGTGCCCCAGCCCATCAGGGTCGGGATGACCGGAATGCCAGTCAGTTCGGCGAATTCCACCAGCGCATCGGAAGCATCGGCGTTGATGATGCCGCCACCGGCAACGATCAGCGGACGCTCCGAGGCGTTGAGCATGGCCAAAGCCTTCTCGACCTGGTTGCGGCTGGCCTGCGGCTTGATGACCGGCAGCGGCTCGTAGGCGTCGATGTCGAATTCGATTTCGGCCATCTGCACGTCGAACGGCAGGTCGATCAGCACAGGGCCCGGACGACCGCTGCGCATCAACTGGAAAGCTTTCTGGAACACGTAAGGCACCTGGCCCGGTTCCATGACGGTGGTGGCCCATTTGGCAACAGGGGCTGCAATCGAAGCGATATCGACGGCCTGGAAGTCTTCCTTGTGCATGCGGGCGCGGGGTGCCTGCCCTGTGATGCAGAGGATCGGGATCGAGTCGGCGGAGGCGGAATAGAGGCCGGTAATCATGTCGGTGCCGGCAGGGCCGGAAGTCCCGATGCAGACGCCGATATTGCCGGCAATGGCGCGGGTGTAACCCTCGGCCATGTGCGAGGCGCCTTCGACGTGGCGGGCCAGCACGTGGTCGATGCCGCCGATTTTCTTGAATGCGGCGTACAGAGGGTTGATCGCAGCGCCGGGGATACCAAAGGCGGTATCGACCCCTTCGCGACGCATCACCAGAACGGCTGCTTCGATGGCTCTCATGATGGTCATTTTTGTTGTTCTCCTGAAACTCGGTAGTTTTTGTACACATCCAGACTGATTTGAATTGAAGTTTTTGTGAATGGCTGTTTTTATCGGTT
Source organism: Pseudomonas sp. NPDC090203 (assembly GCF_044746765.1). Lineage (NCBI taxonomy): Bacteria > Pseudomonadati > Pseudomonadota > Gammaproteobacteria > Pseudomonadales > Pseudomonadaceae > Pseudomonas > Pseudomonas sp. NPDC090203. The sequence goes on from NZ_JBIVCV010000003.1 coordinate 75,819, forward strand.
CTATCGGTATCAGGAGTATCGAATGGACCGCTATACAGAAATTCGCAGCTACGTGCTGGTGGCCACGCGCGGCAGTTTTGCCGCAGCGGCGCTGGTGGAAGGGGTGACTCCGGTGATCATGGGGCGGCGTTTGAGCGCGCTGGAGGAGCGGCTGGGGGTCAAGCTGATTCACCGCTCGACTCGCGGCCTGACCCTGACCGATGCCGGGGAGTCCTATCTGGAAAACGCCAAGGCTGTCTTGCAGTCTTTCGAAGAGCTGGACGCCAGCATCAGCGAGAACGAAAGCAGCGTGCGCGGGCATTTGGTGGTGTCTGCGCCGGCCGGCTTCGGCCGCCAGCACGTGGCGCCCCATGCGCCGGAATTCCAGGCGCGTTTCCCGGACCTGCAACTGTCGTTCAACCTCACCGACAACGTCGTCGATCTGGTGCGCGAGGGTTATGACATGAGCATTCGCATCGGCGAGGTGCTCGACCCCAACTACGTGGCCATCAAGCTGTTCGCCAATAAACGGGTGGTCTGTGGCTCGCCGCAGTATTTCTCTGAGCGCGGCTACCCGCAGACGCTGGAAGACCTGGCCGAACACAACTGCCTGACGTTCAACCTGCAGGGCGGCCAGCACCGTGGATGGACGTTCCAGCGCGACGGCAAACCGGTGGCGATCAAGGTGGCGGGCAACCTCTACTGCAACGATGGCGAGCTGCTGTATGACTGGGCCAAGCGCGGGCTGGGACTGTGCTGGCGCTCGACCTGGGAGATCCAGAACGAGATCGACAGCGGGGCGTTGATTACCGTGCTGGACGAGTTTGCCTTGCCCAGTTACGACATTCAGGGGGTGTACCCGCAGCAGCATTACCTGCCGGCGAAGGTGCGGTTTTTCATTGCGTTCCTGAAGGAGGTGTACAACCGGCCGGGGTACTGGAAGCAGGAGTAAGGCCCGGACCGTTGTAGGAGCGCGCTTGCCCGCGACAGCGGTGTGTCATTCCCCACATGGGTGTTGGAAAAATCGCCGTCGCGGGCAAGCGCGCTCCTACAGGTCGTGTTAGATCAACTCCACCGACACCGGTGGCAAGCCACGGATCTCGCCCACCGCCAGGCCCGGCTCCTTGGTCAGGTACATGCCCGTGTACGAGCCCGTGGTGATGACCAGTTCCGGCGACACGCTCTGGCCGTTCTGGGTGTGGTGATTGACCACCCACGGCAGCAGGCGGCGCGGGTCGCCGGCGGGGTTGGCGCCGTCGCCCGGCACGATGTCCTGGTCGGCGTAGGTGAAGGTCAGCGCCGGCTCCAGGAAAGGGAAGCTTTCGTCGTAGGGAATGAAATCCCCGACAATCAGTGCGCCATGGTTGAGCAGGTCACCCAGCGCCAGCAGCGGCTCGATTTTCGGCCAGGCGATGAAACGGCTGCTGACCACCTCGATGGTCGCGCCCATCGAGCCAATGCTGCTCAACACTTCCTCGTCTGAATACGCCTCCTGGCGTGCCTCGAAGGTGCGGTTCAGGCGAAAGGCAATTTCCAGCTCCAGGATCGGCGACGGATAATCGACACTTTCCAGCTGGCTGCCACTGGCAAACAGACCGTCTTCGGGCAACAGGGCGCCGTTGATAGGGCCGCCACTGGTGGATTTGGAGCCCACCTTCCAGCCACCGACCGTCGTCTCGCGCAGCTTCAGGATTTCCCGCTGCAAGGCATAGGCGCTGGCGCTGTCGGCTGGCACGTAATCGGGGCGAATCTCGGAGATTTTCTGACCTTGGCGCATGGCGTCGACGATCAGTTCGGCAATGTTCGCAGGTTGGGTCGGTAGATTCACGCGGACTTCCTTCAGGCAGTTGAATGGAGAGTGCTCCACGCTAGACCGGGGTATCTGCGCGAAGCCAGCATTCCTTACTCTAACCTCAAATGCCCGGCACAGCGCAGCCCTCATCTTGCCTCAAACGCTCAATGTCCCGGTCTGCGGGGCCTGCGGGCCATAAAAAAACCGCTGCGGGGCAGGCAGCGGTTTTTTATTTCAGCTTGTTGCTTGCGATTGGATCGCGGTGCAAGGCATCAGCCATTCTGACAGCCTTCACCCAAACGGGTGTATTCCAGATTGTGAGTCACGCCCTGGCTGTCGACGTAGATCATGTGCGATTCAACCGGGCCGCACTCGGTCGCGATGTTGCCAGCGTTGGTGATGCTGATGACCTTGGCGATGTCCAGATGCTGGGAATAGTTGTACTCGACGGCAGGGGGAGTCGACTCAGGCGCTGCGTCAGCACTCGCGTTGGCCGAGGCGAGTGCGCTGAAGATCGACAGCGCGGCAAACAGTGCGTATTTCATCATTTCACTCCACAAAAGTTTCAAGCAAAACTACCAGGTGTCTTGCTGTTAGGGGTCATCTTAGGAGCGTCGTTCCATTGATAAAAATGGTCGTTAATGATTAGAGCAATCACGATTAGTGATAAAAGCCGTTTGCGCGTTACTTTGAGGTTAATTGTTTCTTGCACAGTAATTGACTGTTGCAAAAATACGCCTCAATGGTCCAGTTTCGACCAGCGCCAGACCGGCTCAGCCGTTCTCGCAACTGTCGCCAAGCCGTGTGTATTCGAGCTTGTGAGTCACGCCCTTGCTGTCCACGTATTCCATCTGAGCCTTGAGCGGACCGCAGGCGTTGCCTGCATTGGCGCCATTGCTGATACGCACGACCTTGGCAATGTCCAGGTCCTGGGTGTAGTCGTACTGGCTGTTCTGGGCGGAGGCTGCGACGGTCGAACCGGCAGAATCATTGGCCGACGCCAACAGGCTGAACATCGACAGTGCGGCAAACAATGCGTATTTCATGACGAACTCCCAACTTACCGGTTAGAGCAAGCGGTCGAGGGCGGGGCTTGCTGATGGGAGAAGTTTAAGTAGGGCGGTCGTTGTCACAGAAATACTGTCTGTCGATAGGCGTCATCATTGGCGCTGATGTGCGGCGTTTAAACGTTCCGGGAGAGGACTGCGGCATTGGCCGTATTCCTGACTGGAATCCACTGCATGAAAAACATGAATTTTATTTATGGTGTGCAGCGTCTTACCGTAGGTGCATCCGAACCCGTGGAGCCACCATGACCGTCCAGCAGCCTGCCGCCCTAGAAGAGGCACGTACCGAGAACCCCGCCGAAGAGCACTGGAAGCGCAACTTGCTGGTCTGTGTGCTGGGTTCGTTCACCACGATCATCGCCATGACCCTGCTGCTGCCATTTCTGCCGCTGTATGTCGAGCATCTCGGCGTGAGCGATCCTGCGGCCATCGTGCAATGGTCGGGTGTGGCCTTTGGTGCGACCTTTCTGTCGGCCGCACTCACCGCGCCACTGTGGGGCCGGCTGGGCGATCGCTACGGGCGCAAGCTGATGCTGATCCGTGCAAGCCTGGGGATGGCCATCGCCATGTCGCTGATCGGCCTTGCGGAAAACATCTATCAACTGGTGGGTTTGCGTTTGCTCGCCGGTCTGCTGGGCGGCTATGCCTCCGGCGCCACGATCCTGGTGGCCACCCAGACACCCAAGGCGCGCTCGGGTTGGGCCCTTGGCATGCTGTCGTCGGGGATCATGGCCGGCAACCTCACCGGCCCCTTGATCGGCGGGCTGCTGCCGCCGCTGATCGGGATCCGCAACACGTTTTTCCTGGCCGGCGGGGTGATCTTCCTGACCTTCCTCGCGACGTTGTTTCTGATGAAGGAGGCGCCGCGTCCAAAACCTGTAGCCGGAGCCGCAAAGAAGGTCACGGTACGCGCCTGGGACGTGATCCCGGACAAGAAACCGGTGTTCACCATGTTCGTGGTGGCGAGCCTCGTGATGTTCTCGATCATGTCCATCGAGCCGATCATCACCGTGTACCTGACGCAACTGCACACAAAAAACGTGACGCTGATGGCGGGGCTGGTGATGTCGGCCACGGCGCTGGCCAGCGTGTTGTCGGCCTCGCGTATCGGCAAACTGGCGGACCGCGTCGGCCACTGGAAGGTGGTCATGGGCTGCCTCACGGCCGCGGCCGTTCTGCTGGTTCCCCAGGCGTTCGTGAGCAACGAGTGGCAACTGGTGGTGCTGCGCTTTCTGATGGGCATTGCGTTGGGTGGGCTGTTGCCGTGCATTGCGGCGATCATCCGGCATTCGGTGCCAGACATCGTGGCAGGGCGCATGCTCGGCTATTCCACGTCCAGTCAGTACGTCGGCCAGGTGCTGGGGCCGCTGACCGGCGGATACCTGGGCGGGCATTTCGGCATGTTGATCGTGTTCATCGTCACCTGCGTGCTGATGGCAGGCTGCGCGGTGGTAATGCTGGTCATGCGCCCGGTGACGACCAAGGCCTGACGCTCACAGCACATGGGCATGCCCGGCGGCGGACAGGCTGACAGCACTGCCCATGGCCGGGATGTCGATGCCGGGGTTGCGCACGTTGAGGGTTCGGTGGGGAATCTGCTCGCCATTGGCGCCGAGCCGGGGCGCAAGCTCCAGAGTGAGCACGCAGGTGCCACCGGCAAAATCGACGTCGGTGACGCAGCCGGCGGTGCCTTGGGCGTGCGCCTGGGTAGAGACGATCAGTTGCTCGGGTCGCAGCAGAATCTGCGCGGCGCCCTGGCGACGGGGTTTGAGCACCGGGATCGGGCCTAGCTCACAGTTGGCGACATCGCCTTCAATCCACGCCGGCAGGATGATCGCCTCGCCGAGAAACACGGCGGTCTGTTCATCGACCGGGTGACGATACAGCTCCATCGGTGGGCCGGCCTGTACCAGTCTGCCCTGACGCATCACCGCCAGTTGATCGGCAAACGACAGCGCTTCGGCCTGGTCATGGGTGACCAGTACGGTGGTGATGCCGGCATCGGACAACAGCTTGCTGACGGTGCGGCGCATGTTGCCGCGCAAGCCAGTGTCCAGTGCGGAAAACGGCTCGTCGAGCAACATGATCGCCGGGTTCTGCGCCAGGGCCCGGGCCAGCGCAACACGCTGTTGCTGGCCGCCGGACAATTCATGGGGCCAGCGCTGGCTCATCGAGGCTTCGAGCGACACCATCTCCATCAGCTCGGCGATGCGTCGTTGCTTGCTGTCGCGATCACCCGCCAGACCGAAACCGATATTGGCCGCCACCGACAGATGCGGGAACAGCGCGCCATCCTGCGGCACGTAACCGATATTGCGTTGGTGGGCCGCGACCTCACGGGTGTCGTCCACCAGCGGCTTGCCATGCATGGCAATGCGCCCGCTGTCGGGAAACTCGAAGCCTGCAATCATGCGCAGCAAGGTGGTCTTGCCGGAGCCCGAAGGCCCGACAATGGCGGTGCGGCTGCCGGGGGCAATCGACAGGCTGACGTTGTCCAGGGCAACCACGTTGCCGAAGGTTTTGTGCAGGTTGTGCAATTCGAGGGCGTTCATCGGCCTGCCGTGCGTCTGGATTGATGATAGAGAAGGGCGGTGAGGGGCAGCGACAGCAGCACCATGATCAGGGCGTAGGGTGCTGCGGCGGCGTAGTCGATTTCGCTGGTCATGGCCCAGAAGCCGGTGGCCAGGGTTCGCGTGCCACTGGGGGCAAGCAACAGGGTGGCGGTCAGTTCATTGGTGATGGCCAGAAACACCAGTGCCGCGCCTGCTGCCGCACTCGGCGCGGCCAGACGCAGGGTCACGTACCACAGGGCCTGGGCGGGAGACCGGCCCAGGCTGCGGGCGATGTTTTCCAGCTCCACCGGCGCCTGGGCGATACCGGCTCGCAAGCTGACCAGCGCACGCGGCAGGAACATCAGCAGATAGGCCAGCAGTACGGTGATCGCAGTCTGATAAATGGGCCGTGCGACCTTGATCGTGACAGTCACCAGTGCCAGCGCGACGACGATACCCGGCAAGGAGCTGGTGATGTAGTTGCAGCTTTCGAGCAGACGGTTGAAGCGTCCCGGCGAGCGAATCGACAGCCAGGCAACGGGAAACGCCGCTGCGGTAATCAGGATCGCACCGGTCGAGGCCAGCACCAGGGTCTGGCGCACGGCATCGAGCAACCCTTCCTGCTGCCAGACCTCGCTGCCGCCTGCGATCAGCCAGCGGGTCAGGGTCAGCAACGGCACGCCGAGGGCCAACAAGGTCACGCTCAAGGGCAATGTCAGGCAGATCAGCGCGGCAACGCGGCTCAGGCGCTGAATCTGCGGCTGCCGGGCGCTGCCCGAACCGACCCGGGCGTAACGTGCTTTGCCTCGCGCACCAGCTTCCAGGGTCAACAGCGCCAGGCACAGCAGGGCCAGCACACCGGCCAGCATGTTCGCCGCAGGCCCGTTGAAGGACGACTGAAACTGATCGAAAATCGCCGTGGTGAAGGTGTCATAACGAATCATCGCGAACAGTCCGTACTCGGCGAGCAGGTGCAGGCCGATCAACAGCGAGCCGCCGCACAGGGCCAGCCGCAGTTGCGGCAGCACCACACGGAAAAACACCGCCACAGGCTTGAGCCCCAGGGATTGGCCAACGTCTTCGATGGCCGGATCCAGCCGGCGCAGGGTCGCAGCCACCGGCAGGTAAAGAAACGGGAAATACGCCAGCACCGACACCAGCACCGCGCCGGGCAAACCGTGCAGGGAGGGCATCAGGCTGACCCAGGCGTAGCTGTGAACGAACGCCGGAACGGCAATCGGCGCAGTGGCCAGCAACGACCAGGCGCGACGTCCGGGCAGATCACTGCGCTCGGTGAGCCAGGCAAGCGCCACCGACAGCACAATGCACAGTGGCAACGAAATCAGCACCAGGAACAGGGTGTTGACCAGCAGTTCGGCGACGCGGGGGCGAAACACCAACTGGACAATGCTGTCCCAGCCGCTGACGAAGGCGATATAAATGACGAACCCCAGGGGCAACAGCGCCAGCAGCGAAACCACCAGCGAGCTGCTGGTGATCCACGCCGCCATCCGCCGTCCGTGGCGTCTGCGCAAGGCCGCCGCAGGTGAAATCACGCCTGCGGTGGCTTTGTTTGCCAGGGTGGGCAAATGTTCCGATTGCACGGTTACAGCAGCCCTGCTTGAGTCATCAGGTCCACCACCTTCTTGCTGTCGAGCTTGGAGGCGTCAACGGCCGGGGCGTCCAGGTCAGCCAGTGGCACCAGCTTGGGGTTGGATGCCGCGCCCTGGCCCACCGCGTATTCAAAGGACTTGCCATCCTTGAGCACGGCCTGGCCTTTGGCGCTGGTGATCCACGCGATCAACTTCTGGGCCTCCTCCTGATGTTTGCTGGAAGCCAGCACGCCACCACCGGAGATGCTCACGAACGCGCCCGGATCCTTGTGCTTGAAGTAGTGCAGGGCGGTGTTCTTGCTGTTTTCCCCGGTCTTGGCCTGATCGACGAAGCTGTAGTAGTGGAAGATCACGCCACTTTCGATCTGCCCGGCGTTCACCGCCTTGAGCACTGCGCTGTTACCGCGATAGGCAGTGAAGTTGGCTTTCATGCCCTTGAGCCAGTCCAGCGTGGCCGCTTCGCCCTTGAGCGCAATCACGCCGCCGACGATGGCCTGGAAGTCGGCACCGGCAGGCGATGCAGCCCAGCGGCCTTTCCATTCAGGGCTTGCCAGATCGAGCATCGACTTAGGCAGCTTGTCTTCAGAGAGTTTTTCCTTGTTGTAGACGAACACCGTCGAACGCGCGGCGATGCCCACCCAGTTGCCGTGGGCCGGGCGGTAAGGCGCTGCCACCTGGGACAGCGTGGCCGGTGCGATTGGCGCAAACAGGCCTGCGTTGTCGACCAGCACCATCGACGGCGAGTTCTCGGTCAGGAACACATCGGCCGGCGACGCCTTGCCTTCCTGAACGATCTGGTTGGCCATTTCACTGTCGTCGCCATTGCGCAACGTGACCTTGATGCCCGTGTCCTTGGTGAAGCCTTCGACCCAGGCCTTGGTCAGGCCTTCATGTTGGGCGTTGTACACGACGATACCGTCATCGGCATATGCGCTGGCGCAGGACCAGGCCAGCGCGGCTGCCAGAGAGACTTTGATGAACGAGGGGGTGTGCCGAGTCATTGTTATGCTTCCCGAAGAAGTGTGGGAGTCGTGAAACCGGCGCCTGAAGCGGCGGTGCAGTGAGTGTAGGCCTCATTCCCTCAATGCGAATCATTAGCGCATGGGAGGGAGTGGCAAATTAGGGTTGCCGGCGAGAAAAATTCGTTAAAACGGCGTGTACAGGGCGTTAATCCACCGCCTGAAACACGCCGTGTAACGAATCAGGCAGTCAGTTCCCGGCGTTCCAGCTCAGGAGCTGCTGCTTGAAGCCATGACTGGCCGCCTGATAGTAGGCAATGGTGCGCAGGATCAGCGGGTCGTCGATCTGTACGTGACGCTCGATGCTCTGGCCCTTGGCGTCGTCATGGCGACGCAAGCCGGCGCGAGGGCTGAGGATGGCCATGTCCTTGCCGTCGAACAGGCCCAGATGCTGGTAGTTGCCGACCAGCACGCGGGGCGCCAGGCCGTCTTCGCGGAACAGGTCGCGTCCGTAGAAGGTCGAGGTGTAGTCCAGGTTCAGCAGCCCGAGCAGGGTGGGCGCCAGGTCGATCTGGCTGGCCAGTTGCGACATTTCGCCGGCCTTCAACAGCTCCGGGGCATAGATGAACAGCGGGATGTGATAGTTGGCGATGGGCAGGTCTTCCTTGCCCGCGCTGCCGGCGGTGTGGTCGGCGACGAAGACGAACAGGGTGTTGCTGAACCAGGGTTTGTTGCGCGCCTGGGCCAGGAACTCGCCGATGGCCCAGTCGGTGTACTTCACCGCGCCGTCGCGCCCATTGCCCGAGGCGATGTCGATGCGACCGTCAGGGAAGGTGTAGGGGCGATGGTTGGAGGTGGTCAGCAGTTGCAGGAAAAACGGCTGGTTTTTGGCGAAGTCTTCATCGGCCACATTCAGTGCCTGACGATAGAGGTCTTCGTCGGCCATGCCCCAGGCGTTCTTGAACGAGATCTGCGACTCTTCCACGCTGCTCTGGTCCACGACCCGATAGCCGTTGCCGGAGAAGAAAGCGTTCATGTTGTCGAAGTAGCCGCGCCCGCCGTAGACGAAGACGGCGTCATAGCCTTTGGCGGTCAGTTGCTGGCCCAGGCTGGCATAGCCGCTCTCGCGACCGGTGCGTTTGACGATGGAGCGCCCCGGAGTGGGCGGGATCGACAGGGTAATGGCTTCCAGGCCGCGGTCGGTACGAGTGCCCGTGGCGTAGAAGTTGTTGAAGTACAGGCTCTGCTTGCGCAGTGCGTCCAGGTTGGGCGTGAGGTTGCGCGCGTCGCCGTTGCTGCCCATGTACTTGGCGCTGAAGCTTTCCAGGGTCACCAGCACGATATTCGGCGTGCGTAGCGTGCCCGGGTTGTCGATGGCCCGGCGATTGTCCAGCGGGTCCTGCCCCACGAACGAGACGTCCGCGCTCTGCAGCTCGCTGCGCAATTGATTGCCTGCCTGGGTCGCGGGAAGCGTGCCATAGAATTGCGCGTAATCCAGTTCATTGTTACGAAATGCAGCGAAGAACTGATAAGGACCGTTGCTCGCCAGTTCGCGCTGGTAAGCATTGCCGCCCTGACCCCGGGGCGTGTCCTGGTTGACGGCCAACCCGCACAATCCGGCCAGTGCCAGGGCACCCAGCCCCATCGCAAGTTTGGTGCGTGCGGCAGGCATCGGCGCCTCTGCTGCCCGGCGAACAGGGCGCGCCAGCAGCAGGCTCAAGCCAATGGCGATAATCGCCAGGGTGCTGAGCAATTTGCCAATGGGATACGACTCGAGAATGTTGTTCAGCACTTCGTCCGAGTAGACCAGGTAGTCCACGGCGATGAAGTTGAAGCGCACACCGAACTCGTCCCAGAACAACCATTCGGCCACCGCCGTGAACAGCATGACGAACAGGCTGAAGCAGGTCAGGCCCTGCAACATCCAGCGATGCAGCCTGGTCTTCCAGAGCCTGGCAGGGCAGAGCAGCAGGTAGAAGGTCATTGGCAACAGCGCGTAGGCCAGAAACGCCAGGTCGTAGAGCAAACCAGTGGCGAAGGTGCCCAGGGTCGCACCGCCGGCATCATCCATGTGGGTGAGCCATAGCACGCATCGGGTGATCAGGAAGATCGTCAGCCAGACGCTGGCAAGCAACGTGAGAAAACGCACGGGCGCGAAACGAAAGAAATGCATCGAACGGTCCTTGTTATTGGGAAGTCCCTTGATTCATCGAGGGTTGGGCCTGGAACAACAACCCGGGGCCTGCATGCTGTCGAGCATCCGTCGGGGGCCGATTCGTGAATGAAGCGCCGGGTCAAGAGCGGCGGATAGTGCCATTCATTCGAGTACGGCGGCATGCGCTGAAACATCCGGAATTGATTACCTGGCCAGCCTTCGTCAAACGGTCACAATCCGCAGAAACCGGGGCGTGGCAGCCAATCAGGCAAAGATGAAAAACCAGTCAAAGGGCCGTGAAAAAAGTGTTTTTTATATCACTCGATTCAACACGAATGCGTTCTGGGGCCGCTGTTTCATCTTCCGATCCAGCAATTAACAAAACCATGACATACCGCCCTTGATAATGGCGCCTCGTTATAAGGACACGAAGTCGGCATTGGGTATGTGCGCACACTGATGGATATCAAACACAGCTTGAAACAGCGGATTGTCATCGTTTTTGCGTTGATGAGCGCATTGGTGGCCGGGGTATTCGCCGTCGGGATCATCGCCACCGTGCATGTGGTGGGCAACCGGCTCACGATGATCAGCATGGGCGGCAATCTGCATCGGCAACTGACCTCGGACCGCATCGAAGACTGGCGTCACCGCCCCGAGAAGGACGAGTTGTTCTACGCCGACGATGGCCTAGATGAAGTGGCGATGAGCGATGACCTCAAGGGCCTTCAACCGGGATTCCAGACCTTCGAGCGCGGCAAGAAATCCTATTACGCCATGGTCGAGCAGGTGGGTGAACGCCGCTATGTGCTGCTGCGCGACCAGCGCAAATCCGCCAAGCGCGAGCGTATCCTGCTGGGGATTGTGCTGGTGGGGTTCATCCTCAGTGTATTGCTGGCCATCCTGCTGGGCCGTTTGCTGGCTTCGAGGGTGATGGCGCCGGTGTCTCGCCTTGCGGGGCAGGTTCGTCATCGCGACCAGGTGCTAGAGCGCGCGCCCGTGCTCGCCAACGATTACGCCCAGGATGAGGTCGGTGCGCTGGCCCGTTCCTTCGACGATACCCTGGGGCGCCTGCGGGCGGCGCTGGGGCGAGAAAAGCTGTTCACCAGTGATGTCAGTCATGAACTGCGCACGCCGCTGATGGTGCTCGCCACCTCCTGTGAACTGCTGATGGAATACCCGCGGCTGGACGAGCGTTCGCGCACTCAGGTGCAACGCATCAGCAAGGCGACGGCGGGTATGAATCAGTTGGTTCAGACGTTCCTGCTGCTGGCGCGCACCGAGGGCAAGAACGCCCCGCAGGGCCAGCAAGCGACGCTGTCGCAGATCGCCGAAGAGTTGATCGAAGCCTGGCGCCAGCCTATCGAAGAGAAGGGTCTGCACTTCGTCTATCACGGCTGTGAAGCGGGGGACGATACGCTGTACAACGCGCCGCTGTTGCGTTCGGTGATGGGCAATCTGCTGCGCAACGCCTGGCACTACACCGATCACGGCGCGATCAGCCTGACCCTCAACGCCAACGGTTTTCAGGTCGAAGACAGCGGCATCGGCATTCCGCTGGAGAAGCAGGAGGCGATGTTCCAGCCTTTCGTGCGGGGTGACGAGCAGCGCGGGGAGGGGTTGGGCCTGGGCTTGTCGCTGGTTCAGCGCATCTGCGCCAACCAGCGATGGACCGTGACACTGACCAGCCGTGAGCCGGCAGGCTGCTGCTTTACGGTTGTGCTTGAGGCACCGGGCACGCTGCCGGTTTGAAGGCGGAACTGGCAGTGTCCGCAGGTGACGGCTGGATCGCCGGATCCAGCCGCCTGCGGCCATAAAAGGCCATGGCCGTCAGGAACATCGAGAACCAGACGATGATGCCTGCCCAGAACGTGTGCGACATGAAGTGCCAGCCCTGCAGGACCCGTGTGGTGCCATAGACCATGCCCAGCGCCAGGGAAAACGCCAGCAACTTGCGGGCGTGGCGCCAGCGATAACGACGGGCCACGAAAAACAGCGCCATCATGGTGAATCCGCCTGACGCATGTCCGCCCGGCCAGCAGCGGCCTTTGCCGGCGTCGTGCAGCAGGTTGATGTTCTCGAACCATTCCTTTTTCTGCTCGGTGCCGCCATACAGCGTGGTTTCCACCGGGCAATAGATGCTGGTGTGGCTCTTGAAATAGTGAATGGCGCCCGTCGTGAGGGAGAACGCGAACACCACGAACAGCAGATCCCGACGATGGCGGCTCAAGAAGCGCAACACGGGCCCGATTCGGGTTTTCTCAAGCCAGGCCAGCAGCCTCGGGTGTTTCTCGGCCTTGAGCAGCGGCCAGATAAACGACAGCACCGCGCCGACAACCGCCGCTTCGCCGGTCCAGTTGGGGATGATCCGCGCCCATTTGTGCGTGATGGTTTCGAACAGCTTGCTGTGCTGCAACGGGAAGGCGTGAGTGGTGGTGTTGTACATCCAGTCACTGAGAATCACGTCAAGGCCCGTCAGGTCGAAACTGACAAACAGGAGCAAGGCCAGCAGCAGCGGGGCGCCGGCGTGGTTCAGATAAAAACGGGTTTTGCTGTCAGACACGGTTGGGTCGTCCGTCGGGTGGTTGAAAGATGGATTCATGGGCGTCTGGCCAGGACCTTGCCCCAGTCCTGCGCTTCGACATAGCCCAGCACTCGAGTGCTGTGGTCGACCGGGTTGACCTCGACCACCAGCGACGAGCCGTACTCGGCAGACCAGGGTGAGTTCACCTTGAGTGACTTCTGCAGTTCGGTGATGCATTCGCTGTGCGTCACCAGTACCAGGTTGCGGTGATCGAGCTTGTGCTTGAGCACGTCATCGAGCATCGAGCGGCGGCAGTTGATCAGCCAGTCCTGGGCCTGGGTCTTCTGACTGAAGGCGTAGCGGGAGGTCTGTTCGGTGCGTTGCAGCGGGCTGTTGAAGATATCGACCTGGCCCAGGCCCAACTGGCGCAAGGACTGCCCGACCCGTTCTGCCATCGCGCGCCCCTTGACCGTGATGCCGTCGGGCTCGTCAAGGCAGCGGTTGCTGGAGCGATCGCAGCGCTCGACATGGCGCATCAGCACCACCAGATTGCCCTGATCCCAGAGCGAATAGAAATCCGCCTTGAGGGCGTGGTGAGCCTCCGCAAGGTCAGTCACCGGGGCCGGACGCACGGCAAAGGCTGTCGCGCCAACGAGTAACAGGCTCCCCAGTACCAGGGCCAGCAGTCGCACGGTTTTTTTTCGCGCGTAATAGCGCGCTGTCAGCATGTTCAGCGTGTGACTGAAATATGAATTCATGATCGGTCCGTCTGGGTTTTATAAACGATTCGCACTGACACTGTTTCAGTACGCGCGACGCAAAGTGTGCTGTGGTCGAACAAGACAGGCACTAACAGAATTGTGAGCGCAGGTTATAGAGGCAAGAGTCAAGACGGGGTGAAGTGCATGTGAAAAACGCTTTCACATTTGCCGCATCGCCCGCGCAGGCCCTGATCTGCAAGGGGTGGCGCGGTCCATGGGCGGCGTCAGGCTTTTGTGGGTCGGCATGTTACGGGCAGCGAACATGAATGTTTAAATATTCAACGGACTGTGCAGGGTATTTTCACGAAAGTTTTACATTGTCATCGGATGCAATAATTAATAAGTTGAAGAAGGTGTAATGCAATTGATTCAACTTTATGATGCCGACTCTTCAAAACGTTGTAGTAATCATCATGCCACCATCCGCTTCAATGGACTCGCCCCGGTTCGGCGCCAGAACCCCGTCTACTATGCTGTCATTCATTGAACACCCTGCGTGCCGCCGAACCGCCAAGAGGATCCTGCGTTGACATCGATCGTTTCCGAGTTTTTATCGGGTGTCACCCCCGCGCAGGCCCGGCGTCAGGCATGGAGTGCCGGTGGCCTGGCCTTTGTGCTGTTCATTGCCGCCAGCTGGCATCTGACCATCATTGGTTTCGATTCCCGGTTCGTGATGTTTGCCCAGGAAATGCTGCGCCACGGCCCTGGCTTTTTTCCCACCACCTATGGCGAGCCTTACCCTGACTATTCGGCATTCTCGACCTGGCTGATCTACCTGGCTTCACTGCCCGTGGGGCAAGTCACCAGTTTTACCGCCTGGTTGCCCACGTGCATTGCCAGCGCCGTCATGGTCGGCCTGATGTACCGGCTGCTCGCACCTTATTCCCGGCGCTGGGCGTGGCTGAGCATCGCGGCGTTGTTGTTGAGCAACACCTTCATCAGCGAAACCCGCGCCGTGTCCCTGGACCAGATGCTGGCGACCGTCGCTTTCGCGGCGTTCTACCTGGCCTATGCCAGGGACCACTTCGGCTCGTCCCGGCGGCTGTGGCTGTTGGTCGTCCTGCTGGTGTTGGGATTTGCCATCCGCGGGCCGATCGGCCTGGTGGTACCTACCGGAGTGGTGTGCAGCTACTACCTGCTGAGCCGGCAATACCAGCGGATGTGGCTGTCCGGTGTGGCCGCGCTGGTGCTGTTGGGGGTGTGCATGCTGGCGCTGTTGCTGATGGCGCGCGTCGAGGGCGGACAGGCGCTGGTGGCCGAGGTGATCCGCATGCAGATCACTGGCCGCATGGACGGCAGTGAAGGTGCAAGCCCCATGCTGTGGTACTTCAGCAGCTCACTGGGCAACTATGCACTGGCGTACCCGCTGGCGCTGCTGGTGCTGGTAACCGTCGCGATCACCGCCAGGGCCGAACGCAGTTCCGCCCAGCAATTGTTGTGGCTGTGCGCCTTCGCCGCCCTGACGGTGATGGTCGGGCTGTCGATTCCCGAAGCCAAGAAATCGCGCTACATCCTGTCCATGGCACCCATGGCGGCGATCATCGCCGGCTACCCGTTCCAGATGCGTATCGGCCGCCAGTTCTGGTGGCTGCGCGGCATGACCCTGACCCTTTACTGCTTCATCCCGGGGGCGCTGATGGCAGGGCTGCTGGCGGTACGCCCCAGGTTTCCCGAAGCCCTGGGCGATATCGGCCCGGTGCTGGTGGTGCTGGGCATGCTGCAACTGATCGCATTGCCGCTGCTGATGCGTCCGCGCTTGCGGCTCTACGGCTTGCCGGCCTGCGCGGTGCTGGCGGTATGGATCTGCTACATCGGGGTCTACGAGAAGGTCCAGCGCAACCTGTACGACACCCATCGTTTCACTGAGGCGGTGCGTGCAGTGACCCAAGGGGACAACGCGCCTCTGGTGCTGCATTCGATGGGCAAGGATGCCAAGGCCATCAAGTTCATGGTCAACGTCGATCGGGACCTGCTACCGGTGTTCACCGAAACGCCCGAGCAGCTCAACGCCGTGCAGGGGCCGGCCAACGTGGTGATGAGCAACAGTGACTTCCAGCGCCTGCAAGGCACGCGGTTTGCCGGGCTGCCGGTGTCCCTGACCGGGCGGTTCGACAAGGAAGACTACGTGTTGCTGCGGGTGCAAGGGCAATGAAAAAAGCGCGGCCTGACAGAATCAGGCCGCGCTTTCGGGGTGGGTCAGTTCACACAGCCGGGTGGTTGGCCAGCAACTCGTAGGGCGCCCACTGCTGCTGCGGGATCGGCAGGTTGCAGGAATCCCCGCGACCGATCGGGAAATACTGGAAGCCGCGCTTGGCCATGCGCTCGGTGTCATACATGTTGCGGCCGTCGAAGATCACCGGCGCTTTGAGGCGCTGGGCGATCAGGTCGAAGTCCGGCGCCTTGAACTGCTGCCATTCGGTGCAGACGATCAGCGCATCGGCGCCCAGCAGCACGGATTCAGGCGTGCCCATCAGGATCAGGTTCGGCTGCTCTGCGTACAGGCGCTGGGTTTCCTGCATCGCTTCGGGGTCGAATGCGCGTACCGTTGCCCCTGCGGCCCATAGTGCTTCCATCAGCACGCGGCTGGGTGCATCGCGCATGTCGTCGGTGTTGGGCTTGAACGCCAGGCCCCACAGGGCGAAGGTCTTGCCCTTGAGTTCGCCCTTGAAGAACGCATTGACCCGGTCGAACAGCTTGTGTTTCTGCCGCTCGTTGATGTCTTCCACCACGTTGAGCAGGTCGTTCGAGCAGCCGGCTTCGCGGGCACTGTGGATCAGCGCGCGAATGTCCTTGCCGAAGCACGAGCCGCCATAGCCGCAGCCTGGGTAGATGAAGTCATAGCCGATGCGCGAATCGGCACCGATACCCAGGCGCACGGACTCCACGTCCGCCCCCAGGTGCTCGGCCAGTTCGGCGATCTGGTTGATGAAGCTGATCTTGGTCGCCAGCATGCAGTTGGCCGCGTACTTGGTCAGCTCGGCGCTGCGCAGGTCCATGAACATCATGCGGTCGTGGTTGCGGTTGAAAGGCGCATAGAGTTCGCGCATCACCGGGAACACATCAGGGTTGCCGCAGCCGATGACGATGCGGTCCGGGCGCCGGCAGTCCTTGACCGCCGAGCCTTCCTTGAGGAATTCGGGGTTGGAGACGATATCGAATTTCAGCAGCCGGGCCGACTGGCGCAACTGCTGCTCGATGTGGGCACGCAGGGCATCGCCGCTGCCGACCGGCACCGTGGATTTCTCGACGATGATGACCGGGGCCTCGCGATGCCGGGCAATGGCTTCACCCACCGCGAAGAAGCCGCGCAGGTCCGCCGAGCCATCGGCCTGGGAAGGGGTGCCGACAGCGATGAACAACACTTCGCCGTGCACCACCGCACGGCGTTCGTCGGTGGTGAAGTGCAGCCGCCCGGCTTCCAGATTCTCCCGCACCAGGTTTTCGAGACCCGGCTCATAGATGGTCACGTGGCCTTTGCCCAGTTGCTCGACCTTGGCCGGATCGATGTCCATGCACACCACGTCATGACCGACTTCCGCCAGCACGGTGGCCTGCACCAGACCCACATACCCACTACCGAAGACGCTGATTTTCATCGGGAAAACTCCTTGTCGCTGTGAGCGATATTGCTGTGGCTACGCCGGTAATTGATCGTCACCACACCGAGCACGATCAGGGTGACGCCCACCGTCTTTGCAGGGGTGAGCGATTCGTTGAAAACAGGCAGGAACGCTGCGGCCAGGTACACCAGCGCGTAGCTGATGCTGAGCAGCGAGTAGGCCCGGCTGAGCGGCAGATCCCGCAGGGCGCCGAGCCAGCAGAGCATCGACAGGCCATAGGCGACGATGGCCGCCATGACCACGCCCAGGGCCTGGGTGTCGACGCTGCCGCTCTGTATCGCAGCGAGCCATTGCGCCGGTTGCGGCAGCCTGAGCATGCTCCAGCGCATGCCCAGTTGTGCCGCGCTGACCAGCGCCACGCTGCCGGCGGCCATGGCGAGGCCTCTGCCCAGGCTCATGACTGTTGCCCCAGCAGCATCACGCCGGCCAGGATCATGGCCACGCCCATCCAGTGACGCCGGTCTACGACCTCGTCGAACAGGTAACGGCCAATCAGCGTGATGAGCACGAAGTTGAGCGCCAGCATCGGATAGGCGATGCCCACTTCCAGGCGCTGCAGCACCAGCAGCCACAGAAGCATGCCGGCGCCCAGCAGGGCGATCGCCAGCCACAGCCAGTGGGTGCGCAGCATCAGCGCAATGCCGGGAAACTGGCCCTGCCATTGCTCGACCGCCAGTTTCTGGGCGATCTGGCCCAGACAAGTCAGCAGGCAGGCGCACAGCAGGAGGGCGAACGTCATGACGGCGTCCTGTCGAAGATCAGCAACGTCAGGTTGCCTTCCTCGTAACGTTTGCCGTCCGCAGGCAACAGGCTGAACTCGTGGGCGTTGTCGGCTTCGTCGCCGCGCATCAGCACCGCCACCGATCCCTCGCGACGCGCCTGGGTCATCCAGGCCTGAACCTGATTCCAGTCCACCGCACGGGTGCTGGCCTGCGGGTAGTTGAGCCCGTACTTGAGTTCGCCCTGGGTGTCGTAGAGCACGACGTCCTTGCGCTTGAGGCGCCAGGACAGCGCGGCCGCGGCGCCCAGGTCGTTGCTCAGCAACTGGTTGGCCGAGGTCAGTTCATCGATGTGGCGCACCACGAACTGGTCCGGCGTCTTGTTGAACACCACACTGTCGGGCAGGGCGATGGGAATCAGCACGATGCCCAGCCACGCACCTGCCGCAGGCAGGGCCCAGAAGCGCAGGGGTTTCAGGCCTTGCAGGGCATTGGCCAGAATCCAGCCCACCAGGATCAGCACCGCCAGGGTCAGGTGCAGCGGTTGCTGATCGTAGAGATCCTGGCGATGCTGCACGACCAGCAGTGCCACCAGCGCGACAACACCGACCACCGCGTTGAGTACGCCGTTGGTGCGCAACGTCCCGCTGCGGGCCTGGCGCAGGCGCTCGACCAGCACGTGGCCCATCATCAAGGCCAGCGGGATCATGCACGGCATGATGTAGGTCGGCAGCTTGCCCCGGCTCATGCTCAGGAACGCCAGCGGCAGCGCCAGCCAGAGCAGCAGGAAGCCGGTTTGCGGCATGCGCCGTTCCTGCCAGGCCTGTTTCAGGGTGCCGGGCAGCAACACGGCCCACGGCGCGCTGGACGCGAACAGCAACGGCAGGTAGAACCACCACGGCCGCGAATGCTGGGCGTCATCGCCGGCAAAGCGGCGGATGTGTTCATGCCAGAAGAAGAAACGCCAGTAATCGGGCTCCCGCGCGTGGACTGCAAGTACCCAGGGCAGGCAGACAATGGCCGCTACCAGGATCGCCAGCGGGCCGAATGTCAGCAATTCGCGCAGGCGACGCTGCCAGACCATGTGGGGCAGGGCGACGATCACCGGCAGTGCCCAGGCCAGGAACCCCTTGGTCATGAAGCCCATGCCGCAGGCCAGGCCCAGCAACGCCCAGCTCAACAGGCGCGGCCTGCCGACACTGTGCGTGGCGTACCAGAATGCGACAAGGGACAGCGTGACCCAGAACATGAACTGCGGGTC
The DNA here is from genome assembly GCF_044746765.1 of Pseudomonas sp. NPDC090203. Lineage (NCBI taxonomy): Bacteria > Pseudomonadati > Pseudomonadota > Gammaproteobacteria > Pseudomonadales > Pseudomonadaceae > Pseudomonas > Pseudomonas sp. NPDC090203. Next base: position 94,821 of record NZ_JBIVCV010000003.1, read on the forward strand.
GAGGTTGGCGTAGCCTGCCTGCCCGGCGATCAGCATGTAGCTCATGAACAGCAGAGCGCTGGTGAAGCTCTTGCGTGGGTCGCTCCAGAGCTTTTGCGCGATCAGGTACACCAGCAGCACGGTCAGGCCGCTGGCCAGCGCCGAGGCGATCCGTACGCCAAACAGGTTCTCGCCGAAAATGGCCTGGCCAACGGCAATCAGCCAGTAACCGGCGGCGGGTTTTTCGAAGTAACGCAGGCCCATGAAATGCGGCGCGACCCAGTTGCCGCTGTGGAGCATTTCCTGGCTGATCTGCGCGTAGCGGGTTTCATCGGGAATCCACAGGCCGTGGGTGCCCAGCGGCAGAAGGTAGGCCAGCACGAACGCGGCCACCAGCCACAGGATGGATTGATGGCGGCTCATGGTTGCTGCACTCCCAGCCAGCCTTCGCGCCCGGCAAGCGCGCCGCGCACCAGATGCCCTTGGGAGATGGACCGCAGGCTTGGCGGCAGGAGTTCGCCCAGGGGCTGGAACTCGACGCCCTTGAGACTGGCCTGGCTGAGCAACTGGCGGAACTGACCGGCCATGACGATGCCTTCGACCTCGGCATGGACGGTGTAGACGTTGAGGTGATCGGGCTTGAACTGATCGAGCAGGTAGTCGTTGAACGCTTCGGGGGCGATTTTGGGGCCCACCACTTCATCGAAGGTGGGCAGATCCACCGGAATCTGTGGCGTGCCGGGTCGGCCGTCCGCGAGCACCGGGCGGAACAGGCTGTGGCCCCGGCAATCGCTGTTGTAGCGAAAGCCGAAGGACTGCTTGGCCTGCACCACCTGTTCATCCGCGCGCCAGCCAGCCGCTGCCGAGCAGGTGACCGGCGTGCCGAGGATGTCATTCAGGCAATCCACGCCACGGGCGATCTGGGCGGTGAGTTGCGTGGGCGTCCAGTGCCCGGCGTTGGCCTGCCAGCCGTGATGGTCCCAGGCATGCAGGCCAACCTCGTGCCCGGCCTCCTGGGCACGCCGCATCAAGGGCCCAAGGTCGCGGCCGATCGGTTTGCCCGGCCAGGCGGTGCCGGCCAGCAGGATGTCCCAGCCGTAGAGGCTTGCGGCCTTCGAGCGCAGCATCTTGTAGAGAAACTGCGGGCGAGCGAGGCGCCAGAGATGGCGCCCCATGTTGTCAGGGCCGACGCTGAAGAAGAACGTGGCCTTGATCCGCGCCTCGTCCAGCAGGTCGAGCAACCGCGGCACACCGTCACGGGTGCCGCGATAGGTGTCGACGTCGATGCGCAATCCGGCCCGCATCAGTTCGCTTCCGCCTTCTCGGCCATGGCTTCGCGCAGGAAGAAGTCCAGGGTCTTGCCGATGGTTTCACTGAGTTCGATGGTCGGCTGCCAGTCGATCAGGCGCCGTGCGTTGTCGATGCTCGGTTTGCGGTGGCTGACGTCCTGATAGCCCTTGCCGTAGAACGACTGGCTCTCCACTTCGCGGAATCCTGCGAACGGCGGGAAGTTATCACGCAGCGGATGCGCCTCGAACTGACGCAGCAGTTCTTCGCCCAACTGGCGGATGCTGGCTTCGTTGTCCGGGTTGCCGATGTTGACGATCTGCCCGTTACACAGGCCGTCGCGGTTCTCGATGATCCGCGCCAGCGCCTCGATGCCGTCGACCACGTCAGTGAAGCAACGCTTCTGTGCGCCACCATCGACCAGGCGAATCGGCGTGCCTTCCACCAGGTGCAGGATCAACTGGGTAATGGCGCGGGAACTGCCGATGCGTGCCGAATCCAGGCGGTCCAGCCGCGGCCCCATCCAGTTGAAGGGGCGGAACAGGGTGAACTGCAGGCCTTTCTGGCCGTAAGCCCAGATCACCCGGTCGAGCAGTTGCTTGGACACCGAGTAGATCCAGCGTTGCTTGTTGATCGGGCCGACGACCAGGTTGGAGGTGTCTTCGTCGAAATGACTGTCCTGGCACATGCCGTAGACTTCCGACGTGGAAGGGAAGATCACCCGCTTGTTGTACTTCACGCAGTAGCGAACGATTTTCAGGTTCTCTTCGAAATCCAGTTCGAACACCCGCAGCGGGTTGCGCGTGTATTCGATAGGCGTGGCGATGGCCACCAGCGGCAGGACCACGTCGCACTTCTTGATGTGGTACTCGATCCACTCGGTGTGGATGCTGATGTCGCCTTCGATGAAGTTGAAATTGGGATGGCTGCGCAGGCGCTCGATGGCGTCGCTGCCGATGTCCATGCCGAAGATTTCGTAGCGGTCGTCGCGCAGCAGGCGCTCGGACAGGTGGTTGCCGATGAAGCCGTTGACGCCCAGGATCAGCACCCGCGTGCGGCGCACCGACTTGCGCTTCTCGCTGCCCAGCAAACGCGAGCCGTCCACCAGGCCGAATTCCCGGGCCAGTTGCGGGCCGCTCAGATACAGGCCTTCGCTGCCTCGTTGCCCGGCGGTGATCAGCAGGGAGTCTTCACCGCAGGCAATACGCAGCGGGTCGCAACTGATCACTGTGCCCGGTGCCTGGCCGTCGTTGCCAGCCTGCACCTTGGCGCTCCAGACAATCAGCTTGTGCTCACCCACCGGGCAGAAGGCGCCGGGGTAAGGCTGGGTGACGGCGCGCACCAGGTTGTAAAGGCCAGAGGCTGGCTGCTGCCAGTCGATCAGGCCATCGGCGGCGGTGCGACGGCCGAAATAACTGGCCTTGGATTCGTCCTGCTCGACGCCGGGCAATTGCCCCTTGCCCAGCAACGGCAGGGTTTCGGACAGCAGGTCGGCGGCACCGGCGCGCAGTTTGCCGTGCAGGGTCAGCGCGGTGTCGGTGGCGCTGATCGCGATGCGCTGCTGGGCAACGATGGCACCCGCATCCGGGCGTTTGACCATGCGGTGCAGGGTGACGCCGGTTTCGGTTTCGCCATTGACCAGCACCCAGTTAGCCGGTGCGCGGCCACGATAGCGGGGCAGCAGCGAGCCATGCAGGTTGAAACCACCCTGTTTGGCACAGGCCAGCAGCGGCTCGCCCAGCAGGTGGCGGTAGTAGAACGAGAAGATGAAGTCAGGGGCCAGCTTGCCGATCCGCTCGATCCATAGCGGATGATTGGGATCCTCGGGGGCATGCACGGGGATATCATGTTGGGCGCACAGTTGCGCAACGGAAGCGAAAAAGGTCTTTTCGGCAGGGTCATCGGCGTGAGTGAAGACCGCCGAGATCTCGTAACCGGCTTTGAGCAGGGCTTCGATACCGACGCAACCGATATCGTGGTAGGCAAAAACTACGGCTTTGAGGCTCATGGTGCGACCTTATTCAAAATAGGAGCGGGGGAATCAACGGTGGTGGCGACGGCAGCCGGTTGACTGCGCACGACTTTTTCGATGAAGAACCGTGGGCGGGCGCGCACGTCGCTGTACATGCGGCCCAGGTATTCACCGAGCAGGCCCATGCCGATGAACTGGCCGCCGGTGAACACGAACAGCACCGCAAACAGGACAAAGGTGCCGTGGCCGGCCCATGAGGCACCGAACATCAGGCGCAACACGATCAGCAGCGTGGCGAACGCGATGCCAAGAAAGGCCATGCTGAAACCGATGATGCTCAACAGCCGCAGGGGCGTGGTGGTCATGCAGGTGACCAGGTCGAACATCAGATTGATCAGTTTCATGGCGCTGTACTTGGATTCCCCGTGCTCGCGCTCAGCATGTGTCACCAATACTTCCGTTGTGTGACGGGCGAAGCTGTTGGCGAGAATAGGGATGAACGTGCTGCGCTCACTGCAGGCGAGCATGGCGTCGACGATGCTGCGTCGATAGGCGCGCAACATGCAGCCGTAGTCGGTCATGGCAACACCGGTGGAGCGCTGCACGGCCAGGTTGATCAGTTTCGAAGGCCAGCGGCGCAGGGCCGAGTCCTGGCGGTTGCCGCGCACCGTGCCGACCACGTCGTAGCCTTGTTCGGCGACCTTGACCAGCCGCGGGATCTCTTCGGGCGGGTTTTGCAGGTCGGCGTCCAGGGTGATGACCAGATCGCCCTTGCACTGACCGAAGCCGGCCATGATCGCAGCGTGCTGGCCGTAGTTGCGGTTGAGGATCACCGCGACCACCGGGCTGCCCGGGCGCTGGCTTGCTTCAAGCAGCAGGTCGGCGGAGTCGTCGCGGCTGCCGTCGTCCACCAGGATGATTTCGCAGGGTTGGGTGACCTGTGCGCAGGCCGCTTCGGTGCGGCGCAGCAGTTCGGGAAGGCTTTGCGCTTCGTTGTAGACCGGAATGACGATCGACACGAGCTGGATGGGATAAGGTTTCACGAGCGGGCTTCCACAATCGATTCAATGGCACTGACCACGCGGTCGACATCGGCGAGGGTCATGTCCGGGAACAGGGGAATGGAGCACAGCCGCGACGAGTTCCACTCGGTGTCGGGCAGGTGCACGTCGGAAAAGCGCTGGCGGTAGTAGCTGTGCAGGTGGGTGGCGATGAAATGGATGCCGCTGCCGATGTTCTGCGCCTGCAGGGCTTTCATGAAGCCGTCGCGGTCAATGCCGCAGCGCGCAGCGTCGATGCGCAGGATGAACAGGTGCCAGGCGTGCTGCTGGTCATAGCGCGGTTGTGCCAGCGGCAGCACCGGGCTGCCCGTCAGGCGCTCCAGGTAGTGGTTGGCAAGCTCGGCTCGGCGTGCGTTGATCGCCGAAAGGCGTTCCAGTTGCACCCGCGCGACGGCGGCGTTGATATCGGCCAGGTTGTACTTGAAACCGGGCTCGATCACTTCGGCCTGGGGCTTGCGGCCGTGGGTCAGGCGGTCATAGGCGTCCACGCCCAGGCCGTGAAATTTCAGCCGGCGCACCCGGTCGGCCAGTTGCTCGTCGTCGCTGGTGAACATCGCGCCTTCGGCGCAGCTCATGTTCTTGATCGCATGAAAGGAAAAGATCGCCGTGCCGGCGCTGCCTACCGGGCGGCCCTTGTAGCGGGTGCCTGCGGCGTGGGCGGCGTCTTCGATCACGGCGATGCCGTGCTTGCGTGCCACGGCGTAGATCGGGTCGAGATCCAGGGCCGCGCCTGCGTAGTGCACCGGTACGATGGCCTTGGTGCGTGGCGTGATGGCCTGCTCGATGCGCGCGGCGTCGGTCATGAGCGTGTCGCGGTCGACGTCGACGAACACCGGCGTGGCGCCCAGCAGGCAGATCATGTTGGCGGTCGAGACCCAGGTCTGCGAAGGCGTGATGACCTCATCGCCCGGGCCAATCCCCAGGGCGAGCAGGGTGATGTGCATGGCGCCGGTGGCCGAAGACAGCGCCACCGCGTGCTTCGCGCCACAGTGCTCGGCGAACTCCTGCTCCAGGCGCTGGCATTCGGGGCCGGTGGTGATCCAGCCTGAACGCAAGACCCGGGTTGCCGCCGCGACTTCCTCGTCGCCCATGCTGGGGCGGGAAAAAGGAAGAAAATCCAGACTCATGTAAATCCTCCGCCAGTTCTTCAAAATCAGCGCGCACGAAGACCGCGTGCGCCACTGTGATCAGGGTGCTCGTTATAGGTATGAGGCGGGCGCAATGAAGGCCCAGGCAATAGAACTGTGAATAGTGACCGCTCCATGGATTACTGCTGTTACATCCGTGTCGAGGATTAGGCTGATCCCGAACTGTGGTTAAGACGATAGAAGGTTATTTATGAAAATTCCGTTTAGTGGGCGTTGGTTTTTCATCCAGAATCCATTTTTTTGCGAAGTATTTCTCAACTGTACCGAGTGAAATGGAAAAGTCATAAAAACAGGCTATTCTTTTACGCCGCTTTCCTTGAGGGCACGGTTTATCTGGGCTGCAAGCTTTCAGGGCGCGGTTTCGAAAGGGCGTTGGAATGCGCTCGGGCCTCTCTCGGCTATGCGATTGAGCCTACGCCGATGAAGCTGAACGAAAACTGAAAATGCGTCGAAATAACAAAGCCGTTACAGAGAGAATCGCCAAGTAATACAGATGAGCGGAGTGTATCGCCAGGCCTCACACTACTTGTTACGGTGCAACATAAAGTTGAAAAGTTGCCGGCGGGCGTTATGCGAATCGATGTAAGCCGGATTTCCCCTCATGCCCGCCCGGGTAGCCGCCATTCGCCCTGAACGCGCGCAACCCTGCGTCACGAAAGATAATTGTTCTTGGAATACGCCTCCAAACGCGAAAGAATGGCCGCATGACGCGTGCGCATGATCCGCACGATACGACGTGCCGAACGCCTCACGTGGAGGACGCAAATTTGAATCAGCTAAAACGCCTTCAGAGCGGGATTGAAGGGCTGGATGAGCTGTTGAAAGGAGGGTTCGTCGCAGGGTCCTCGTACATCATTCAGGGGCGCCCTGGATCGGGCAAGACGATCCTGGCGAACCAGATAGGCTTTAACCATGCCCGCAACGGCGGGCGAGTGCTGTTTGCAACCTTGCTGGCCGAGCCCCACGAGCGCCTGTTCCAGTTCCTGTCGACCTTGAGTTTCTTCGACAAGGACAAGGTCGGTGATCAGATCCAGTTCGTCAGTGCCTTCGACACCATGGAAAACGACGGTCTGGACGAGGTGGTCAAGCTGCTGCGGCGCGAGATCGTGCGGCAGAAGTCCACGGTGCTGATTCTCGACGGCCTGCTCAACGCCCGCTCCCGGGCCGACTCGCCGCTGAACACCAAGCGTTTCATCTCCGATCTGCAGGGGCATGCCGCCTTCGCCGGCTGCACGGTGTTTTTCCTCACCAGTTCGCAACTGGACGACGGCAGCCCCGAGCACACCATGGTCGACGGCGTGCTGGAACTGGGCGAAGAGCTGGTCGGCGGCAGGGCGGTGCGCCGCATCAAGATGCGCAAGACCCGCGGCAGCGGCGCGATTTCCGGTGCCCATGAATGCGAAATCACCGAAGACGGCCTGGTGGTCTACCCACGGCTGGAAAGCACTGTCACCCACTCGGGGATTCGCGACAGCGAGACCTTTTCGATGGTCTCCAGTGGCCTGATCTCCCTGGACCCGCTGATCGGCGGCGGGCTGATGACCTCTTCGGTATCGCTGCTGGTCGGGCCATCGGGCTCAGGCAAGACCTCTTTCGGCATCAGCTTCCTGGGGCAGTCGACGCTCGAGGAGCCGGGGCTGTATTTCGGCTTCTACGAGTCGCCCCAGCGCCTGCGCATGAAGGCCGCCTCGCTGGGTGTGGACTTCAAGGCCCTGGAAGACAGCGGGGCTCTGTCGATCGTCTGGAAATCCATCACCACCGAGCCGATCGACAAGATCGCACTGGACCTGCTGCGCACCGTGGAAGCGAGGTCGGTCAAGCGCGTGTTCATCGACAGCCTGGCGGGCATGGCTCGCGCGGCCGCCGACAAGTCCCGGGTGCTGGACCTGTACACGGCGCTGATGAACGAGCTGCGGGCCCGGGACGTCACTGTCGTCGCCTCCTGGGAAGTGCTGACGTTGCTGGGTTCGGAGATCGATGCCCCGGCCCCGGACCTCTCGTGCATCGTCGATAACCTGATGCTCCTGCGTTTCGTTCAGACATCGCGTGAACTTAAGCGCCAGCTTTCCATTCTTAAAATCAGGGACAATCCCTACGACCCCGCGTTGCTTGAAGTCACCATCGGTACGCGAGGCCTGGACGTGAAGAAGGTTGATACCCATGCCCTTGGCGATAGCACAAACGCGTAACCGTCGCGCTCGCCAGCACGCTCGTCACCGATTGAGCGGAATGAGGGCGCCATGACCACGATATTGATTGTCGATGACGAGTACCTGATTGCCGATATCCTGAGTTTCGCGCTGGAGGATGTCGGCTATCTGACCGTGACGGCAGGCAGCGGCGCGAGAGCGTTGAGTATCCTGGAGCGGGAACAGCCGCAGCTGATCATCACCGATTACATGATGCCGGGCATGAACGGCATCGAGCTGGCCGAACAGGTGCGCAAGCACGAGAAGCTCGGGTCGCTGCCGATCATGCTGATGAGCGGTGCACAGGGCCATCTGGGTGTCGCCCGGCCTGACCTGTTCGTGGAAGTGTTCGACAAGCCGTTCGATATACAGGCGGTTCTGGCCAGCATCGCGGCGCTGGTCAAGCCTGACGGTCACAAGAACTGATCCCGGAGCGGTCCGGGATCAGGCCAACCTACCGAACACGCGCCATTCCCGTTGTCCGAGGCCGACATGCAGCAAGCCGAGTCACCCGTACTGGTTTCTCAAGAGGACCGCTATCGCCTGCTGGTCGATGCGGTCTTCGATTATGCGATCTACATGATCGACACCGACGGCCTGGTGCGCAGCTGGAATTCCGGCGCACGACGCATCAAGCAATACGAAGAGTCCGAGATCCTGGGGCGTTCGTTTTCCCTGTTCTACACCGATGAAGACCGCCAGGCCGGCATGCCCGCGCGGGCGCTGGGGATCGCTGCCAGTTCGGGGCGGTTCGAGGGCGAGGGCTGGCGCGTGCGCAAGGACGGCAGCCGGCTGTGGGCGTCGGTGGTCATCGACCCTATCTACCAGGACGGCGCGCTGATCGGTTTCGCCAAGGTCACCCGTGACCTCACCGAACGTCGGGCGGCGCAGGAGGCACTGCGCCACAGCGAGCAGCAATTCAGCCTGCTGGTACAGGGCGTGACCGACTATGCGCTGTACATGCTCGACCCCACGGGCATCATCACCACCTGGAACGCCGGTGCGCAGCGGATCAAGGGCTACGAGCCTATAGAAGTGATTGGCCAGCACTTCTCGCTGTTTTTCGAGCCCGCCGACGCCGAGGCCGGAATGCCCCAGCGCTCGCTGGACATCGCCGAGCGCGAAGGGCGCTACGAAGGCCAGGGCTGGCGGGTGCGCAAGGACGGCACGCGGTTTCTGGTGCACGTGGTCATCGACCCGATTCGCAACGATGCTGGCCAGATCATCGGTTTTGCCAAGATCACCCGGGACATCACCGACAGCGTCCAGGCCCAGACCGCGCTCAAGGAAGCCCGCGAAGCCCTGTACCAGGCGCAGAAGATGGAATCCATCGGCCAGCTTACCGGCGGCATCGCCCACGACTTCAATAACCTGTTGACAGTGATCCTCGGCAGCCTGGGCATCGTCAAGAAACGCCTGGGCGAGGATCCCAAGAGCCATTCGCTGCTGGACAACGCCATGGCAGCGGCCCATCGCGGCTCATCGTTGACCCAGCGCATGCTGGCGTTCGCCCGCCGTCAGGAGCTGGACCCCAAGCCCGTGGACGTGGTCGCGCTGGTGCGTGGCATGTCGCAGCTGCTGGGCAGCTCCCTGGGGCCGCGCATCAGTGTGGAAACCCGTTTCCCGCTGATGCTGCGCCCGGTGTTCGTCGATGCCGGGCAACTGGAAATGGCGATCATGAACCTCATGATCAACGCCCGCGACGCCATGCCCGACGGTGGACAGATCACCGTATCCGCAAACGAGGCCGTCCTTGAGCCAACTGCGGCGTGTGCCGATCCGTTCGTCTGCATCTCGGTCGCCGACACCGGTACCGGGATGGAACCGGCCGTGCTGCAACGGGCCATGGAGCCGTTCTTCACCACCAAAGGGCTGGGCAAGGGGACGGGGCTCGGGTTGTCGATGATCCACGGGCTGGCGGCGCAGTCCGGTGGCAAACTGGTGCTGAGCAGCGAGCCGGGCAAGGGCACCACGGCGCAACTGTGGCTGCCGATTTCCACCATCGTGCTGGGGCAGGGCGGGAGCGGGGCGCCCGCGCCGGACGAAACCGCCAAGGCGTCACGCAGCCTCAAGGTGTTGCTGGTGGACGATGACCCGTTGGTGCTGCTGAGCACCCGGGCCATGATCGAGGACCTCGGGCATCAGGCCATGGCCGCAGGCGACGGTGCAGAGGCGCTGGCGCTGATTCGGCAAGAGCACGATTTCGACCTGGTCATCACCGATCAGGTCATGCCCGGCATGAGCGGCTCGGAACTGGCCGCGCAGATCAGTGAGCTGTTTCCGGCTCTGGCCATCGTCATCTGCTCGGCATTCACCGACACACCGCCGGCATCGGCTGCCGGCTTCTCACGTCTTCCCAAGCCGTTCAGCCAGGCAGAACTTGCCAGGGCGATCACGCAACTGCGCAGTTAGCGGTTAAAACGCTCGGCCAGGCTGTGCAGATACTGCGCCATCTGCTCAAGCTCGCGGCTGATGGTCGAGCCTTGCTGCGCCTGGCCTGCGCTCTGGTCGCACAACTGGGCGATGCGGTTGATCTGCTGGTTGATGCTTTCGGCCACATGGGTTTGTTGCTCGGACGCCGAAGCCATCTGCTGGCTCATCCCGGTGATGCGGGTGACGGCCTCGCTGATGCCACTCAGCGCCTGTTGCACCGCCTCGACGCTCGCCACGCTGTCCTGAGACATCGCCTGGCCACGGGTTGCCGTGGCCACTGCACGGCTTGCGCCTTCACGCAGTTCACCGATGATGCCCTGAATCTGTTCGGTAGAAGTCTGTGTACGCGAGGCAAGGGAACGCACCTCGTCGGCCACCACCGCAAAACCCCGGCCTTGCTCACCGGCGCGGGCCGCCTCGATGGCGGCGTTGAGTGCCAGCAGGTTGGTCTGTTGGGCAATGGAGTTGATGACATCCACCACGCTGCCGATGGACTGGGTTGCGCCCGCCAGTTCGCCCACCGCCTGACCGATCTCCGTCACGGAGTTGGCCATGTGCCGGATCGCCAGCAGGCTGTCATCGGCCAGCCCGCGACCTTGCTGGGCCAGGGTGTCGGCTTCCTGCGCCGCATGGGCGGTATTCTGTACGTTGTGCGTGACTTCCTGAATGGTCGCGGCCATCTGGGTGATGGCGGTGGCCGACTGATCGGTTTCGCTGCGCTGCTGATCCAGCGCCTCGGCCTGAAGCAACGACAGGCTCGCCGATTGCCCGGCACGTTGCTTGACGCTTTCTCCGGCGTCGGCAAGCCGGGTCAAGGCCGCCTGCAACCGCGCTTCTTCGCTGATCATCGCCAGATCCAGTTGCGCCTGGGGCCCGCGGTTGTCGCTGTAGGTCAGGGCGATCAAAGGATCCGTAAAGGCCTTGGGATGATCGTTGAGAATGGTCTGCAGGGACTTGCTCTGGCGCATTTCCAGCACGGCGCTCAGGGCGATCAGCGTCAACAGCATCACCACCAGTTCGACGTGGTCCGAGAGCAGGTAATTCGAGAAGCCGAGCACCACCGCAGCGATGAGCAACGGCAACTGGCGCAGCAGGTGAAAACGCACCGTGCTCGCCCTGGAGACAGCGGCCTTGCCGTCACGCAACCGGGCGTACAGGGCCTGGGCGCGGCGCACCTGATCGCGGGTAGGCAAGGAGCGAACCGATTCGAAACCTGCGATCTTGCCGTCCTCGTAGATCGCGGTGACGTAGGCACTGACCCAATAGAAGTCGCCATTCTTGGCGCGATTTTTCACCACGCCCATCCACGGCTTGCCCTGTTTGATGGTCTCCCACATGTGGGCGAACACCGACGGCGGCATGTCCGGGTGACGAACCAGATTGTGCGGCTGGCCGATCAGCTCTTCGCGGGTAAAACCGCTCAGGGCGACAAAGGCGTCATTGCAGTAGGTGATGCGGCTGCTCAGATCCGTGGTCGAGATCAGGCGTTCATGTGCAGCGAAAGTCCTTTCCTGCTGTGTAACCGGCATATTCAAACGCATAAGACCGTGTCATCCCTGATAGCTGAACAGTGCGTGCTGATAGGTGTAGCACAACATTGATCGGTGAGCGCAAACAGGCGGCGGGGCGGGCTTAGCGTTGGGAAATGAAGCAAAAAACGCGCAGAAAAAAAGCCCGCTGGGGAAGACGGGCTTTAAAGAGGATCAAAAGGAGTGGGTTCAGACTGGACCCTCGGACGTGAAGATTGTGTGAAAACCAATGTATAACTAATTCTCATTTGGAAAATGACGACGAACGGTCATTTCCGGTCTTTTAGCTCCCCCGCGAGCCTGGATTTTGCCAGAAAGCAGGGTCCGCGCTTTTCAGCCGCTCGACGGCGTTGTGGATGTGAGTGAGGGCGGCGAAGCGCGCGGCGTTGGGGTCGCTGGCGGCGATTGCGTCGTAGATCGCCACGTGCTCGATGCGCACGGTTCTGGCCAGTTCGCTGCGTCGCTCTTCGTTGGAGCGGGTGATGCGGATCGCTTCCTTGATGAACTGGGCGATGAAGTCGTGCAGCGACGGGAACAGCGGGTTGCCCGTGGCGTGGGAGATCGACAAGTGAAACGCCAGGTCCTCCTCGACGCCGTCGCGGCCGGCCTGTTCGGCTTCGTCGATGGCTTTGAGGGCGCGCTCGATGGCTTCAAGCCCGGCAGGGGTGTGACGCTGTGCCGCCAGTGACGCCGCTTCGCCTTCGATGCCGCGACGCAGTTCGGTCACCCGCAACACCGCCTCGATAGAGCCGCTCACGTCCAGGTCGATGGTGAAGGCCTTGATGTGCGCGCCTTCCGACACCACGGTGCCGCTGCCTTGGCGCACTTCGACCAGGCCTGCGGACTTGAGCCGGGAAATCGCCTCGCGCACCACCGTGCGACTCACGCCATAGCGCTCGCACAGCACCGGTTCCGTCGGCAGTCGCGAGCCGGGCAGGGCTTCGCCACTGGCGATATGGGCTTTCAGCGCCGCCGTCACCTGATCGGCCAAGGTGCCTTTGGATGCGTCCTTGAGGGCCGGCGCAAGCGGGGGCAGAGAAAAAGGGTCGACGTGAGCCATAGCGATCTCATGCTTCAAATCAGCGCACGTTACTGCATTTCGGTCCCAGCGTCCCGCATCAACCGCTTGTTGAATTCGTATGACGTATTATGTTACTTATTTCGTCGCGCACCGTTCTACCCCCAAAAATCACCCCCACTACAAAAACAACGGGATGGGAAAGACATGAGTGAATCACTGACTCAGGACCTGACGGGCTCCTCGGCCGTCGTGTCGGAAGACGCGGCCTACCGCAAGGCTGCCTGGCGGATTCTGCCGCTGCTGTTGCTGTGCTACCTGGTGGCCTATCTGGACCGGGTGAACGTCGGGTTTGCCAAGCTGCAAATGTCCGATGACCTGCATTTCTCCGAAGCGGTGTACGGCCTGGGCGCCGGCATCTTCTTCATTGCCTACTTCCTCGTGGAAATCCCCAGCAACCTGATCCTGCACCGGGTCGGCGCACGCCTGTGGATCGCCCGGATCATGATCAGTTGGGGCGTGATTTCCTCGTGCATGGCTTTCGTCACCACGCCGATGTCCTTCTACATCATGCGCTTCCTGCTGGGCCTGGCCGAGGCGGGGTTCTATCCGGGCGTTATCCTGTACCTGTCGTACTGGTTCCCCACGCACCGGCGCGGAAAGATGTTCGCGCTGTTCGCCACCGCCGTGCCGCTGTCCGGCTTGATCGGCGCGCCACTCTCGGGCTGGCTGATGACGGCCTTCCATGGCGCCCACGGGTTTGCCGGCTGGCAGTGGCTGTTCTTCATCGAAGGCCTGCCATCGGTGTTCGTCGGGATCATGGTGATCTTCTGCCTCAGCGACCGGATTTCCCATGCCGGCTGGCTGAGCCAGGAAGAAAAGAACCTGTTGCAATCGCGCATCGACGCCGAAAGCCATGGCCACGAGGCGCACAGCGTGCGTGAAGTGTTCCGCCAGCCACGCATCTGGCTGTTGACCGCGATCTACTTCTGCCTGATTGCCGGTTTCTACACCGTGGGCTTCTGGCTGCCGACCCTGGTGCGTCAGGCCGGGGTGACCGATGTCCTGCAAATCGGTCTGCTGACTGCCATTCCGTATGGCGCGGCGGTGGTCACCATGCTGCTGGTCTCGCGCAACGCCGACCGGCTGCGCGAACGTCGCTGGCACCTGGCGCTGACCGCGGTGGTGGGCGGCATCGGGATGATCATTTCCGCGACCTGGAGCGACAACTTCACCCTGTCGATGATCGGGCTGACGCTGGGAGCGATGGGCGCTCTGAGCACGCTGCCGCTGTTCTGGCCGTTGCCCACTGCGTTTCTGGGTGGCACCGCAGCAGCGGCTGGCATTGCGCTGATCAACTCCTGCGGCAACCTGGCCGGTTTCGCCTCGCCGTACCTGATGGGCTTTCTCAAGGACATGACGCAAAGCACCACCATCGGCATGTACGTCATGGCCAGCGCGCTGTTTCTGGGCGCGGCACTGGTCTTCCGCATTCCTGCAAAACTGGTAAATCGCTGAGCATTAGGAGCTATTGATGAACATTCTTGTGACTGGCGCGGCTGGCTTTCTGGGCCGCCGCCTGATCGAAGCGCTGCTTGAGCGCGGCACCCTGACAGACCGCCAGGGCGTGACCCAGCGCATTCGCGGCATCGTCGCGTTCGATGTAGTGCCACTGACCGGCATCGATGACGCGAGGGTGAAAGTGGTTTGCGGTGACATCGCCGACCCGCAGGTGCTCGAAGGCCTGGTCGACGCCGACACTGACAGTATTTTCCATCTGGCAGCGGTGGTGTCGAGCCAGGCCGAGCAGGACTTCGACCTGGGGATGCGCATCAACTTCAGCGCCACGCAGCAGTTGCTCGAGCGCATCCGCAAGGTTGGCACGTGCCCCAAGTGGGTGATGACCAGTTCGGTGGCGGTGTTTGGCGGGCAACTGCCGACGCAGGTCGAGGACGATCAAGTCTGGGCGCCGCAAAGCTCCTATGGCACGCAAAAGGCCATGAACGACTTGCTGCTGGCCGACTACAGCCGCCGGGGTTTCGTCGATGGACGCAGCCTGCGCATGCCGACCATCGTGGTGCGCCCCGGCAAGCCGAACATGGCGGCGTCGAGTTTTGCCAGCGGCATCATTCGTGAACCGCTCAACGGACAGGAGAGCGTCTGCCCGGTCGCGCTGGACATGCCGTTGTGGCTGATGTCACCCGCCCAGGCCATTGCCAACCTGATTCACGGCCATGAGCTCAAGGCTGATCTGTTGACCCAGGGTCGGGTCATCAATATGCCTGGCCTGTCGATCACGGTTCAGCAGATGATCGACGCCCTGCGCCGCACCGCAGAGGACGAGGTCGTCAGCCGTATTCGTCATGAGCGAAACCCGGCCATCGAGCGCATCGTCGGCTCCTGGCCCGGATCATTCACGGCCAGATACGCCAAGGACCTGGGCTTTACCGCCGACCACGACTTCGCCGACGTGATCGGGCAATTCATCGCCGAGTATCCGCCGCAGGTGGAGTAGGGCCTGTGCGCAAGCGACCTGTGGATGTCGCTTGCGCGTATAGGTTCACGGCGCCCAAACGTGCTCTAATCACCCCCAATCAAGTGGGGGAGGTGCCCGGTCAAGGCGCGTCCCTCGATACCCTCGGGCTTTAACAAAGGGCTGTCATGGATACGGGGTCACGACTCAAGTTAGTGCGGGAAAGCTACAAGATGTCCCAGCGAGAGCTGGCCAGACGCAGCGGCGTCGCCAATGGCACGATCTCGTTGATTGAGTTGAATCGCGTCAGCCCGTCGGTCAGTTCCCTGAAGAAACTGCTCGAAGGCTTCCCCATGACCCTGGCGGACTTTTTCTCGTTCGACCAGCCGCCACAGGAACAGCGCTACATCTTCCGCGCCGGTGAGCAGCCGGACCTGGGCCGCGATGGCCTGCGTCTGTTGCTGATCGGCGCGTCGGTTCCCAGCCGCCAGATGCGCATGCTGCGCGAGCAGTACGCCCCCGGCGCCAGCTCCGGCGCAGAGCCCATCGTGCATGCCCAGGGCGAGGAGTGCGGGTTGGTGACGCGCGGCACCATCGAACTTACCGTCGATGGCCAGATCAGCATCCTGACCGCAGGTGACGGCTACTATTTCCCGACCACGTTGCCGCACCGGTTTCGCAACATCGGCCAGGACGAAGCAGAAATCATCAGCGCCAACACCCCGGCCAACTTCTGAGGCTGTCGGGTGAGGCGTGCCCGGAGTCCGTTCGGGAAAATCATCGAACCCTGGGTGAACTGCGAATTCGAACCTTAAAGGTTGCGACTGATTCGTGACCAGGCGAGGTGAACATGAACGCTTCATCAGGCATACCCGGCGGTACAGAAAACGCAGTGGACTCCATCCAGCCACTGGAACCCGGCAGACCGGATGTCATTCCTATGCCGCCCGACACCGTGGGCGGCGACGACGATATCCCCCTCGATCCCGATGATGAGGCGCCGCTGGAGAAGGACGTCGAAAAGGTCGAGCGCAACAATTCCCCGATGCCGGAGCATCCGGGCGAAATCTGAGCCTGTTGCTCCATCGCCCAAATGCCACCACCCGTAGGAGCGCGCTTGCCCGCGATTGCGGTATGGCAGACGACGATGATGTGCCTGACCCACCGCCGTCGCGGGCAAGCGCGCTCCTACAGCGGATTAGGGTTTGAACAAAATTCGTCGACCGACACAATGCCCGTATGATCGTGGTCTGAACGAAGATCGTCGAACGCCACAATGTCCGTTTGATCGTGGTCTGAACGAAAGTCGTCGAACGCCACGATCCCCGTAGGAGCGCGCTTGCCCGCGATTGCGGTACAACAGACGACGATGATGTGCCTGACACACCGCCGTCGCGGGCAAGCGCGCTCCTACAGGGGCATGATCAGAGGGCGGTTATCCTGCCGGTGGCGATGACGGGGCCGGTCGGCAATCCTGTCGGTGAGCCGGCTGGGGGCTCGAGCGATACCGCCAGCACCGCGCCGCTTGCCAACAACTCCGCCAGATCCGCAGGCACCGACAGCGCAACGGCATTGTCGGTCGGCAGCAGCCCCAGCGAGTGCGGTTTGCCGTCGCCGCCGATGACCCAGGCTTGCGCGCTCCTGTCCTGCCACTCTGCCTTGCGTGTAGGCACCAGCAACACTTGCCGTCCTTGAGATTGCACCGTGGCGGTGAACAGCACGGCGCCGTCGTCCTGCGCCAGGCGTGCGATCATGGATGGCGGCGCAAGCGGGGCAGGCCGCACGAGAATGAACACCGCCAACAGCAGCGAAGCGGCCAGCGCGATGGCCGTCGTCCAGCGCCAGATCCCGGCATTGTTGCCCGGCGTTGTCCGCTGGTTCGGCGAAACTTCTGCGGGAAACAACTCTTGCTGAATCGCCAGCCAGACCCCGTCCGGAGGTTCGACAGCGGGCAAGCGAGCGAGCCAACCGGCAAAATGAGACTGCCAGGCCGCCAATAACGCCCGATCCGGCGCACTCTGCACCAGCATCGCCTCGACCTGCGCACGCTCCTGGGCAGACAGCACGCCCAATGCATATTCGGCGATCAGCAAATCATGCTCATCGCCGGGTGTAGTGTCATGTTCGCTCATAGCCCAAGGCACGCCCGCAGTTGTAAGAGGCCCCGCCGAATCCAGCTTTTCATCGTCCCCAGCGCGATGCTGTGACGCGCTGCCAGTTCGGCATAGGAATAACCCTCGAAGAAGGCCACTCGGATGTAGGTCTGCTGCTGCTCACCCAGCGTATCCATGCAGCGGTCGATCTGGCTGTTCTGGCGCTGGGCGTCGACGGTTTCAACCACCGACACCTGGCTCGGCCATTCAGTGACGTCATCCAGATCTTCATGGCGATGTTGCGCCCGGCGTCGATCGATCGCCTTGTGCCGGGCGATGGTCGCCATCCAGGTGATCGCGCCTGCAAGCCTGGGATCGAAACTGCCAGCCTTGAGCCAGACCGTGGTGAAGACTTCCTGAAGAACTTCTTCGGCGTCGGCGCGGTTGTTGACGTACCTCAAGCAAATGCCGAACAGCTTTGCCGAGGTCGCGCGGTACAGCGCCTCGAACGCCAGTCGGTTACCGGCGGCACAAGCTTGCAGCAAAACGCCAAGCGCGGTGGAACCGGCGTCTTCCTGGGTGATGCCTGGTGTCAGTGGGTTGAGGGCCAAGGGGCATTTTCCTGCAAGGTTTGGAGGCAATGTAGTTGGTTTTCACCCGATCCGTGGGCCTAAACGCTGTGGAGCTTCCCGCCATGGGCGGCAGCCATCCGGTATTGCATCTGACGCAATACCCCTTTTCAAAGGCTGGACAGGCCATTGATGATCGATCCTCATACACTAGGCACCGAATTCAGGAATCAGTTCGACCGGTTTGAGGATGACATGAATGAACAACAATAAAGCTGCGGTGGTGACGTACCGTGGGGGCTCTGTCGAGAACCTGCATCACGCCAATGTGGCGGTGGTGGATGCCTCCGGGAAGCTGCTGTATGGCTTCGGCAATCCTCAACGCATGACCCTGGCGCGCTCAGCCGCCAAGCCTGCCCAGGCGCTGGCGGTGCTGGAAGCGGGTGCGTTCGAGCGCTTTGGTTTCGACGAGGCAGACCTTGCCTTGATGTGCGCCTCCCACAGCAGCGAGCCGCGGCACATCGAGCGAACCCTGGCGATGCTGGGCAAGATCGACCTCACCGAATCGAGCATGCGCTGCGGCGGTCACCCGCCGATTTCCGATGCGGTCTATAAGGACTGGATCAAGCGCGATTTCACACCCACGGCCGCCTGCAGCAACTGCTCCGGCAAGCACGTGGGCATGCTTGGCGCAGCGCTGGCCCTGGGGCAGACCGCCGAGAACTACGAATCCCCCGATCACCCGCTGCAGCGCCACGTCAAGGCTGTTGTCGCGGACCTGTGCGACTTGCCGGTAGACGGCGTGGAGTGGGCCACCGACGGATGCAACCTGCCGACCCCGGCATTCCCCCTCGACCGCCTGGCACGGATGTACGCAAGGCTTGCTTCGGCGGCGGACCTAACCGCATCGGGCGAGATCGCCAGCGAACGCAGCAAGGCACTGGCGAGGATCTACCGGGCGATGACCCGTCACCCTGAAATGGTCGCCGGCGAAGGGCGGTTCTGCACCGAACTGATGAAGGCATTTGATGGCGACGTGGTCGGCAAGCTCGGTGCCGACGGTTCATACGGCATTGGCATTCGTGCATCGGAACAGACCCGGCGGCTGGGTTCGGATGGCGCGCTGGGGTTCTCGGTGAAAGTCGAGGACGGCAATATCGAGGTGCTGTACATGCTCGTCTGTGAAATCCTCGAGCGCCTGCAGATTGGCACCTCGCAACAGCGCGGCCTGCTGTCGGCTTTCCATCGCCCGAAGATGATCAACACCATGAAACGCGAGATTGGTCACGCCGAGTTCAGCTTCGAGCTTCAGAAGCCCTGAGTGATGGAGCGCTACCTTTAGAAGTCATCGCCGCGCATCTTGCGCAACTCCTCATCGGAAAAACTGCCGATGTGCTGCAACTGCTCGGCGATGAAGTCACGCAGGACACGCAACTTGGTGGACCCGCGCCGGTTCGCCAGATACGCCAGGTAGATGTGCCGCCCGGTCAGGGTGTTCTCCAGACGGTACTGGGGCAACACCACTTCCAGGCGGCCTGTGGCCAGATAGTCACGCACCAGCCAGATCTCGAAATCGGCAATGCCAAGTCCCGCGCAGGTGGCCTCCAGCAATAGCTCGGAGTGGTCGGACACCAGATTGCCGGTCGGCAGCAGGCTGTGCCGGTCCTTCCCGGACACCAGGTGCCAGCGCGGGTCTCCCTCGGGGTGAACGTAGCGCAGGCAGTTGTGTGCCTTGAGATCGTCCGGATGCAGGGGCCGCCCCCGGCGTTCAAGGTAGGCGGGGGCCGCGCACAGCACGCTGTCATTGCGTGAGAGCTTCTGGACGATGAGGTTGTCCAGGTAGTTCTCGCCTTCATGGATATCCAGGTCGAAGCCGCCCGCAACCAGATCGTTGTGATTGTCGGTCAGGCGCACATCCAGCTGGATGGTGGGGTAGTGCGCCAGGAAGGGTGCGACCAGAGGCGCCAGATAGCGGCGGCCGAACGCGACCGGCGCGGTGAGCTTGAGCGGGCCGCTAGGCTGGGCGTCCAGTTCGGCCACTACCCGCATGGTGTCATCGAAATCGGCAATCAGCGTGGTGGCGCGCTCAAGGTACAGGCTGCCGGCTTCGGTCAGGCTGATCTTGTGCGTCGAGCGATGCAGCAGCACCACACCCAGCGACTCCTCGATCTGCGACACCTTGCGCGCCACCGTAGAGGTGGACAAGTGTGCCTCCCGCGCGACGGCCGAGAAACTGCCGGCTTCGACGACTTTGACGAAGGTCCTCATCGCCCCGAGATCATCCGGGCCTGCGTCTTTTGCTTTCGATTTCATGGCTGGCTTCTTATTGCGCTGGTTGCAAAACAGGTTTTGATTTTGCGAAAAACCCTGATTCTACGCAACGATATAGAATCGGCGCAACGCAGGTGAAGTCGTTAGAAGCGCAACATCATCAAGGAAGAACAGGTGATTCAACTGGCAGGCTACCGACCTTGCAACCCGCCAATTGCATCACCGAACCATGCTCAACATGCCTCCCTGACTATTACAAAAATCGCTTCCCGAGAAGCACGCACCTGGAGACGCTCATGAAGCATGTCCGCAATGAAGACCTGTTCGCTTCCCACGAAAGCGGATACGAAAAGAAGCTCAAATCCCGACACGTACACATGATTGCCATGGGCGGCGCCATCGGCACCGGCCTGTTCCTGGGGGCCGGGGCACGCCTGCAAATGGCCGGGCCGGCGCTGGCGGTGGTGTATCTGGTCTGCGGCGTGTTTGCCTTTTTCATCATGCGTGCACTGGGTGAGCTGGTGATGCACCGTCCTACGACGGGCAGCTTCGTGTCCTACGCCCGGGAGTTTCTCGGCGAGCGTTCCTCCTACGTTGCCGGCTGGATGTATTACCTGGTGTGGGCAACCACCGGCATCGTCGATATCACGGCGATTGCCATCTACATGAAGTACTGGGGCGCTTTTGCCGACGCGCCGCAGTGGCTGTTTGCGCTGGGGTCACTGGGGATTGTCACGGTCTTGAACATGATCGGCGTCAAGTATTTCGGCGAGATGGAGTTCTGGTTCTCGTTGATCAAAGTGCTCACCATCAGCCTGTTTCTGATCATAGGGACGGTCTTTCTCGCCAGCGGCCACCCGATTGACGGGCACGCCACTGGGCTGCATCTGATTACCGACAACGGAGGTGTGTTTCCTCACGGGCTGGTGCCGGCGGTGCTGATCATTCAGGGGGTGATCTTCGCCTATGCCAGCATCGAACTGGTGGGCGTGGCTGCCGGAGAAACGGCGGATCCACGCAAGGTCTTGCCCAAGGCGATCAACTCCATCATGTGGCGGATCGGCCTGTTCTACGTTGGCTCCGTGGTGCTGCTGACCTTGCTGCTGCCGTGGACGGCGTACAGCGCAGGCGAGAGTCCGTTCGTGACCTTTTTCGGCAAGCTGGGAGTGCCGTACATGGGCAGCGTGATGAACATCGTGGTGCTGACCGCGGCCATGTCGAGCCTCAACTCGGGGCTGTATTCGACCGGTCGCATCCTGCGTTCCCTGGCGATGGGTGGCTCTGCACCCAAGTACGTTTCGCGAATGAACAGCCGTGGTGTGCCTTACGGCGGGATCCTGGTGACCGTCGCGGTGATCGCGATTGGCGTGCCGCTCAATTACATCGTTCCGGCCCAAGCGTTCGAGATCGTGTTGAACGTGGCCTCGCTGGGGATCGTGACCACCTGGGGTTTCATCGTGATGTGTCAGATCCGCTTTCGCCAGGCGGTCAAGCGCGGTGAACTGCCGGATGTGACCTTCAAGATGCCGTGGGCGCCGTATACCTCCTGGGCCACCATGGGATTCCTGGCGGTAGTGTTGGTGCTGATGGCGTTCGATTATCCGAGCGGGACCTGGACCATTGCGATGATCCCGGTGCTGGCAGTGGGGTTGACCATAGGTTGGTACCTGACGCGGCGGCGTTCGGCATCGGTGGATACTGCGCCGGCTGCGAGCCCGGTTGGCGATGCATGAGTCGGTAATCACCGCAAAGCCACCGCGAGCGGTTGCGGCCATCGCCCTGTAGGAGCGCGCTTGCCCGGGACTGCGGTGTACCGGTCGCATCGCCGGCGCCTGACACGGCCCTGTCGCGGGCAAGCGCGCTCCTACAGTTTCGCGGCGTGCTCAGGGTTGATGCGACAGGTCCATTGCAGCCGGAGGCGAGCGCTCCTACATTAGGGGCGACTAACCCAAGGATCTTCTGTGAGCATGGATTCACCACCTTCATCTATCCCCGCCCTGACACATCCGGGCGTCATCTGGGCGCACAGCCTGGCGCCCGAAGTACGGGTGCCATTGACCCTCGTCACCGAACGCTTGCGCCTGGTGCCGGCTGACGTCTGCTACGCCGAGGCCCTGGCCTGCGCCCTGAACGCCAGTTACACCCTGCACCGGGAATTCCTCGCCTGGAGCCAGCCCCACTGGACGCTGGAACAAGCCGCTGAAAGTCTGGAACTGGCCGCCAGGGATTTTTTCCGCTGCGGTGCCGAAAAGCGCTACCTCGTCCTGCCGCGCAACGGCGCCCCGGAGATTGTCGGCTGCATCGGATTGATGCCTGGGCCGACTGCGAATGAAGATTTCGAAATCGGCTACTGGGCCAACCAGCGCCATGCCGGCCAAGGCCTGATGAAGGAGGCCCTGGCGGCGTTGTTGGTGTTGCTTGAGGGCCAGTCTCTGTATCTGACCACCGCCAGCGCCAACACCGCAAGCCAGCGTCTGGCAAAGGCCGTCGGCTTCACGCAGGTGGAGACTCTTCAAGCGGTCGAGCCAGACGGCAGCGACAGCTTCGTCTTTCGGCGCCACTAACGCCCGGATGTACACAAACCGCGCAACCACCCACCCGGGGGGGGGGCGCCTTGAAAATATCAAAAAGATACAGTATAACGTATCTATCGATATCCAATCCTGGAGACCATCATGAAGCCGAATATCCACCCCGCATACCGCACCGTGCTGTTCCACGACACCGCCGCCGATGTGTACTTCCTCATTGGCTCGACCGCCGACACCGATCGTACCCACCAGCACACCGACGGCAACACCTATCCATACGTCGCCCTCGATGTGTCCAGCGCCTCGCATCCGATCTACACCGGTCAGCAGCGCCAGGCCACCACCGAAGGCCGTATCGCAGGTTTCAACAAGCGCTTCGCCGCCTTTGGTTCTGGCGGCAAGAAGGCCTGAAACCAGGTTGAGAGCGATAGCGCCGGCTATCGCTCTTTCATCGCCAGACGCTTGACCGAGTAGGCGCGTTTCTCGTCTTCGGAGTTGTAATAGACGTTCTGCGTGGTGCTCAGGCTGTTGTGACGCAGGTCGATCTGCAAATCCTTCATGTCGCGATGGGGCGCATCGAAGGTAGCCGAGGTGTGGCGCAACCAGTGCAGCGAGGCCGCACGCAGCCGGCCGACGTCCTCGTCCGCCCAGTTCTCGGCCTGCATGCGCGCAAGCGCACGGTCGAACACCTCTTGCAATAAAACGCGGATGTGCCGGTCCGACAGCCCCGCACGGCCACGCTGGGTCGCGATCAGCGGCGTGCTTTCACGAAAGCCGGGCAGGGGCGAGAGGCCCTGGTGCAGCCGCCAGCGTTTCAGATAGTTCTCGACGTAGTCGTCGCGCACGCTGATCTTGCCCGCCTTGTTGCCTTTGCCGACCACGTGATACCACCAATTGCCCGCGTTGTCCTTGCGCAGGTCGCCCATGGTCGGCTTCCAGTTGTCACGCCCGACCAGATCGGAAACCCGCAGGTACATGGCGAAAATCGTTGCCACGATGAACAGCGTGCGCTCATAGCGGGCATCGGCCGCAGCCAGTTGCTCGGCGGTTTCCAGCACGAAATCCCATTGCAGCGAGGTCAGGATGCGGGTGTCCTGGTCGTCGGTATTGCGCTGCTTGTACTTGCTCTTCTGCTTGACCGCCCGAAACGGATTCTGCTCGCAGAAGCCCTCATCGATGGCGTGCTGAAAGAAACTCCCGCACACCGCAAAGATCTGCGCGATAGAACCCTGGGCGAGCTTGTAGGCGTCCAGTTGCGCAGGGCGATTCTGTTCCTTGGCGCGTTTGCGTTCTTCCTTGGACACCGTCTGGCTGAACGGGCGCCATTCGGGGTTGAGCACGTAGGTATCGCTGCTCGATTTCTTGCGCGCCCCGATACGATTGAAACGCGACTTGACCACCGGGCCGACCCAGGCGGGGTCAGGCGCCAGGCAAAACTCCATGAAACTCTCGGCGTGGGTACGGCGCATTTCCAGCAAGGGAATCCGCGCCTTGAGCAGCGCCCACAACAGCAAGCGCTCGACGTGGGTGCGGTAGGAATTGAACGTTGCCTCGTTGCCCGCGTAGGATTTGAGAAAACTGCGCACCGCCCGGTAGCCCTCGACCGCCTGCGCCTGTTCGGGAAACTGCCCAAGGTAATCGGTGATGGCCGCAAGTTCTTCTTTCAGGGAGCTGAAATTCAGCTCGCCGAACCGGGCATAGGTTTCAAACAGCGGGTGGGGAGTGGCAGGCGCAGACATTGAGATTCCCTTGGCTGGGGCGACATATGGGAAATGAACAACAGAAATAAATCATTGAATTTATTGTATCTTTTCAAGGTTGCGAGCGCATCGCGAGAAGCGCAGGCAGCTGCGGGCCGTTTTACCCTATCAATGTGAGTACCTAAAGGATTAGCGATGATGACGCGTATAGAAGTGATGGTCGATCCGGCAGATGACGCACGTGCAGCCATCCTCAAGCCATTGCGGGCGCATAACCTGTCTCGGGCTGGTGATCCAAAGCCCGAGACAATCGCTCTGGTGGTCCGTGATGAGGAGACCGACGAAATTATCGGAGGCCTGTATGGAGAGATATTCTATCGCTGGTTTTTCATCGAACTGCTTGCGATACCTGAGCAAACCCAAGGTCAAGGCACTGGCTCACGGCTGATCGGGATGGCCGAAGAGGTCGCCCGGGAAAGAGGCTGCGTCGGCCTCTGGCTCGACACCTTTGATTTCCAGGCACCGTCTTTCTACGAGCGACTGGGCTTCAGCAAGTTTGGAACGCTGGATGATTTTCCGCCGGGGCATTAGCGGTTTTTCATGCAGAAACGACTGGATTGAAAGGATAGGCTGATCCCACCGAATACGTGTGCCCGGACAGCCGATCAACCAGGAATTACAGACAGCTTGCGTTCGGTGTTCGGATCAGGATTACTGGCGTTCGCGCCCCCCATCGAGATCACCCGCCATGTTCGACCTGAGCTCCTTGCTGACCTACGTAGCCGTCGTGTTGGGACTGTTCCTGATACCCGGGCCGGCGGTGCTGCTGGTGATGACGCGCACCGTGCAGGGTGGGCGCAAGGTGGGTATCGCCACCGGGCTGGGCGTTGCCGCGGGCGATCTGATCCACACCCTCTGCGCGGCACTGGGGCTGTCGGCGATCCTGATGACCTCGGCCACCGCCTTCAACGTGGTGAAACTGGTCGGCGCCTGCTACCTGATCTATCTGGGCGTGCGAGCGTTCATGTCCAGATCAGGCGGTGATTCCAAAGCACAACTGAGCGCGGTGACGCCGGCCCAGGCGTTTTTCCAGGCAATCGGCGCCGAAGTGCTGAACCCCAAGACGGCGATCTTTTTCCTGGCGTTCCTGCCGCAATTCATCCACCCGGCTTCCGGTTCGTCGTTTCTGCAATTTGCAGTGCTTGGTCTGATCTTTTCAGGTCTGAGCGCTATCTACACCAGCCTCTTGGCCCTCGCCATTCGCCCCTTGAGCCAGGCGATCAAGGGCCTTGCCGGGCTGCGTCGATGGGAGGGAAAAATCATCGGCACGATGTTCATGGCACTGGGACTGAAGATCGCGTTTCAGCAGCGCTAGGGCAGGGCCTGGTTGTTGTCGTCCCGTGGCGAGCGGCCAAAAAACGCTTTGTAGGCGCGGCTGAATGCCGCTTCGGATTCGTAGCCAATAGCAAATCCCACCTCGCCGATGCGGCTGTCGTGCCGGGCCAGCATGGTTTTCGCCAGGGTCAGTCGCCACTCATTCTGATAGCGCAGGGGTGAGCGCCCCACCAGCGCGGTGAAGCGTTCGCAGAAGCTTGAGCGTGACATGCCGGCGACGCTGGCCAGTGCGTCGATGCGCCATTGTTGACCGGGTTTTTCGTGGATGGCTTTGAGGGTTCTGGCGATGCGCGCATCCGACAAGCCGCCCAGCCAGCCCGAGGCCATGCCGTGCTGCACCCAGGTTCGCAGGATGCGAATGACGGTAAGGTCGATCAGACGGGAAATCATCAACGCGCCGCCAGGTTGGGTGTCGTTGGCCTCGATCAGCATGAAATGCAAGATGCCGTCCGACCAGGCGGCGGCTTCGGCGCGCCTGACGTGGATCAGCCACGGCATGGCGAACAGCATGGCCTGGAAGCTGCTGGCGTCGAACCAGAAGCGGCAGACCACCAGCGCGGCCGGCCCCATTGTGGTGATAATGTTCAGGGATGACGGATCATGGGGCAGCAGCAGAATGTCCCCTTGCTCGATCACCTGCCCATGCCCGTCGGGGCCTTCGATGCGCAACTGGCCCTGTTGCAAGACGCAGATGTGCGAGCTTTTTTCGTCCAGCTCCAGACGCTGCCCCAAGGCCAGTGTCGTGGAATAGACGCGATCCCCGGTCAGACGAATCTGTGCCAGTACCTGCGAGAGCAGATCGCCGGTGGCCAGGCCTTCCAACTGCATTTCCGGAAGAATGGTCAAGTTTTCGAGTAAATCCGTCATGTCAGTCCGGCCGCGTCTTCAATAGTCTGAACCCTGAAATCATAACCCTTTCACACGGCTGATCGGCAACTGCGCAGCGCTCCGTGCGCTATGCCTATCATCCAGACAAAAAAGGAATAATCGAATGTTCGGGATCTCTGCCCTTGGCTGGGTACACACACTGGGCAGCCTGCCTGCCATCCCTCTGGCCGCCTGGATGCTGATTCGGCACGGGCGCATCGTGCCGCGCTCGGGCGCAGGCGTAGCCTACTTCGTCTCGATGCTGATCGGCGCCTGCACGGTGTTTCTGGTGGCGCATCAACCCATCAGCCCGGTGATCGGCGCGGTCACACTGGTGCTGCTGCTCGCGGGTTACGGAGTGGGCTTCATTGCCTGGCTGGGCCGTGCGGGGATATACCTTGAAACCATCCTGCTGAGCCTGACAGTGTTCTTCATGATGGTGCCGACCGTCTCGGAGACCCTGCGCCGGGTTCCAGATGGTCATCCCATCGTCACCGACCCGAATTCGCCGTTGCTCAAAGGCGCACTGGGGTTGATCGCCCTTGCGCTGATTGTCGGCGTGGTGGCCCAAGTGGTGTTTCTGCGAAAAGGCTGGCAAGGCATGCCATCTGGCGCCAAACCTCAGCGCGCCTGACCATGCAGCTTCAGGCGCACCGACACGCACAAGCCTTGGCCCAGTTGCTCGTTGGAAAACCCCAGGGTAACGATGGCGCCGGCTCGTTGGGCGATGGCCTGGACGATGGACAGGCCAAGCCCGGATCCGCGCTGTTCGCTGCCCAGGGTGCGGTAGAACGGATCGAAGACGCGCTCGCGTTCGTGAACTGCGATTCCCGGGCCTGAATCCTTGATCTGCAAGCAGGCAAAGCCCTGGTCGATACTCACCGAGAGGTCGACCCGGCCGCCGGCGGGTGTGTAGCGGATGGCGTTGTCGACCAGGTTCTTCACCAGCATGGTCAGCTCGATTTCAGGTATCAGAACCTGTGCGTCTTGCTCACCTTCGACGCCGATGTCGATCTGTTTGGCCTCTGCCTGCGCCAGCAAATCCTCCAGTACATGCCGGTACACCGCATGTACCGAAACCACCGAAGGCTGCGGCGTAGAGCCTGATTGCGCCTTGGCGAGGTCCAGCAACTGATCGACCAGATTTCGCCCGCGCTCAATCCCACGGCGCAGCGTAGTCAAACGTTCGCGGGCCAGCTCGGGCATCTCGGCGCTGGCCAGTCGTTCGGCCTGCAAAGAAAGCGCGGTGAGCGGCGAGCGCAATTCGTGGGCGGCATCGGCGACGAATCGGCCCTGGGCCTCCATGGATTGCCGGACGCGGCCCAGCAGCCGGTTGATTGCGACCACGAACGGCCTGACTTCGGTCGGTAGATGGTGTTCGTCGATGGGATGCAGGGCCTGCTCGGCGCGTTGGTCGATTTCCGCCGAGAGGGTGGCGATGGGGCGGAACAGCTTGCGCACCAGATCGCCGACCACCAGCAGCAACACGGGAAACAGGATCAGAAAGGGCAGCAGACTTCGCCAGGCGCTTTCACGAGCATCGCTGTCACGGGCGCCGGTTTCCTGCGCGACGGCGATGCGTTCGCCGCGGGTGGTGGTCCTGACCAGAACGCGAAACGGCTCGCCGCCAACGTCCAGCGTGCTGATGCCGTCGGGCAATGTCGTCGGCAACGGCAAGGGGGTTCCAGCGTCGCTGCTGGCAGGCGCCTTGCTGCCGTCGGCGAGGTACTGAATGGTGACCCGGGATTCTTCGTCGTCACCCTCGATAACGCCATGGAGCGGGTACTGCAGGGTCATCTGCTGGCGGTCGAACAGCACCGCGACCTGGCGCAGGGTGTCGTCCTGCATTTCGTGGGCTTCATCGAACGCCGAGACAAAGGCGAACACCCCGGCGGCGATGGCGACCAGCAGAATGGCCACGGACAGGGCCATCGACAGCCTGAGTTGTACCGATTCACTCAGGCGTTTTTTGAAACCATCCATCCCACACCTCTGACGTTCTTGATGACGTGGCTGCCCAGTTTGCGGCGCAGGGAGTGGATCAGGAATTCCACGGCGTTGCTTTCCACTTCGTTGCCCCAGCCGTAGATGCGGTCTTCGAGATCGGCACGGGAAAGGATAGCGCCGGGGCGAATCAGCAGCGCGTGGAGCAGGGCGAACTCCCGGTTGGAAAGCTGCACGGGGGCGCAGCCTTCGGCGCAGGCCTCTTTGGAACTGGGGTCCAGTGACACGACCCCGTTACCCAGCAGCGGGATGGCATTGCCGCCTTTGCGGCGCAATACGGCGCGCATCCGAGCCAGCAGTTCCGCCATTTCGAAGGGTTTGAGCAGGTAGTCGTCGGCGCCGCCATCGAGCCCGCGAAGGCGTTCATCGAGGCTGTCGCGGGCGGTGATGATGAGCAAGGGCACCGGGTTGTTCTGGCCGCGGATGCTGGCCAGAACCGCTTGCCCGTCCTTGCCCGGCAGACCCAGGTCAAGCAGCACCAGATCGTAGTGCTGGGTGTCGAGGGCGGCGAGGGCGATCAGGCCGTCCCTGACCCAGTCGCAGGCATAGCTTGCGTCCTTGAGTGCGCCCTCGATGGCTTCTCCAATCATCGGATCGTCTTCGACCAGAAGTATCCGCACTGTATGTCTCCGATGATGAGCGAGCGGGGAATTAACAAGCTTATGGTTTTCCCTGGAGGGAGTCGAACGCCTTCATCAGGTCATCCATCGCTGCCTTGCAGTCGGCCTGGTTCGGGCTGCCGGCACGCAGTGCGGAGAGGGCGCGGTCGATGGCCTTGTCCAACAGGTGCCAGTCACCGGCGGCGCGAGGCTTGATGCCGGCTTCGGCCGAATCCCAGCTCGATTCAAGGTCCTTGATTCTGGTTTTCGCCCCTGGCAGGTCATTTTTGTCTACCAGGTCCGCAACCTCGGCGGCAATGGCGCGAAAGCCGGACAGATCCCCCAGTTTCGAAGCGCTGCTTTGCCCGGTACCTGTTTGCGAAGCGTTGGCGTTCGGCGCAGGGGTGGGCTTGTCGGCAGGCTTGGAGCAGCCCGCAGCAACAGTCAGCAGAAAGATAGAAGTCGCGATGGCGACATGGCGGATAGCGTTTTTGACGTAGCGCATGTTATTTCCTTTCAAGGGTGTAAGAGTGGATAGAGCGGGTTATTGAGTGACGTGTTTACGGTTGCCGACGCTGAGCTGGGCAACGGTGACCAGCATCAGGATCACGCAGAGAAAGATGGCGCTGGTCCAGGTGGCGCCCATGCCCAGGCCGCCGTAGGTCTTGGCTTGGGTGAGCAGGTCGCCCAGGGAGGCGCCGAACGGGCGGGTCAGGATGTAGCCGATCCAGAAGGTCAGCACGGCGTTGCCGCCCATGCGCCAGGCGGCGAATGTCGCAGCCAGCAGCACCCCGAAGATGCCGACGCCCAGGGTGAAGCCCAGGCCCAGCGCTTCGGTGGCCAGATCCCCGGCCGCCGTGCCCAGGGCGAAGGTGCAGAGCACGGTTGCCCAGTAGAACAACTCGCGTCTGGAGGTGACGATCTCGTGGATCGACAGCGTGCGTTCAGTCCGGTACCAGACCGTGAATGTCGCGGCCAGCAGCACCGAAAACACCGCTGTGCTGGTGTAGAGGCTGACGTCTAGCATGTCGGTCAGCACATCGGTGATCTGGGTGCCGACGATGCTCACCAGCACCACCGTGAGCCAGTAGATCCAAGGGGTGTAGGCACGAGTGCGCAGTTGGGCGAACAGGGCAATGGCGAGCAGCGTCGCCATTCCCACTGTCGTGACGCCCGCGCCAAGCCCGGCATCGACGGCGAGAAAATCAGCGAAGGTTTCGCCGACCGTGGTCGACATGATTTTGATGACCCAGAACGACAGGGTGACTTCGGGGACTTTATTGAGCCAACCGGCTATTGAGGGATTCATCGGGATCGCTTCTCCATGGACAGCGCCGCAAATGGCGCAGGGGAGAAGTTACGGGGTGAAACTTAGCTGTGACTGAGGGCGTTGCCGGGAATGGATCCTGGGTATCAGGTGATGATGGAATACCGACCGTCCCGGTGCTGATCCAGCAGAAAGTCCACGAACACCCTGACCCTGGCGCTCATCGTAGAGCCGCCGACGAACACGGCGTGAATCGGCTCCCGGTCGCCGGGATTGAAGTCTTCCAGCAGTGGCACCAGCTCCCCGCGTTCGATCTCGTCGACCACGGTGAACGCACCGATGCGTGCGATACCGGCGCCAAGCCTGGCCATTTGCGCCAGGGCTTCGCCGCTGCTGCAGGCGATGGTGCCGGAGATTTTCAGGGAGAAGTCGCGACCGTCGCGACAGAACGGCCAGTCCGGCGCGGCCCTGCGGAAATTGAAGCGCAGGCAGTTGTGCTCGCTCAGGTCTTCGGGCTGTTTGGGCGTGCCGTGGCGTTCCAGGTACTGGGGCGAGGCGACGATCACCTGGCCGGTTTCGCCGATGCAGCGGGCGCTCAAGGGGCTGTCCGGCAGATGGCCGAAGCGCACGGCGACGTCGGCCTGGCCGGCGAGGATGTCGACGACTTCATCGCCCAGGGTCAAATCCACCAGGATTTCCGGGTAGAGCGCAGTGAAGGCCGCCACCAGCGGCACGATGGCCAGCCGACCGTGGGCCAATGAAGCGCTGACTCGCAGCCGGCCACGGGGCACGCCTTGGCTGGCGATGGCCTGCTCGACTTCGTCCATGTCCGCGAGGATGCGCCGCGCGCCTCGCAGATACGCCTCACCTTCGGCGGTGAGGGTGATGGCGCGGGTGGTGCGCAACAGCAGGCGCGCGCCAATGCGCTGCTCGGTGCGCGCGATGATCCGGCTCACCGCCGAGGGTGTCAGTCCCAATGCCCGCGCCGCCGCGGACAGGCTCCCGGCCTGTGCCACCCTGGCGAACACTTCCATTTCTCCCGACCTGCCGTTGAAGTCCATTTGTGCCTCGTAAGCAAAGGTGCTTGTACCGAAAGGGCTCTACCGCCTCGAAAGCCATGATCGTAGCATTGGCGGCATAGATAAGGAGCCATTTCATGCGAATCAACCCACCCCTTGTAGCCCTCTCGATCGGTGCCTTCGGCATCGGCGTGACGGAGTTTGCCCCCATGGGCATGTTGCCCAGTATCGCGTCCGACCTCGGCGTCTCGATCCCCACTGCCGGGCTGCTGGTCAGCGCCTATGCACTGGGTGTGCTGATCGGCGCGCCCCTGATGACCCTGACCACCGGCAAGATTCCACGGCGTTACCTGTTGATCGGCCTGATGGCGATCTTCACCCTGGGCAATCTGATGTCGGCCATGGCCACCAGCTATGAAAGCCTGCTCGTTGCGCGGATCGTGACGTCGCTCAACCACGGCGCGTTTTTCGGCATCGGTTCCATCGTTGCCGCCAGCGTAGTGCCGTCCGAGAAACGGGCAGGGGCCGTGGCGGCCATGTTCATGGGGCTCACCCTGGCGACCATCGGCGGTGTGCCGCTGGCCAGTTGGTTCGGTGAACTGCTGGGCTGGCGCACGGCGTTCTGGGGCATTGCCGGTCTTGGTTTCGTCGCCATGGCGGCGCTGTGGTACGCCTTGCCCAACCTGCCGCTGCCGAAAAGCGATGGCGTGCTGGCCGAGATCCGCGTGCTGGGCCGCGGTCCTGTGCTGGCCGCTCTGGCGCTGACGGTGGTCGGCTCTGGCGCCATGTTCACAGTGTTTACCTACATCGCGCCGATCCTGAGCAGCGAAACCCATGCTTCCACCGCCTTCATCACGGCCATGCTGGTGCTGTTCGGGGTGGGCCTGACGCTGGGCAACATGTGGGGCGGCAAGGCAGCAGACCGTTCGGTTGACCGGACCCTGCTCGTTTCGCTGGTGGTGTTGATTCTGGTCCTGCTGGCGTTCTCGGTGCTGATGCGCTGGCCTGTGCCTGCCGCCGTGGCGATCCTGATCTGGGGCGTCGCCAGTTTCGCCCTGGTGCCGCCGCTGCAGATGCGCGTGATGGAAGCGGCCAAGGATGCGCCGAACCTTGCATCGGCGGTGAACATCGGCGCGTTCAACTTCGGTAATGCCATCGGCGCGGCACTGGGCGGCGCGGTGATCAATGCCGGACTGGGTTATCCGGCGATCTCGCTGGCCGGTGCGCTGATGGCGGCTCTGGGGTTGTTGATGGTCCTGGGGTTCGCCTGGCGGGCACGGGGCGTGCGGTATTCTCCAGCCTAAACCTGTAGGAGTGAGCTTGCTCGCGATTGAGGTGTGTCAGCGTTAGAGATGTTGACTGACACGCTGCCATCGCGAGCAAGCTCACTCCTACAGGTGCGCGTTGTCACAGCGCACGGTGTTGCAGCGTTGTCGCATTACAAGGAAGGCCCCGGATCCTCGCCAACCATCTCCCCCGCAAGATCCGCAAACGCCCGCAGCCGGTCCATCTGGCGCATGTCGTGGTGATACCCCATCCAGATGTCGCGCCCTGGCGGCGTCTGGCCGATGTCCAGCTTTCTGAGGGCTGGCAACTGATCCCCCAACACCCTTGGCAGCACGCACACCCCGAGCCCCAGCGCGCTCATGCGTGCCTGCACCGTGCGGCTGCTGCTGGTGAACGTGATCCGGGCCTGGGGAAACCGCTCCTGCAGCCAGAGCACGTCGGGGTAGTGGGCCTGGGCGGTGTTCATGGTGATCAACCCGACGCCTTCACCCTCGGCACCCGGTTCGAACGCTTGCCCGGCGCCTGTGTACAGCCCGTAGCTCAGGGTGGTCAATCGCCGCTGCACGATGTCGGGCTCGGTGAATGGCACGATCCTGAAGGCGATGTCTGCCTCCCGGCGTGTCAGGTCGAACAGCCGGTGCCCGGCGATCACTTCGGGCACGATCAGCGGATGACGCACAAGCAGCTCCCTCAGCACCGGTCCCAGCACGTAGCAGGCGAACCAGTCCGCCGATGAAATCCGCAACAGGCCTTCCGGCTGGTCGCTTTCACCGGCGATACGCCGCTCGATGGTCAGGGCGCTGCGCTCCATGTCTTCGGCCAGCTCGAAGATCCGCTCGCCGCTGTCGGTCAACACCAGCCCCGTGGCCGTGCGGCGGAAGAACACTTCACCGCTGGCCTGCTCAAGCACATGCAGGCGCCGCCCCACGGTGGGGTGGCTGACGCCCAGCAATTTCGCAGCAGCGCCCAGGGAGCCGCCGCGGGCGATGGCCAGAAAGACGCGCAGGTCATTCCAATCCATGGCGTACCTCGTACAAAAGTGAACGGCGAAGATGCAGCAATGGCAGTCCCGTCGCAACCCCGGCGCTTTCACAATGGTCCCCGCCAGCAGACAAACCCAGTCCAGCTGCACCAACACCCACACAAGGACCTGACCATGACCCTTGAACATCTGGCAGCACGGCTGGAAGCACTGGAAAGCCGCGCGGCGATCGAGTCATTGATTTCCGGCTACGCCAACGCCTTCGACCTGATGGACAGCGAACTGCTGCTCACCCTCTGGCATGACGACGCCATCCTCGACCTGCCGGGCTTCGGTGGCGGCACAAGTCCCGAGGAAATCCTGGCGATGGCCCAGAGGAACTGGCAACGGATGCCTCACATGCACCACTGGATGTCCAACCCGATGATCAGCATCGACGGGGGATCAGCGACGGCCACCGTCGCCGCAGATTGTCTGTTTCATGATGTCGAGCAGGGGCCGGTGCAGGTCAGCGGCCTGTATCACGACCGATTCGAACGGCGCGGCGGGCAGTGGCGATTCACCGCGCGGCGGTTCGAATTGCACTTCCTGACACCGCTGGTGAACTGGAAGCCTGTCGCGGGCTGCGAAGCGTTCGAGCGCACCTAGACGTTGCGCATCCAAAGGCGCATCCCGCGATGCGCCGCCTCGATTCACGCCCCTTGTTTCGCCACCGTTGCCTATGGAGGCTTTCCATGTCCCGGGAAGATGTTTCCCTGCCTGACCCGCGCCGTTGGGCCATGTTCGTGATCCTGCTGGTGGGCGCGTTCCTGCCGCCGCTGGATTTTTTCATCATCAATGTGGCGCTGCCATCGATCAGGCAGGACCTGGGCGCTTCAGCGTCCACCGAGCAACTGGTCATTTCAGCCTATGCCGGGCTCTACGCCGTCACCCTGATCACCGGCGGACGACTGGGTGATATCTATGGCCGCGGCCGGATGTTTTTCATCGGCTTGATTGGCTTTGCCGCCGCGTCGCTGCTCTGCGGTTGCGCGGGGTCGCCCTGGGCCTTAGTGATCGGGCGCGCCTTGCAGGGCATCACGGCGGCAGTGATGGCGCCCCAGGCGCTGGCGTCGGTGCAGGCCATCTTCCCCGAAGCTGAAAAGCCGCTGGCGCTGAGCCTGTATGGCGCGGTGTTCGGCCTGGCTTCGGTGGTCGGGCAGGCATTGGGTGGCGTCTTGATTTCGCTGAACCTGTTCGGCCTGGGCTGGCGGGTCATCTTTCTGGTGAATCTGCCGGTTGCGGCGCTGGTGCTGCTGTTTGGCATCCGGGTGTTCAAAGAAACCCGCGCGCGCAACGCCACCCGGCTCGATCCGGGCGGCATGGCGCTGTCGGTGCTTACCCTGGCGGCGCTGATCGTCCCGCTGATCGAGGGGAGGGAGGCTGGGTGGCCGCTGTGGGCCTGGGCCTTGTTGATCGCGATGCCGGTACTGGCGTGGCTGTTCTGGCGGTATGAAACCCGTCTGGGCCGTGCCGGTGGATCGCCCTTGGTAGACCCGGCCGTGTTGCAGGCGCCAGGTCTGGGCCGAGCGCTGGTGGTTGCACTGCTGTATTACGCAATCGCGCCGTTTTTCCTGCTGTTCTCGGTGTTCCTGCAAGGCGCGCTGCACACCTCGGCACTGAGCGCCGGGCTGGTGTTCCTGCCCTTCGGCGCAGGCTTTCTGCTCGGGCCGCTGCTCACGCCACTGTTTCGCCGCGCATTCGGGGTGTACGTAAACCCCTTCGGCATGGGGCTGCAGTCGGCCGGTTTGCTCGGGCTGCTGTGGCTTATCACGACGACGCCCATCGGTATGCACCCGGCCTCGATCCTCCTGGCGCCACTGCTTTTCACCATCGGTTTCGGCCAGGGGCTCGCGCTGCCGACCCTCATGCGCATGGTCACAGGACGGGTAGCGCCGGCCTATTCGGGGATGATCGCCGGCGTGGTCAGCTCCACGCTGCAAATCAGCACGGCGCTGAGCGTGGCCGTGATCGGCGGGATCTTCTACAGCGCACTGGGTACCCACACGGACCCCACAGGCATCACCGAGGCTTTCAAGATCGCCTTGGCGTGCATCGCCCTCTGCCTTGGCGCCGGCATGCTGCTGAGCATCACCCTAGTGCGCCAACCTGCCGCGCAGGCCGGGATGGCGGCGACAATCAGGCCGCCGCAGTGATGCCCGCAACAAGGCATTTCATCTGCCATGCCTTCGCCTGACCGGCTCCAGCGCGTATCCTGCACGTTTTGCAGATGACGCGGGAACGAGGTTGGGAATGGAACAAGGCAACTCTGAGCCGCTTGTTCAACCGGCGGGTACGTCCGCTCTGGTTGAGGCTTGCGAATTCCCGGCAGATGCGTCCGAGCGTCTTCAACTGGCCCTCGATGCGGGGGCCATCATCGGCACCTGGGTGTGGGATATTCTCAGCGACCGCGTGACGGCGGACGAACGCTTTGCCCGCTCGTTCGGGTTGCCGGTGGAGCGCTGCAAATCCGGCATTCCCATCGCCGAAGCGTTTTCCTCGATTCACCCCGAGGACGTTGATCGCCTGGCCTCTGAAATCGAGGCCACCATGGCCAGAGGCGGCGCGTTTCGCTGTGAATACCGCGTTCGCCAGGACGACGGATTCTACCGCTGGGTCGAGGCCAACGGTCGCGCCGAACTCAATCCCCAAGGACAAGCAATCCGCTTCCCCGGCGTGCTGATGAACATCGAGTCGCGCAAAGCCGCCGAAGCCGAGCGCGACAGAATGTCGGCCATGCTGCGCACCTTCACCGCAGCGGTTCCGGGGGTTATCTACGCCAAGGACCTGGAAGGCCGGCTACTGGTGGCCAACCACGGCACCACCGAGCTGATCGGCAAGCCGCCCGAGTTTTACCTGGGCAAGACGGACCTGGAAATCCTCGAAGACAAGGCCCAGGCCCGGCAGGTGATGGCGACCGATCAGCGCATCATGCGCAGCGGTGTGGCCGAACAGATCGAGGAACGGGTCGACATGCCCGACGGGTCGGCAACGACCTGGCTCTCTGCCAAGGCCCCGCTGCTGAACGACGCGGGCGAGGTCATCGGCCTGGTGGGTTCTTCGATCGACGTGAGCGACAGGAAACACGCCGAAAACGCGCTGCTGGAGCTCAACCGGACGCTGGAGGTGCGCGTCGCTCAAGCGGTCGCGGAGCGCGAGGCGGCAGAGGCTGCGTTGCGCCAGTCGCAGAAGATGGAAGCGATCGGCCAACTCACCGGCGGCATCGCCCACGACTTCAACAACCTGCTGGCCGGGATCACCGGCAGCCTGGACCTGATCAAGCTGCGACTCAATCAGGGCCGCACGGTTGACGTCGAACGCTACGTGTCGGTGGCCTACGGAGCGGCCCAGCGCGCAGCGGCACTGACTCACCGCTTGCTGGCGTTTTCCCGCCGGCAGACCCTGCTTCCCGAACACACCGACGTGCATGTGCTGATCGCCGAGATGGAAGAGTTGATCCGCCGCACCGTGGGGCCTGGCATCGACCTGAGCGTCGATTTGAATGCAGCGCTGAGTACCTGCCTGGTCGATCAGGCCCAGGTAGAAAACTCCTTGCTGAACCTCTGCATCAACGCCAGAGATGCGCTGCCGGACGGCGGGAAGATTTCCATCCAGACCTCCAATCAGGTCCAGGAGGAGGGCGATGGCCTGGACCCGGACCTGGCGCCGGGCACCTACCTGACCATCACCGTGGCCGACAACGGGACGGGCATGAGTGCCGAAACCCTGTCGAAGGCGTTTGAACCCTTCTTCACCACCAAGCCCGTCGGGGCGGGCACCGGGCTGGGGCTTTCCATGGTCTATGGCTTTGCCAAGCAATCGGGCGGGCAGGTCAGGATCGAGTCCGAGGAAGGCAAGGGCACCCGGGTCTGCTTGCAGATGCCGTATCATCCGGCCGAGCTGAAATCCCCTGATCAGATGCAGCCAGCGGCTCAGATGGGCCCGGTGGCATCGGGTGAAACCGTGCTGGTGGTCGATGACGAGCCTACAGTTCGCCTGTTTGTCAGCGAGGCCTTGAGCAGCCTGGGCTACGTCGTGATCGAGGCGGCCGACAGCCAGGCTGGCCTCAAGCTGTTGCGCTCCGACACGCCAATCGACTTGCTGGTAACCGACGTCGGCCTGCCTGGCGGTGCAGACGGCCGTCAGATGGCAAAAGAAGGCCGCGGGTGCCGATCAGGCCTTCCCGTGCTGTTCATGACGGGATACGCCGAGCCAGCGATGCCAGTCCACATGCCCGCATCGCCACCCACCGCCGTGCTCACCAAGCCGTTTGCACTGGATGCGTTGACGGCCAGGGTGGCGGAGTTGCTGAGTAGGGGCTGACGCCTCCGGCCTACCGCCGATACGTCTTTCGGTAACTCGTCGGGCTCACACCCACGACTGCCGAGAAGTGCTGCCGCAGAGAAAGGCTTGTCCCAAATCCGCAAACGGTGGCAATTTTCTCGACACTGTCGTGGGTGGTTTCAAGCTGCTGCTGGGCGGCTTTGATTCGCTCATTGGTCAGCCACTTGCCGAACGTCGAACCGGTGATCTGCTTGAAGTGGCGCGTGAAGCTACGCCGGCTCATCGCTAGCCTCTGCGCCACCTGGTCGATCGACAACGCCTCTCCAAGGTTCGCCCGCAGCCAGTCCAGAAGCAGGCTCAGGCGCTGATCGCTGGCACCCTGAGGGACGGGTTGATCGATGAACTGCGCCTGGCCGCCTTCGCGGTGTGGCGACACGACCAGGCGGCGGGCGAGGGTGTTGGCAATCTCACGCCCATAGGCCCGCCTGACGATATGGATGCAGCAGTCGAGCCCTGCGGCCACGCCTGCCGAGGTCAGGACCTGGTCCTGTTCGACGTAGAGCACCTTGGCATCCACGTCGATCTGTGGGAAGTCTTGCGCCAGCTGTGCCGCCCACGCCCAATGAGTGGTGGCCTGTTTGCCGTCCAACAGACCTGCATGCGCGAGGACGAATGCGCCCAGACAAAGCCCGACCACCAGCGCGCCTCGGGCGTGCGCTGCATTGAGCGCGTCGAGAATCGCGTCCGGTGGGCGGGCGTCGACGTCTCTCCAGCTCGGAACCACGACGATGTCAGCACGGGTGACCTGGTCCAGCCCATGATCGCACTGGATGGCGAAGCCGGCGTTGGTCATCAAAACCCCGTCCTCGCCTGCGCAGACAGCCAGTTTGAACCAGGGCGAATCACCCACTCGCCGGTCTTGGCCGAACACCAGGCAAGGGACGGAAAGGTGAAAGGGGCTGATCCCGTTGAAGGCAATGACGCAGACGTTCAGTGTTTTTGTCACGGGAGGTGGCCTGATCGATGTTGGCCCAATAATAATGAAAAAGGGTGATTGGGCCAATGGTGTCGAACCGGCAATGCGTTCACGCTGACGGCAAGTGCATTTCGCCGGGAAATGCAAACAGTCGAGATCGATCCAAGTGAACCTCCGAACCCTCAGCCTGCTAGGTGCCCTCGTGACAACGTTTACCCTTACCCAGTCAGCGCAAGCGGCAGAACCCGTGGCCTCCATCCCGTACACCAGTGAGTCCGCGTCCTATCACTGGGCCAGCGTAGACGGCGTAAGGGTTTTTTACCGCGAGGCCGGCCCTGCCGATGCCCCCGTGCTGGTGCTCCTTCACGGGTACCCGTCCTCCTCACGGATGTGGGACTCGCTGATACCGCTGCTTGCTGACAAGTATCACGTGATTGCACCCGATTACCCCGGATTTGGCAGAAGCGACGCGCCTTCCCTGGCGGCTTACGCTTATACGTTTGACCACCTGGCCGAAACCATGGCAACGCTGCTGACGCAGTTGCATATCGACAAGTACACGCTGTTCATGCAGGACTACGGCGGTCCGGTGGGCTTTCGGATGATTCTCAACGCCCCGCAGAAACTCCATGGCATCATCATTCAGAACGCCAATGCCTATGACGAAGGGCTGGGCGCCAAGTGGGTAAACATTGCCAAATACTGGAAGGCACCTTCGGAGCACCCCGAGCAAGTCGATGGGTTCACCGGATACGAAGGCACGAAACAACGTCACCTGGGCACAAGCCCTCATCCCGAGCGCTACAACCCCGATACATGGGAAGACGAGTTTGCGGCTTTGTCCCGGCCCGGCCAGCGCGAGATACAGTCAGCCTTACTGCTGGATTACCGCAACAACGTCGCCTCGTACCCGAAATGGCAGCGGTGGTTGAAAGACAATCAGCCGCCCATGCTGGTCATGTGGGGCAAATTCGACCCCTCGTTCATTGTGCCCGGGGCCCTGCGCTACAAGGACGATGTGCCAGGCGCAGAAGTACACATTCTAGAGGCGGGACATTTTGCCCTCGATGAGCAGACCGAGCAGATGGCTGGCTTGACTCGCGCGTTCATGGCGCGCATTGGCGTGAGTCAGTAGACCAATGTCTGATCCCGGCTGTGAATGAACGCCACCACCTCATCCAGCACCGGTGCCAGTCCGCGCATCGGGCGGGAGAATGCAGCGATCAACGTGCCGTGGCCAGGCTTGGAGAAATACAGCTCGCGCACGGGCACACCCTGGCCGCGCAGAAGTCGGGCCATGCCGCCGGTGTTGCGCTCGGGGTTGACCAGTGTGTCATCCTTCGCGGCTATCAACAGCGCAGGCGGCGAGAGGGCGCTGACGTGGTTGATCGGTTGAGAATCGGGGGGTGAATTCGGAAAGTAGAAGACCGGTTTCACTTCCGGGTTCTCAATGGGGAGAAAGTCATAGGGCCCGGCCAGACCGATCCAGCCGCTGAGCATCGAAGGCTTCATGCCCACGGCGGCCAGCCATTTGGGGTCGAGCGCCAGCATCGCGGCGTTGTAGCCGCCGGCGCTATGGCCCATGACGTAAAGCCGGCCCGGATCACCGCCGTACTGGCGAATATGTTCGCGAGTCCAGCCCACCGCGCTCGCGCTGTCTTCGAGAAAGCCCTGGTAGTGGACCTGAGGATACAGCCGGTAGTCGGCCAGCACCGCCACGATACCCCGTGCCGCCAGCGCCTCGCCTACAAAACTGTAGTCACTGCGCGAACCACTGTTCCAACTGCCGCCATAAAAGAACACCACTACCGGCGCGTCGGCTGTGAGATTGATCGGCGTGTAGACATCCAGCCGGTTGCGCGGATCGTCACCGTACTTCAAGTCCGATGCCTTGCTGAAAGTGCCACCGGGCGTGAAGGCGTTTAGCACTTTCAGAGGTGAACAGCCCAGCAACAGGCCCAACAGCCCGCCGATAACACATATGCGTAACGCAATCCTGATCATGGTTGGCTCTCTGAGGGGCTTTGGTTTAGGACTGCGGGGTTGGGTATGAATTCAGGGTGTTTTCTGAACGCTGGGCAGACGAAAACGCCGCGTCCATGCTAGCCGTTAGAAGACAAGCTACCGCTCGGCCCCAGAAGGGTATGACTGTTGACTGACATGAGCGATCAGATAGTCAATGAGTACGCGCACCTTCGCAGGCAGAAAGCGCGTCGGGTGGTAGAGCAACCAGATCTCACCATGATACTTGCCCGGATCCAGCTCCCACTCAGGCAGCACGTGAGTAACTCTCCCACTCTGCAGGGCGTCTCTGGCGATGAAATCTGGAAGATTTGCGATACCCAGATCCTGCTCCGCCGCACTCAATCGCGCGCCGGCGTGATTTGCGATGTAGCGACCTTTGACATGGACAGACTGAGTTCGATCTCCCTGTCGGAGCCTCCAGTGATTGTCATCAGGCGTTTCCCCCAGATACACGCACTGATGCTGCGCCAGGTCCGACGGAATCGTCGGGAGGCCATGGCGCTGCAAATACCCGGGTGATGCGCAAAGTAGCCAGCGAACCCTTCCAAGCGGACGCCCAGCCAGCCCTTGCGGCGGGCGATTGGTGAGACGAATCACAAGGTCCACATCATCCGCCAGAGGGTCGGCGTCAAGGTCGTTGTAAACCAACTGCACGTCAATCTGCGGGTAGAGGCCCAGAAATGCCGGGACAAGCGGGTGCAATACTGTCCGCGCAAACTGCGTAGGCGCGCTCAGCCTGACCCGGCCTCTGGGCGAGGAGGCGAGCTCTCCCGCAACGTTTACTGCACTGTTGGCGGCTTCAAGCATGCGGCTGCAGTGGCGATAAACCTCCATCCCGGCCTCGGTCGGACGAAGCCGCCGCGTTGTACGCTCCAGCAGTTGTGCGCCCAAGGACTGTTCCAGGCGCTTGATCTGCCGGCTCACAGAGGAGGGCAGACTACCGAGCTGGCGGGCCGCCTCCGAGAAGTTACCCGCATCGATGACACGCACCAGAAGCGCCATATCGGCCAGTGATTCATGTAGCTGGGCAGGGGTCATGATCATTTCACTAGTGTGATTTGTGCAACCACAGCATAACTCATGTGTCGCGCAGATGCGTTGTCTTGCCTTGGGTGCGGCTCAATACTGCCCGCCTAGACAAAGGGGCGTACCAATGATCAACCGCAGTAAAACGTTATTCATCAGCGACCTCATGCTTTTGGCCGTAGCCGTGGTGTGGGGCACAAGCTATGGCGTAGTGAAGTCCGCTCTGGTGTTTTACCCAGTGCTGGGGTTGTTAGCCCTGAGATTCGGAATTACCTTCATCATCCTGAGCCCAGCGCTACGGCAACTGGCTGGATTATCACTGCAGGGATTTCTGGGACTGCTGAGCACGGGGTTTCTGCTGCTGGCGATATTCCTGAGCGAGACATTAGGACTGCTTTACACGTCCGCCACAAATGCGGCATTCCTCATCAGCCTTTGCGTAATGCTCACGCCCCTGGTCGAGTGGTTCTGGCTGAAAAGAAGGCCGACCCAACTAGAGTGGCTGGCGGTAGGCATATCCGTAATCGGTGCGGTACTCATGACCCAGCACGGTCATTTCCAAATCAACGCCGGTGATGCGCTGATCTTGCTGGCTGCGTTGGGTAGGGCAGTGCAGGTTTGCCTTATCAAGCGCGTCGTCCAAAGCAGCCAGATTCCAGCATTGTCCGTGACTGCACTGCAGTCTGGGGTCGTTGCATTGGGCTGCATATTGCTGACGTTTCTCACCATGCCTGCGCCACTGGAAAGCCTTGCCCAGATCTCCGACCCCACGGCTTTCTGGGGCTACATCGGCTACCTGGTCATGGCATGCACGCTGTTTGCTTTTTTTGCCCAGAATTACGCGATAAAGCGAAGCAACCCCACGAGAGTCTCGTTGCTGATGGGTAGCGAACCCATATTCGGCGGAATATTTGCCATGCTCTGGCTCAATGAGCCGATCACCTTACAAAGCTGGATAGGGGGAGTTTTGATTTTTGCATCGTGCATTCTTGCCAGTAACAATTGGTCGTTCTTGCGGTTGAAGGCAGCGGCTCCTGGTGCTTGATAGCTGTCTGCGGTGAATCGAGATAGCGAGGCTGCAGCCCAGTGTCCATTTTGTATGCAGGTTCGATTGGCCGACTGCGCCAGGCCTGGGTTCGAGCGTGACGTAGCGACTCAAATCTGGAAGGAGTAAACGATGGACATTCAATCACGTCTTTCAGCACTGCAGCCGAATGAGATGAGCGAAGACCAGCAGCGCGTGTTGGCCGACATTCTGAAAGGGCCTCGCGGTAATCTGGATGGCCCGTTCCTGGCCTGGATCCACAGCCCGGAGTTGGCCGACCACGCGCAGCGTTTGGGAGCGTTCTGCCGATACGGCACTGCGTTAGAGCTCCGGCTGACTGAACTCGCCATTCTCACAACGGCTGCCTGGTGGCGCTCTCAGGCCGAGTGGCAGATTCATGAGCCCATCGCCCGAGACGCTGGAATTTCCGACGCTGTGATCGAGTCTCTCAGGCAGCAGCAGACACCGGTCTTCAGCAGTGCTGACGAACAGTGCGTGTATGAGATCGGTCAGTCGCTTTATCAGAGCCGGCGAGTTGATGCTGCACTGTATGAGCAAGGTGTCGCGTTTTTTGGAGAGTCAGCGATGGTCGAACTTGTCGGGGTGTACGGGTATTACGCGTTGGTGGCGATGACCTTGAATGTCTTTGACGTCCGACGTGATTCCGATTCCCCTCTGCCTTTTGATGAGGAATGACTGCTCATTCGACAGGATGAGCAGCAACGAACGAAGCGGGTTCGATGCCATCACATCCATCCAGCTTGCTATTCGCCATTTCGACCGGTTGCCCGGTGATGAGGTACCCCGGGCCCCGGAGGATGACGAGGCGTCAAGATGGCCAAGGCCACCGTCACAATGAAGAGTGCCGGCACGTCACCTGCCAAATGTCCCATCTGCGCCGGCTG
Organism: Pseudomonas sp. NPDC090203; assembly: GCF_044746765.1. Taxonomy (NCBI): domain Bacteria; kingdom Pseudomonadati; phylum Pseudomonadota; class Gammaproteobacteria; order Pseudomonadales; family Pseudomonadaceae; genus Pseudomonas; species Pseudomonas sp. NPDC090203. Next base: position 138,794 of record NZ_JBIVCV010000003.1, read on the forward strand.
GGTGAGCGCCTGGACGGCCATGACTCCACTGTGTATGGCGCTAGACCAGACGGTGAACCAGATCAGACTCAGATTGGCGAGTGGATCACGTGCGGCCAAAATCAAGAACACGCCAAGTGTGGCGTAGATGCCAACGATCATCATCGGGTAGTCCGAGTGACCGTTATGCCAGGCCCAGCCGGAAGGCCAAAACAACATGAGTGGGTAGAGGGCAAGGCACGCGAGGCCGGCCAGAATCAGAACGACTCGCAGATACTTGAGGCTATCGAGAGCGGTCGTGGCATGGTGCTCGATGTGGGGCATGGGCACACCTCATGAGCGGCTGGGTACTTAGCAGTGTAGAAGCCGTTTTCAAAAGGCGTGACATTTACATGGCAGATTCGACGTGACCACCGTGAAAACCATGAGGCTGGTGACTCGACGAGCGAACGTGTCTAATACGCTATTTAACATAATATACATTATACGTAATTGCGTATCCGTTTCCCGAGGCTGGGTGTCTCGCTTTGAAAGGCTCAGAAACCCCCAATCCTGTCACCGCCCAGTTCATCCCATTCACCACACCCACATACTGACCAATCCCATCCCAACGCTCTCCATCATCGCCACGCCAATCACGACGACCCAGACCAACTTACAATCCGCACCCACCAGATCACGAGCTTCACTTTCCAACTCAAGGACGAACAATGAAACACGCGGCGCTCATTCTCCTGGCTTGCATTCATTCCAGCACATGGGCTGCAGATCCCGTGACGCTGCCTATGGTCATCCAGATGCAACGGCTCGCCAATGCATCGATGTGCGAATCCTACAAAGGCGACACCTCGGCGCTTGGCAAAGCCATGAATCAGAACTGCAAGAACAGGCAGCGAGCCGAGTTCGAGGCGTTGCAGGATGAGAAGCCGTTAAGGGACTGCATCAAGCCTGGGAATGTGATCGACGACGATGTCCGCAAGTGCATGAAAGGCATTTGATCTACATATGGAGCGAGTCACGGCCAGATTGACGCTAATCAGCGAAAAGGCTCGGTTTAGAGCCCTGGAGCGTGGAAAGACGCATTTGCAATATCCGATAACTGTCAGACCCGGATATTGCACGTGCACGCTCCCGACCCACTGTATTGGCTGGATTCCAGCTCTGTCACACAGACAACAACGCCTCCGCCGCGATCTCCTCGATCAAACAAGCATTATTGGCGAATGCAGGAATTCGATATAGCGACAACTAGACCCCTAGCGCTGGCCGGAATGCCGACGAAACACAGCCATAAGACCCACCATTGACGGACGATCCCAAATGATGGCAACTTGGCACACAAGCACTCAATCAACCTGCCCCCGATTTACAAGGAAGTATTAATGCCCCTCCCAGCTGGGACCACCCGGCACGGGTCCGCCCACAAACTCGACTGGCGGAGCCCGCGTCATGAATCTGTATAAATATCGCTACAGCCATGCGGCCGCTTTTTTAAAGCAACGAGGCAATCCTGCGGCGTTGTCCAATTTTCGCGGCGAGATCTACGAGGCCGCCTTTTACGAGTACTTGGTAGCACTCAGCAGTTCTGACGCCTCCCCGGTGGCAAAACTGATTTCCAAGGGAATCTATACGCCAAAAAATAATGGCTTTGTGAAGCAAGGTTTTTACTGCGACGCCAAGGGTCAATGTATCTACAACAGTCACGGGCTATCGGTCGCAGAGTTTGATGCGATTATACTCTCTGATAGCGGCCTAACTTTCTATGAATGCACTCTGACTCAAAAACCGGAAAATCTTCGAACTCTGAAGAGCGAAGCGCTCAGGAAATACTCGCTCATGCAGCGATTATTTCCTGGCTACACTATTGCTTGCACAGTGGTCGGTGACAACCCTGTCACGCTTGAACCATTCGAAAGCATCGAAGGCTTCACGACGATGCTGTTTGACTTTCCGGCAATAGATCCGCTTGACGTGGCTAAAAACGCGGCTCCGCAAGCCCATGCACCCACATACGCCATGCGCTCCGCCAATAGTCTCAACAAACAGACTCTCGAATATGATTGTCTAGCGGACTTCGGGCTGGTGTCACAGAGGCTATTTGCGCAGACAAAAATCACCTCTATCAAAGAGGATCTATTAGCAGCGAACGGCCTGATACAACGCTTATGCTGGGGAAAAATCAACGCAGCACAACTCGAAAGTCGCCTGGGGACGCTGAAGGCCGAATTTGTATATGTTCTCATTAGCTTCAAGAACGTCAATACTCCTCGCATACGTTTCTATTATTTCGATCAATATTCTCGGGACATATTTGAAGCCACCTCGCCTCCCAAGAAACTTACACACCGCAAAGTAAGCCGGCTTGAACTGGCCAGCGTGCGCAAAGAAGCTCCGGTACGTGATGTTAGTGATTTCCTGGCCTTGGAGGATGACGTAGCGAAATGGGCATCACCATGAGGGTTTGCGCAAGTCATCGGCCCCGCCATTGGCCGGATGCTGTGATCAGTCGTTAATCAGTTCGGCTGACCGGCATCCACCGACTTCATCCAATCCCGAGGATTCAACCCCGTCCTGCGCCGAAAGGCCCTCGCCAAAGCCGACGGACTTTCATAACCCACCTGGTCAGAAATCAGGGCCATTGAACGCCCTTCCCTCAACAGCTTCTGCGCAAGGCTTATCCGCCATGCCAGCAGGTATTCAGCCGGAGTCTGCCCTACCACCGCTTTGAAATGCGCTGCGTAACTGGCTCGCGACATGTTGGATGTCGCGGCCAGTTCGGCAATTGACCAAGGGTGCTGCGCCTGTTCGTGGATTGCCATGAGCGAGCGCGCCAAACGAGGGTCCGCTAGGCCCGCCATCATTCCGGATTTGAGCTGTTGCTGCTCGAGTAGATGGCGCAGCAGTTGAATGACGACCAACTCGAACAGGCGGTCCAGCGCCGCATGACGGCCATGATGATCGGCCTCAGCTTCGGCAAACAGCCATTTGAGGGTGTCGGCGAGCATCGGCAATTCGGCGAGTGGCAGCACGATCAGGTCCGGCAACGACGCCGCCAGAGGGTTGTTCGCCCCGCCTGCGAATTCCAGGGAGGCGCATCGGAGATGTGCCCCGCCCTCCTCGTCGCCGATCAGATGATGACGGCTGGGCCTGGGCACGAAGATCAGGCTGGGCTGGGTCAGGCGCTGAACCGGTTTGCCCGAGATGGCCAGCCCGAGTTCTCCCTGTTGCAGCAGGTGCAGATAGCCTCTCTGGACAGCACCGTACAGGGGGCTCACTCCGCACAGCTCGCCGCTGTAGTACATGTTGGCGCGCACGCCGAACAACGACAGTAAAGTGGACAGGCGATCCATGGTGTTCACCTACTCTGGACGATCTGCAGCATAGTATCGACTATCTGCGTCCAATGCGATGAAGTTCCAGCGCATGATCTCGCCATACACAGCGCACAACGCGCTGCACCTTTGGAGAGACATCATGAGTACCTTCACAACTGGCAACAACACGGGTTCCGTCAGCCTGCTCAAGAAGGGTTTGGGCGATAAGGTAACCAGACTTGGAATCGGCGCCCTCTACTTTGCGATGACGGTGATTTACCTGTGGTTCGGCGGGATGAAATTCTCAGGTTACGAAGCGAACGGGATTCACGGTTTTGTCAGCAACAGCCCGTTGCTGTCCTGGATGTACAGCTTCATGAGCATTCAGGGCTTTTCCAACTTCCTGGGTGTACTGGAAATCTCCGTGGGTGTGCTGATCGCTGGCCGGCTGATCTCGCCCAAACTTTCCCTTCTGGGCGGGATTCTGTCAGCCGGACTGTTCTTCACCACGCTGTCGTTCATGCTGACAACGCCGGGCGTGTTCGAGCCATCTCTTGGCTTCCCGGCCATCTCGGTAGTGCCAGGGCAGTTCCTGCTCAAAGACCTCGGGCTGCTGGCGGCTTCCATCTTTGTTGCGGGTACCTCGCTGACGGCGCTGGAAAAACAGGTGCAGTGAGTCGGGCGTGCGCAGGCACCATAATCGAAGGGCCTCCCGTATCATGGGAAGGCCCTTTTTTGTGATTGCCCGGAGCCCGCTTGAAGAAAAACGAGTTGCCTACAAAGATCTGCGCCACCTGCGGCCTGCCATTCACCTGGCGCAAAAAATGGGCACGCTGCTGGAACGAAGTGAAGTACTGCTCCGAGCGATGCCGCCGCAACAAGCCGTAGGGCGATTTACCCCGCTGTCACACCGCGCTGCTCTGTTCTGAGCCGTCCCGGCGTCATGCCAAACCGTCTTGTAAACATCCGGGTGAAATGCGGTTGATCCGCGAACCCGCACTCCAGACCGACCTGCGAGATGGACAGGTCCGTCTGCTCCAGCAGCTCCTTGGCCTGGGTCAATCGTGCCAGTTGCAGCCAGTCACGCGGGGTCTGCCCGGTGCTGTTCTTGAACGCGCGGGAGAAGTGGCTGCGTGACAACGAGCACTCCCGGGCGACGTCAGAAATCTGGATGCCGCCATCGAGGTTGTCCATCATCATCTTCTTGGCCGCCCTCTCCTGCCAGGCGCTGAGTCTGGCCGCATCGCCCCCTGGCTGCAGGCGCCGCAGGTAACGGTCGAGTACGATCAGTTGCTCAGGGCTGAGCCGTGCGAAATCGATGCCTATGGATGCAGCGGCTTTTGCAATGCTCACATGGCTCATCGTGACCTCTGAAGTGCTGGAGACGAGGTCTATTGTGCCGAGCATTGACGAGGCGCAACGGCCTGATCGGGCCGCTCATGTGCCCATTTGGGCCATCGCCTCAGCGCGGCTTGCGAAGTTCGCTCGGGCTCAGGCCCAGGTGGCGATGAAACAGGCGGGTCAGATACGAGGGGGAATGCAGGCCGACCGCCAGGCTGACGTCGAGTATCGACAATGCCGTATTGGACACCAGCCGCGCGGCCGTCTCTACACGGGTGCGGTTGGTGAAGTCCAGCAGCGTCTCGTTGGTCACGGCTTTGAAAATCCGCGTGAGGTGACGCCGCGACAGGTGAAACTGATGCCCGATGGATTCGATGCTCAGGTCGGTTTCCAGATTTTCCCGCACATAACGCTGGATATCGCGCACCAGCGCAGCATGCTGTTGGTGCTCGGTGGGCTGGGGTTGCGTCTCCTGGCAGGCGATGACCCGCGCGCACTCTTCGAACATCAGGTGATTGAGGTGCGGCAGTTGACGCTCAAAAGCCTCCGGGGAGGTGCTGCCCTGCAGTTGGTCGTGCAGGCGCAGGATGTTGTCCAGCGCCTCGGTGCCCTGCCAGATGCCGGTGCGCTGGACCTGTTTGGCGAAGCCGCGGTAACCGTTCATTCGCCCCTGGCGTGTCACCCAAGACGGATCGACGTACAACGTCATGTGCTTTTCGCGGCCCGGCGCTGCCTGGGTGGCGTGGGCGAAGTCTGCGGGCACGAACGAAAACGACTGCCTTGAAATGTGCGCCGTCTGGCTGCTTTCCGTGGAAAGAAACAACCCGCCCTGAAGTGGCAGAAGCAACATGTGACAGTCGTGGGCATGCCAGTCGACGGCATAGCCACTGCCATCAGTGGTTTCCAGATGAAACACGTCAGGCGAATTGCCGTTGAGCTTGGGCGACATATAGGCCATGCAGTAGAGCCCTTGTTTCAACGTCCAGATTGGGGGATCGGGCTTACCGCCACGTAACGCGCCTCATTATCATACACAGGCCTTTCAGATTGTACGAACAGGTGGGTTACCGCTCCATTGCCACACCGGTTGTGACAGATGTTCATGAAAGAAATCGGACAGCGCGGTGATCTTCATCGAACGGGTGCGCGCCGAGGGCGTGACGAAATACAAGCCCCCCCTGGTCATGCTCCACTCCGGGAGAACCCTCACCAGGCGCCCATCGGCCAGGTACTGGCTGGCCATGAACTCCGGCAGTTCGGCAATGGCCAGGCCCTCGAGCAGCACCGGAATTGCCGCTTCGGAGTTGGTCATGCGCAGGGGGCCTTTGGGCTCGATATCAGCCTCTTCGCCACTTTCATGGGTGAAGCGCCAGAGCTGTGAACGGGCTCGGTAGGCGTAGCTCAGGCATGGCCGGCCTGCGAGTTCCCGTGGATGCCCGGGGTGGCCGTGCCGCGCCAGATACTCAGGGGACGCCACCAGAAACTGGGTGACCGAACAGAGCCGTCTGGCCACCAGAGAGGAGTCTGGCAAGGCGGCGATTCTCAAGGCGGCATCGAAGCCCTCGCCGATCAGGTCCACCGAGGCGTCGGACAGGTGCAGGTCCACCGAAAGCTCGGGGTAGCGGCGGATCAGGCTGGGCATCAGCGGCGCGACCCATCGCACACCGAACGACATCGGCACGGCTAGGCGCACCAGCCCGCGCGGTTGCACGGACAATTCCATGGCCTGGCCTTCGACTGCTTCGGCCTGGCGATAGATCTCACCGGCACGGGCCGCCATGCTCTGGCCGAACTCGGTCAGCGACAACTGCCGCGAGGTGCGATTGAGCAAGCGCCCGCCCAGTCGCTCTTCAAGCCGGGCCACGGCTCGCGAAACCGTCGGCACGGACACGCCCATCACTCTGGCGGCGGCGGCGAACGAGCCCTCTTCGGCCACTTTGGCGAACATCGCCAACCCTTCGAAATCCGGAAGTCTGCTCATTTCATTTCTGCAACGATGAGTTTCAGACAATTCTATTTTGAAAAGATCTGAGGGTCGATAGGATTCTCCCAACGCAACAACTTACTCAATCAGGAGAAACACCATGATCGGCAAACTTGAAGGCAAAATTGCAATCGTCACCGGCGGCACCAGCGGTATCGGCCTGGCCACTGCCAAACTCTTCGCCAGCGAAGGCGCCACGGTCTACATCACCGGCCGTCGTCAGGCAGAACTGGACGCCGCCGTCGCGCAGATCGGCAACGCCACCGGCGTGCAAGTGGATTCCTCGAAAGTGGAACAACTGAACGCCTTCTACGAGCGCGTCAAAGCCGAACAGGGCCGCATTGACGTGCTGTTCGCCAACGCCGGCGGCGGTTCGATGCTGCCACTGGGCGAAATCACCGAAGCGCACTACTACGACACCTTCGACCGCAACGTCAAAGGCACGCTGTTCACCGTGCAGCAAGCACTGCCGCTGCTGGCCAAGAACGCTTCGGTGATCCTCACCGGCTCCACTGCTGCCAGCACCGGCACCCCGGCCTTCAGCGTATATGCCGCCTCCAAGGCCGCGATCCGCTCCTTTGCCCGTAACTGGATCCTGGACCTCAAGGACCGCAACGTGCGGGTCAACACCCTGAGCCCTGGCGCCACCCGCACGCCTGGCCTGGTCGACCTGGCAGGCCCCGACGCTGCCCAGCAGCAAGGCTTGCTCGACTACCTGGCCTCGCAGATCCCGCTGGGCCGCGTGGGCGAGCCTGAAGAAATCGCCAAGGCCGCGCTGTTCCTGGCCTCCAGTGATTCGAGCTTCGTCAACGGCTCGGAACTGTTCGCCGACGGCGGCCAGGCTCAGGTTTGATTGCTGGATTATTACATTCAAGCGAAGCAGCCCATCGGATTGCTTCGCTTTTGCGCTCAAGCCGGTTGCTAAAGCGTTATTCAGCGATTGAGGATTTTGCTGATATCCACCAGCTTTTTGCCGTTGCTTTTGGTCAGTTCGTACATCTCGGTAACCAGCGCGTGGACCTCATCGATGAGTTCGGACCGATCAGCTTTTGAAGTGCAGCTACGAAGTGCATTCAAACGGTTCGTAATGATGCGCTTCTTGCCCAGAAGGCTGAAATCCTTGACGTTGCCGTAGATTTCCCAATAGTCATACTCGGGATACTTGGCTGCGATTTCCGCAATGTTCACCCCACTTTCCAGCAACTGATTCATTTCTTTGAGTTCGTGAGCAGCGATAGTCATGATGCGTGCGCTTCCTTGTGAGCGGCGAGGTGGGTAACTACCCGGGATCCGGATCATAACCAGCGGACCCAACGCGGTGCCACTATTTAGACATCCAGAGGTGTCTGGAGCGTACGGTGAATTTGCACCATAGAGCGTGGTGCTGGAATGTCCGACAGGCCGACACCTCTGACCCTCTTACCCCACGCGAACGCTCTCTCCCCCTGACAGATTTGGTCCAGCGCACAAATGCGTGACATCATAGTGCCATCAGTGCGTTAATAGTGCCCCCAAAATCAATCCCCAAACGAGTCTGTTTATGGATGCGCTACACACGCTGAAAAATAGCTACATCAAGGAACGGAGCGCCATACTCTCGAGGAGTCACCTGACACCGCGCGGCTTTTTTTTAAGGTTTTGCAATGCCGAAAAGTATTGGGATGAGCTGACATCTGAAGAAAACCACTTATTGGATTCCGGCGTTCGAACACTTGCCGGTATTGTAGAGCAGCAGCCTGAAACCGCTAACAAGCTGAAAACTTACCAATGGGTTCTCAAAAATTTAAACAGCAAGTTTACTGAGCGTGGAAATTTCCTACTTGCACTCGTTACGCTCATTACGGCGTTTGGATTTACCAAAACAACAGACAAGTTCGGATGGACAAAGATATATAACAGCGAAGTCGAATCAACTTCATACAACAGTCTGATGTTACTCGTCATCGCCGGCCTCGCCATTGTATTCGCTGTGAGAGACACACTTCGGATCCGCAGCAGGGCTGCGATACACGAGGAGTTAATCAACGTAATCGAGCGGTATCTGCAGGGTGCTCCAGCCGCTGTAAACTCAGCCACTCCCGAGCAAGTCAACGCGTCAACCGGAGTTGAAAGCCGCTTTTTTGAGGCTATATTCAAGCCGCAAACCTATTCCAATCTGTTCAAGGCGGGAACTGTGATGATTGGTATCGCCTTGGTAGGTATGTCGCAAACCTCGCTGACACTTTACGACAAAGAGCTTGACGCTTATGCTAGTAAATTCAAGATTGAGGCGGTCACCCACCGCCCTTTACAGCAGACAGACTGCAGATTTCTTGAGACGCTGGAGGCGGATTGTTTAATGGCGCAGCACAAGATACAAACATCAGAAAGCGCTCTGGGCTTACTCCAAACTGTGGTCAATATCGCTTTATATGGAGGTTCATGCTTTTTCGTGGCAGCAATATTCGTCTTCGGTTGCACACCTTTCGTCCGTCAAACTGTAGCCAAGACGAGCACCGACTAGACAGCCTCTTACGCAGCGCCATGACAATCTCGCAGCGGCTCTTCTCAACTTGAAGAACATTGCTGCGAGACCTGCTGATCAGATGGTAGGAGCCTTACGGCCTACTAGAGAAGTCGGTTTTGTCGATGATTCGCATGCCATTACTCTCATTGTTATTTTTGTGTGTGAGATCCGCAGATAAAACCGATGCATCCAGTCAGCCCAAATCGCCGCCTCCCACCGGCAGGGTCACGCCCGTGATGTAGGAAGCCTCGTCCGAGGCCAGGAACAGGATCGCGCCCGCCTGCTCATCGATGGTCCCGTAGCGCTTCATCAAGCTGCTATCGAGGGTCTGGTCGATGATCTGCTGGTACCACACCTGCTCCTGCTCGCTTTGTGGCTGGCTGTTGCGCTGGATGCGCCGCGGCGGTGCTTCGGTGCCTCCGGGTGCAGTGGCATTGACCCGAATCCCGCGCCCGGCCGTCTCCAGCGCCAGGCAGGCGGTCAGGGCGTTCACCCCGCCTTTCGCTGCGCCGTAGGGCACGCGGTTGAGGCTGCGGGTGGCAATCGACGACACGTTGACGATGGCGCCGCTGCCTTGCGCGAGCATGTACGGCAAGACGCTGTGGCAGCACCACAGGGTCGGGAACAGCGAACGGCGCACTTCGGCCTCGATCTCGTTTTCGGCGTAATGCTCGAAGGGCTTGGCCCAGATGGTGCCGCCGACGTTGTTGACCAGAATGTCGATACGGCCGAACTGCTCGTTCGCGGTGGACATGACTCGGGCGCATTCGGCGTGCTGCTCAAGGTCGGCAGTCAGGGTCAGGGCGCGCTCATGGGCGATCTCGTGCACCAACTCCGAACGGTCGACCGCGACCAGCAAGGCGCCCTCCTCCAGCAAACGTTCGGCGACACGCCGGCCGATGCCCTGGGCTGCGCCGGTCACCAGCGCCACCTTTTGCTTGAAACGTGGGTTCATTGGATTGTCCTCAGGCGGCGTTGCCAGTGACGATTGCGTTGGGGGTGAACTTCTCGTAGTGGAAGCTGGCAGGCGTGACGCCCTGGTCCTTGAAGTGCTTGCGCACGGCATCCACCATCGGCGGCGGCCCGCACAGGTACACATCGACGTCGCCGTCATTGAGCACCTCGGCCGCCATGTGTTGCGTGACGTAGCCTTGCTGCGGGTGAAGGGTTGCGGGGTCGGCCACGCAGGTCACGAAACTGAAGTTGGGCAGGCGCGCCGCGAACGCCTGCAGCGCCTCGACCATCACCAGGTCCTGGTCGCGGGTCACGCCGTAGATCAGCGATACCTGCTGGGTGTCGTTGCGCTCGGCCAGCACTTCGAGCATCGAGAGGAATGGCGCAAGCCCGGTGCCCCCGGCCAGGAACAGCAGCGGGCGTTTCACTTCACGCAGGTAGAAGCTGCCCAGAGGCCCGGTCATGCTGACCTGCTCGGCAATCTGTGCGCGTTCCAGCCAGCCGCTCATCAATCCGCCCGGCACGTGCTTGATCAGGAAGCTGGCGCGCGTCTCGCCTGGGCGACTGCTGAAGGAATAGGACCGGGTTTGCCCGCTGCCCGGCACCTCGATATTCACGTATTGCCCCGGCAGGAACACCGGCGCCTGGTCCAGATCGAAACTGATCTCCAGCGCTGCATCCGCGTGTCGGGTGATGCTCGCGACCGTGGCGGCGAAGCGGCTGGTGCCGGTCTTGCAGGTACTGGAAGGCACCGGCACGGCGATCACGCAATCGGATTGCGGCACCATCTGGCAGGTGAGCACTTGCCCTTGCTGGACCTCGTCTTCGCTGAGCGCGTCTTCGATGTAGTCGTCGCCCAAATCATAGGCACCGGTCTCGCAACGGCACTTGCAGGTGCCGCAGACGCCGTCGGAGCAGTCCATCGGCAGGTTGATGCGCTGGCGGAAGGCGGCGTCCAGCACCTTCTCGCCGGGTTTGCAGTCGATGAAGCGGGTCACGCCGTCTTCGAAATTGAGGGCGATGGAGTACGTCATGGGACTGTCCTCAGATGTGATAGATGTCGATGACCTGATGGATGTAGTCGTTCTTGAGCACGACCTTCTTGCGCGTGATGAGCGGTGTGTCCCCGCTGACATCCAGGCGGTAGAAGGAGGTGCCGAAGTAACTGTCCGTGGTCTTGTAGCGGTGGCTGAGGGTGTGCCAGTTGAAACGTACGTCCATGTGCCCGGCGTCTTCGCCCAGCACTTCGATGTTGGCCACGAAATGCGCGGTGCGCGGCTCGGGGGTGCTGGCGCTGGAGCGTTCGGTCTTGATCCGGAACACGCGGTCTTCCAGGCCGTCGCGGGACGGGTAGTAGATCAGCGAGATTTCGCTCTGCGGATCTTCGGTCAGCGTGTCCTGGTCGTCCCAGGCCGGCATCCAGAACTCGACCCTGGGCGAGTAGCATTCGAGCCATTCGTCCCACTGGCGGTCATCGAGCAGCCGGGCTTCACGGTAGAGAAACGCCAGCAGGCTTTCGCGGCTCAGGCTTTCACGGGGAGCGCTCATGGGCGTGCCTCCTTGTCGGTTGCGATCAACGTCTGCTGTTCAAGCTCCAGGGCTTTTTGCAGGCTGGCGGCCCAGTGCGCGTGCTGCTTGACGAACAGGCCTTCGTCTTCGGTCTTCACGCCGCTGAGCTGCGGGTTCATGCCCATGGCCCGGGCGTTGTCGTCGGCGCCCTCGATCCACTGGGTGGCACCGCGGCTGAGGTCGTTCCACAGGGTGGTCGCGCCTTGATAGCCGGTCTGGCAGGCGCGGAATTCTTCCAGATCGTCCGGAGTGCCCATGCCGCTGACGTTGAAGAAGTCCTCGTACTGGCGAATGCGGGTGGCGCGTTCCTCGGCACTTTCGCCCTTGGGTGCCATGCAGTAGATGGTCACTTCGGTCTGGTTGACCGAGATTGGCCGCACCACGCGAATCTGCGTCGAGAACTGATCCATCAGGTAAACGTTGGGGTACAGACACAGGTTGCGCGTCTGATCGACGATGAAGTCCGCACGTTCCTGCCCCAGACGCTCTGCCAGCGCGGCGCGATGGGCGTGGACCGGGCGCACTTCAGGGTTGAGCAGTCGGGTCCAGAGCAGGATGTGGCCATGCTCGTACGCATAGACGCCGCCCAGGCTTTTCGACCAGCCGTTGGCGTCGACGGTGCGCGTGCCTTCGGCCTCGTAGTTGCGACGGCCCATGGTTGCCGAGTAGTTCCAGTGCACGGAGCTGACGTGATAGCCGTCGGCGCCGTTTTCGATCTGCAGCTTCCAGTTGCCGTCATAGATGTAGGACGAACTGCCGCGCAGCACTTCCAGGCCCTCGGGCGCCTGATCGACCATCTGGTCGATGATGACCCGGGTCTCGCCCAGGTAGTCGCTCAGTTCAGGCACGGCGTCACTCAGGCTGCCGAACAGGAAACCACGGTAGTTTTCAAACCGCGCCAGGCGCTTGAGGTCGTGGGAGCCGTCGCAATCGAAGCTGTCGGGGTAGGCGCCGGTCTTGGCGTCCTTGACCTTGAGCAGCTTGCCGGCGTTGCTGAATGTCCAGCCATGGAAGGGGCAGGTAAAGGAGCCTTTGTTGCCCTGCTTGCGCCGGCACAGCATCGCGCCGCGGTGGGCGCAGGCGTTGACCAGGCCGTGCAACGTGCCCTGTTTGTCGCGGGTGATGACCACCGGCTGGCGGCCAATGTAGGTGGTGAAGTAGTCGTTGATCGCAGGGATCTGGCTTTCATGGGCCAGGTACACCCAGCCACCTTCGAAGATGTGTTTGATTTCCAGCGCGAACAGGTCAGGGTCGGTGAAGATGTCGCGGCGGCAGCGAAAGACGCCAGTGGCGGGGTCGTCCTGGACCGATTCACTGAGTTGACGGGCAAGGCGGTCGAGAGTATTGGACATGGGGCGGGCCCTCCGTTGTTCTTTTATCAGGCCCCCTCACCCTATTCCCTTGCCCCCGCCGTCAATATCCGCCTACTGCAAATCGCTATCCACCCAGCGCAACCGGCTCGCGCTGGCGACGCCAGGTCTGCGACGGCAGCTCGCCGAAACGCTTGCGGTACGCCTCCGAGAACCGCCCCAGATGCACGAACCCGTGATCCAGCGCCACTTCGGTCACGCTGCGCGCCGCCTGTTTCTGCAGCTCGGCATGCACCCGCTCAAGCTTGCGCTGGCGTGTGTAGTCACGGGGCGACAGACCCACATTGCGCTCGAACATCAAGTACAGCGACCGCTCGCTGACCCGCGACACCGCCATCAACTGCTCCACGCTGATGTCTTCGGTCAGGTGCGCCTCGATGAACTGGCGCACCGCCTCAAAGCCGCTGCCCTCCTCCTGCCGGGGAATGACCCGCAGCACATTGCTGGCCAGCAGTGCCAGGAGCTTCTTGGCGACGATGCGCTCATACAGCGTCTGCACTTCCAGGTCTGCGGCGTTCTCCGCTTCATGGCAGATCAGCCCCAGCAATTGGGCAAAACCGTTCATGTCGTCCAGGTGCTGACGCTCGGCAACGAAGCGAATGCCCTGATGGGGCAGCGCCCAGTGCTGCTCAAGGCAGGCATTCTCGAACAGCCTGACCGGCAGTTTGACGATGAATTTCTCGCAGTCGGCCGAGTACGTCAGGTCCACCGGATCGTCGGGGTTGATGAGCAGCACCTCGCCTGCGCGAAAGACCTGCTCCTTGCCGCGAGACGCCGAGCGGCAATGGCCTTGCAGCAGGATCTGCAGGTGATAGATCGTCTCAAGGGCCGTGGACGTCACCTGCACCGGCGCGCCATAGCTGATGCGGCACAGGTCCAGGCTGGAAAAGGTCCGGTGGCTGATGCTGGCCTGCGGGCGCCCTTTGGGCGGCAGGCGGATGCAGTGGTTGCCCACATGCTGGTTCACGTATTCGGACACGGCATAGGCATCGGCACGGTCGAAAATCTGACTGCGCTCACTCAATAACACGGTCATGTCTTGCCTCTCTTGTTGTTGTATTCAAGGCTGCGAGAAACCACAAAGCCCCCGCCAGCGTGCGCTGGGGAGGCTGAGGTATCAAGCCATGGGCGGCATCAGGCTTCGAGCGCCCTCACCCGCTCGCGGCGTGCTTGGTCTTCGGGCGCGGCGGTGGGCTGCAGCACGAAGTCGAAATCGATGTCTGCCCGTGGGCCCTTGGCGTCTTCGCTGAAATGAATCTCGGCGATCAGTTCGTCACGGGTGGCGTAGGCGAAGTCGTCGTGCAGATACTTGTCGCCGGCGAGGTTGATCTGGGTGGTCAGGTGACGGTGACCCGGTGCCGAGATGAAGAAATGAATGTGCGCCGGACGCTGGCCATGACGCCCCAGTTGATCGAGCAATTGCTGGGTCGGGCCATCTGGCGGGCAGCCATAGCCGGACGGCACGATGCTCTGGAAGCGGTAACGCCCGTCTGCGTCGGTGAGGATACGGCGGCGCAGGTTGAATTCTGACTGCGACGGATCGAAATAGGAATAGGTGCCGCCTGTATTGGCGTGCCACACATCGACCACCGCGTTGGCCAGCGGCTGGCCGTCGGTGTCGCGCACCTGGCCGGTCATGTACAGCACGGTACCCGGGTCCTGGCCGTCATCGAGCCGCGCAAAGTGTTCGGAAACCGGCGCGCCGGCCACGTACAGCGGGCCTTCGATGGTGCGTGGCGTGCCGCCCACATGGCCGGCCTGAGCATCTTCGGCGTCCAGCAGCAGGTCCAGGTAGTGTTCCAGGCCCAAGCCCGCCACCAGCAGGCCGGCTTCCTGACGGCGGCCCAGATCGTTCAGGTAATTCACCGCCTTCCAGAATTCTTCAGGGGTGATCTGCAGGTCCTCGATGATCTTGATCGAGTCATTGAGCACCCGGTGGACGACGGTTTTCATCCGTTGGTCGCCGCCTGGCTGGTTGAAGCCTGCGGCCTGTTCGAAGAACTGCTGCACGTCGGCGGTCTGCGAGATACGAACGGTCATTTTTCAATCCTCATCACTTTTATTTGTCTTGTTGATGTCAGTGCGTTGCTGCAGCGGGTTCAACGGTCGTCGGCGTGAATGGACGATGGATGCCGACACATCGGGGTGACTTCGATTTCCATGTAGGGGTACAGCGGCAGTTGCATCAGTGTGTCGTGCAGGGCCTGGTTGTCGGCCACATCGAAGATGCTGACGTTGGCGTACAGCCCGGCCAGCCGCCACAAGTGGCGCCACACGCCTTCGCGTTGCAGGCGCTGGGCCAGCTCTTTTTCGTCGGCCTTGAGCTGCGCGGCTTTTTCGGCCGGCATGTCGGCCGGGAGTTTGACGGTCATGCGTACGTGGAAAAGCATGTCGGGTCCTCTGTCTGTAAGGGATACGCGGCGAGCCAGGATCAGCGGCGGGTGAAGCGCGACAGGCGCTCTTCATCCAGTGCGATACCCAGGCCGGGGCTGGTGGGGATCATCAGCTGGAAGTCGCGATAGACCGGCGGTTCCACCAGAATGTCTTCGGTCAAAAGCAGCGGCCCGAACAGCTCGGTGTGCCATTCCAGCTTGTCCAGCGTGGCAAAGGCGTGAGCCGCCGCCAAGGTGCCGACGCTGCCTTCGAGCATGGTGCCGCCGTATAGGCCGATCCCCGCCGCTTCGGCAATCGCCGCCGTGCGCAGGACCGCCTTGGGGCCGCCGGTCTTGGCAATCTTCAGGGCAAAGATCGACGCCGCGCCCATCTGCGCCAGGGCAAAGCTGTCCTGCACCGACTCGATGGCCTCGTCTGCCATCAGCGGGATCGGGCTGTGGGCACTCAGGCGCACCATACCTGCACGGTCATGGCGGGACAGCGGCTGCTCGACCAGTTCGACACCGGCATCGGCCAGCAGACGGCAGGCACGCACGGCCACCGCCTCGCTCCAGGCCTGGTTGATGTCCACCCGCACACTGGCACGGTCGCCCAGGGAGCGCTTGATCGCCGCGACATGGGCGATGTCCCGTGCAGGGTCACCTGCGCCGATCTTCAGTTTGAAATGACGGTGGCGACGAATGTCGAGCATGCGCTCGGCTTCTTCGATGTCTTTGCCGGTGTCGCCGCTGGCCAGTGTCCACGCCACTTCGACGCCGTCGCGAACCCGGCCGCCCAGCAGTTCAGCCACAGGCAGCCCGAGACGCTTGCCCTGGGCATCGAGCAGGGCCGTTTCCACGGCAGAACGGGCGAAGGTATTGCCCCGGATACCCCGGTCGACCCGTTGCATGGCCGCGTTGAGGTTGGTGGCGTCTTGCCCGATCAGCAGCGGTGCGAACCATTTCTCAAGGTTCACTTTGATGCTTTCCGGGCTTTCCCCTGCGTAGGCCAGCCCGCCGATGGTGGTGGCTTCGCCGATGCCGATGATGCCGTCGCTGCACAGGACTTGCAGGATCACCAGCGTCTGGCCGTGCATGGTGTGCATGGCCAGCTTGTGCGGGCGGATGGTGGGCAGATCGACGATCTGGATATCGAAGCGTTCGATAGTGATGGCAGTCATGGGCTTTCCGTCTGCTTTGTGTTTGTTCTTGGGTGCAGATTGACGCCCCGGCTTGCGACCGTCCAATATTGAATAGGTCTCGCTTAATACCTTGGAGGTATCGTGGAGCTTCGACATTTGCGCTATTTCCGGGTGCTCGCCCAGACTCTGAACTTCACCCGCGCCGCCGAGCAACTGAACATCGCCCAGCCGCCGCTGAGCCGTCAGATCCAGCAACTGGAGGATGAACTGGGCGTCGCGCTGATCGAGCGCACCCGACCGTTACGGTTGACTGAGGCAGGACGGTTCTTTCACGAGCATTCAAGCCAGTTGCTCGAACAACTGGCACGCATCGGCGATGACACCCGACGTGTCGCGGCTGGGGAAAAGCGCTGGCTGGGGATCGGCTTTGCGCCGTCGACGCTGTATGGCGCCCTGCCCGAGCTGATCCGTCGGCTGCGCAATCTGGGGGATGTGGAGCTGGGGCTGTCGGAGCTGATAACCCTGCAACAGCTTGAAGCCCTGAAAAGCGGCCGGATCGATGTCGGTTTCGGCCGAATCGTGTTTGACGACCCGGCCATCACCCAGGAAATCCTGCGCGAGGATCCACTGGTCGCGGCGCTCCCTGCCGGGCACCCGCTACTCGGTGGGCCTGTGACCCTGGCGCAACTGGCCGCCGAGCCCTTCGTGCTGTATCCGGGCAGCCCGCGCCCCAGCTACGCCGACCATGTTTTGGGCATCTTTGCCGCCCAGGGTTTGCGCATCCGCGTGGCGCAAACCGTCAACGAACTGCAGACCGCCATTGGCCTGGTGGCAGCAGGCATCGGTATCACCCTGGTGCCCGCCTCGGTCCAGCGGCTGCACCGCGACGACATCGGCTACACCCGGCTGCTCGACAGCAGCGCCACCTCGCCGATTGTCGTGAGTTACCGTGCCGGGGACGTGTCGCCCGTGCTCAGGCAGTGCCTGGACCTGCTGGACAGGAAATAGACCGAGCGTCTGGAACGCTTTATTGAATCGACAACCCGGCATCCACCACAAAGTTCTGCCCGGTGCAGCCACGGCTGTCGTCACTGGCCAAAAACAGCGCCATGCGTGCACAGTCACTGGCATCCAGGCGGAACTTGAGCATCTGCTGGTCGATGAACAGCTGGCTGGCAGCCTGCAATCCTGCCGGGTCGTTGGACCACATCGCGTCCTGGCGCCCGGTACGGATGGCGCCCGGCACCAGGCTGTTGACCCGAATGCCCTTGTCACCCAGCTCCCGCGCCAGGGTGCGGGTCATGCCGTTCAATGCAGCCTTGGCCGTGGTGTAGCAGACCATGCCCGGCCGGCCGCGCATCCACGAAATCGAGCCCATGTTGATGATGACGCCACTGCCACGGCGCGCCATGCCGGGTGCCACCGCCTGAGCGGCGAAGAAGGCATGGCGCAGGTTGGTCTGCATGCGTTCGTCCCAGTATTCGACGCTGACGTCCTGGATAGCGTGGCGGTCATCCCGCGCTGCGTTGTTGATCAGCACGTCGATGGCGCCCCAGCGTGCCTCGACTGCCTGGATGGAAGACTTGAGGCCGTCGATATCGCGAACGTCACAGGGCGCGAAGAATACCCGCTCCGGGTCCAGCGATGCCGCCAGCGCCGCGCCACCGGCCTCGTCCAGATCCAGAAACGCGACCCGCGCGCCTTGTTCATGGAAGGCTTCGACAAAGGCTGCGCCAATACCCGAGGCGCCGCCGCTGATGAGAATGACCTTGCCGCCGAGCGACGGGTATCGGGTGTCAGTGTGTTGCGTCATGACGATGTCCTTGCCAGAAAGTATTGAAGTTCAACCCAGGAACAGCGGTTCGGGGCAACCGGCCACGCCAACTTGCACGCTGAAGACGCAGCCCGACAGCGGCCAGGCGGCCAGCTCCTCGGCGCTGCGGTTCTCCCTGGAGCTGGTGATGTAGAGGGTGCGCAGCCCCGGCCCGCCGAAGGCGACCATGGTCGGCCAGCGCGTGGGCACGCGGATTTCGTCCAGCTGCGTGCCGTCCGGTGCCAGGCGCAGGATGCGGCCGCCGTCGAACTGGGCGCTCCAGTAACAGCCTTCACTGTCGAAGGCGCCGCCGTCAGGCCGCCCGCCACTGCCCCGCTCGAAGTGGCGCACCAGTTGCCGGGGGCCGGGCTGGCCGTTTGCATCCAGCGGGTAGCGGTAGAGCACATGGTTGGGGGTGTCGCTGTGATAGGCCCAGGCGCGGTCGGGGCTGAAGGCCAGGCCGTTGGACACCATCACGTCGTCGGCCATGACCTGCGCGTTCAAGTGTTCATCGACGCGCATCAGTACACCGCCGTTGCGATCCCGTGGCTGCCATATGGTGCCCGCCCAGAACCGCCCCCAAGGGTCGACGCGGCCATCGTTGAAGCGGCTGTTCTCCACGCCACCCGGGTTGTCGGCCAGCTTTTTGCCCAGCACGCCTTGTTCGTCGAGCAGGTAAATGCCGCTGCGCAGGGCGACGATGAAACCGCCGTCGCGGCGCAGGCCGTAGCAGCCCAGGTCTTCGGGCAAGGTGAGGCTGGTCACCGCGCCGGTCGCAGGATCGAGGCGATGCAACTGCCGGCCCAGGATGTCGGTCCAGTACAGCGCCTGTTCGCGCACGGACCACACCGGGCATTCGCCCAGTTCGCTGGTGCGCGTGACCACGCAATTGACGGTGTAACTCATGCTGTTGCTCCTGCTGCAAGCTGCCTGACGTTCATGCGCAGGCGGCGTTCGATCTGTTCACCGCCTGCGAGCAGGACGATGCCGTGCGCCTCGGGCGACGGCGTGTTGATCGCGTTGTTCAAATGACTGACCGGCTCCACCGCAATGAAATCCTGTGGCTGGGGTGGTGTGAAGACCACCAGATGGCTCAGCCTTGGCCCTGCGTCCATGTGCAATTCCAGACCCGATTGCGGCCAGAAGACACGCGCCTGCCCTCCCCAGCCCTCGAAGCAATTGTCCAGCCCCACATAGCCTGCCTCACGCTGTTGCGCGAACTGCCACTGCGGCGGTACGGCCGCGCGCTCGGCGGGCAGCGACTGATGATCGCTAAGCCAGACGGCAGAGGCATCGAATTGCAGCTCGATGCCCGCAAACCTCGGGAAATACGGGTGCCAACCCAGTCCGGCCGGCATGCTGTGTGCGCTGTCATTGCGCAGGCTCATGACCAGCGACAGCCCCTGTTGGTCCAGGCTCAGCGTCTGCTCAGCCTGGAATGCGAAAGGCCAATGCTCGTCCGGAACGTGGGTCAGACGCATCACGCAACGCGTCTTCGATTGCTCGACAACCGCCCACGGACGTTGCCAGCCCACCCCGTGAATCGAGTGCGGATGATCGCCGAAGTTGCGCGCCAGCTCATGGGCACGACCTTCCACGACCATCCGTCCCCAGGCGATTCGGTTGGAGTACGGCACCAACGGGTAGCACGCGGTACGGCGCACCGTTGGCGTCTGGTCCCAGGGCCGCAGCAGGTCCGTCTGGCGATGGCGCAAGAAGGCCAGTGCACCGCCAAGTTCGGGCAGCACGCCAAGGTGCAGATCACCGCTGTGGAGTTCAAGAATGTCCATGCATGGCCTTCAAAGTCAGAATCCCCAGCGAATGCCCACCGTCATCGCCCACGGATCGTAACCCTTGGGCACGCTCGGGTAGCTTTCGCTGAGCAGCGCAAAGCCCTGGGTCGAGTCACCGTTGTTGACGATGTGCGAGACGTAGGTATAGAGCTGGGTGTCGGTGTTGAGTGAGTACAGGTAGCCGGCGTGCGTCGCCCAGGCGCGGGCGCCCTCAGCTTCGATGCGGTGCGACACCCCGAGCGTCACATCCCCGGGTCCGAAGGTGATGCGCGCATTGATCATCTGCGCCGAGGCGAACCAGCGTGCGTCGGTGTCGCGATCCGAATAGATGTAGTTGGCGCCCCACAATACCTTGCCCAGGCGGTAGGTGCCGGTGATGACGTGGGTGTTCTGGGTGTAGGTTTCGCCGGTGGTCAGCGACGGCATCGAGTCGTGGCGGTTGAAGCCGTAGCCCAGCCGGGTGTCGCCATCGCGGTAGCGCAGGTTGAAACCGCTGGTGCGGTTCTCCTTGGGCCCGTTTTCAACGTCGGAATTGCCATAGGAATAGCCAAGCTCAGTGGAGAAGCCTGCCACCTCTGGCGAGCGATAGCGCACCGTGGTGTCGTAGAAGCCGCCGGTGCCGCTCTTGCCCAGGGTCGTGGTGTGCTCAAGGCTCATGATCGAGGCCATGTTCGACAGGCCGTACAAGGCGACGTCCGAATCGAGGAACACCCAGTAGATGGGCATGTACAGGCTGCCGACATCCACCGAACCGAAGGGCCCGGTCACGCCTGCGCCATAGCCGCGGTTGGTGGAAATCTTGCCTTCGTTGTAACCGGTGCGCCAGATGTTGCGCAGCACCAGGCCGCGCTCGCCGAACGCCCGCAGGCCATAGCCTGAGTCGCCCAGCTTGTAGTCGATCTTCAAGCCAATGCGCGAGGCCTGCAGGTTGCCATCGGACACCATGCCGTGTGCGGGATGATCGTCGGTGAACTTGCCGGTCTGCAGCGACAGATCGAGGATGCCGTAGGGGTTGACCTGCCAGTTGCCTTCCTTGAAGACCAGCGGTTGGGCCTGGGTGGCCGAGCAAAGCCCGGCAGACAGCGCAAAAGCAGCAAAGCAGTGATTTTTCTTGTTATGCATGTTCACTTACTCAGATAACGCAGGTGTTGGTGTTTCCTGGGCGCGCACGAACCCGGCGCCTTCTCTCTGGAAGGCGCACAGACGCGTGCGCACTGCGGTGGAAATCAACTCATGAGGCGTTGCGGCCCAGCGCTTCGAGGCGCTCTTGCCAGGCGCTGCCGACGCGGATGAACACCGGCGGCTGGCCCAAAGGCGCAGCGACGCGGACCCGCTGGCCGCCTTCGAAACGCTCGGCGCTCCACAGGTGTTGCCACTGATCGCCCTGGGGCAGGTACGCCGACCACTCGCGCTGGCCTTCGGCATGCACCGGGGCCACCAGCAGGTCACGGCCGTACAGGTACTGGTCCTGAATGGCGTAGGTGTCCGGATCGTTTTCGTAATGCAGGAACAACGGACGCTGCAACGGCAACCCGGTGGCCTGCGCTTCCTCGACGAGGCTTTGCAGGTACGGCCGCAACGCGACGTACAGACGGGTCATGCGGGCGAAATGTGCGTAGGTTTCGTCGTGGTCCCAGAACTGCAGGTTCTGGTCAGGACGATTGCCCTCATGGGTGCGCATCACCGGGGTGAACGCCGCCATTTCCGCCCAGCGCTGGAACAGCTCGGCGGTGCGGCAATTGCCATAGAGGCTTGTGTAGCCGCCGATGTCGCTGTGGTGATAGGCATTGCCCAGCAGCCCCGACGACAAGGCGCCGCAGATTACGGTCTGCAAGCCATCGTGGCGGCTGAAGTCCACCGACTGATCGCCCGCCCAGAGCAACGGGCAGTGACGCTGCACGCCGCTGTAGCCGGCGCGCATGAAGAACAACGCATCGCCCGTCTTGCCCGCAGCTTCGATGGCCCGCGCGTTGACCTCGGCCCAGCGCACCGGCCAGGCGTTGTGTTCCAGCATCGGGTCGGCATCGCCAGCCAGCTTCAGGTCGATCGGCAGATACTCGCCGAAGTCAGCCATCCAGCCGGACAGTCCCTTGTCGAGCATCTCGCGACGCAGGATGCGCTCTTCGAACCACTGCGCCGCCGCAGGTAGCGTAAAGTCGACCACGCCGCAGAGGAACTCGCCGAAGTCCACCAGGTAGGTTCCGCCTTCGACGCGGGTCGCCAGGTATCCTGCTTCCTGTGCTTCGAGAAACAGCGGGCCGTCGTTGCACAGGTACGGGTTGACGTAGCCCATGAAGCGAATGCCCTGGGCCTGCAGTTTATCGACCCAGGCCGCGTGATCCGGGTAGCGCTCGGCATTCCACTGCCAGTCCCAGAACAGGCGCTTGCCGAATGAGGTAATGCGCAGGCCTTCCCAGTCCTCGCACCACAGCGCGCTGACCGCAACGCCTTTTTGCAATGCATCGTCCAGACGCGTCTGGGCGTGCTCAAGTCCGTTTTTCAGGCCCAGGATCGCCCCCTGCATCACCCACTCCGGCAGACGCGGTTGTCGCCCGAAATGGCTCGACACCTGACCCACCAGATCCGGGAAGTCCTGGCCCAGCATGAATTCGAACGCCTCAGGCACGGCCCAGAATTGCAGCTCATGGAAATCGTCGTGGCGGAAATCGAAATCCGCATAGGCGGTGGTGACCGCATGCAGGCAGTAGCGCTGCGACGAGATGTAGGTCGGCTGCGGGTAGTTGGTGTGGTAGTAGTCACCGCCCGCGTTGGCTTCGTTGTCGGCCTGCAGGGTCAGCCAGGTGGATTTGTCGCGGCCCACGCCTGGCTCCGAGGTCCACAGCGGGAAATGCCGGCCGCGCAGGTCGAAATACGACATCTGCTCGCCGCAGCCCCATACGTGCTCATCGACCAGTGCCGGCACCCGTAGCCAGAAGCGATTGATCCCGGCATCTACGTTCACAGGCACTAGGCGCAACAGGTTGCCTTGTACTTCCAGCGCCAGGCTGAGCATCACCGGCCCGTCGGCCCACACCCGGAAATCCAGGCGATTGGTCGCGGTGTCCAGCCATGCATGACGCAGGGCGATGCGCTCCTGCACGTAATCGGTGATGGAGAAGTTGCCGCGCTGCATGCTGATGCTGGCATCGCCATGGCCGATGAAAATCCCGGGGTTGGCCTGGCTGTGACGCAGCAGCACGCGGCCGCCGACAATCAGTTGAACCTCATCGTCAATCTGTTGAAAGCCTGCCTGGGCGAGAGAATTGAACGCTGTCATCAAGAATGTGCCTCGCAGGTTGTCAGAGCGGACTTGTTGGCCAGTTCACGGCGGTTCCAGCGACGGCGGCTGACGCTTGCAGCCACCAGTGCCAGAGCCCAGACCGCGGCCATCAGCGGTCCGTACCAAGGGCTTGGGCCGGTGGCGCTGGCCACACCCAGTCCGGAAAATGTCAGGTAGATCGACACCAAAGCCGCCAGCAGGAAGATGCTGAAGCTGCCGGCGTGGCGCCATGGGGTCAGGTCCATGGTGCGAGTCGCGACCTGCACCACGTAAGGTTCGGCGCGGGCGAAACGCTTGCGCAGTGCGATCAGGATCAGCATTTCGATGGCGAACATGATGCCCATCACATGGATGAAGCTGATGCCAAAGCGCGTGTCGATCTTGAAGCCCAGCACGAACACCGCGTAGCAGAAGGCATGCAGGCCCAGCACCAGCTTGGCCGGGAATGCGCCGCCACGGGCATTGAAGAAACCGAACAGCATGATCGCGATGATCGGCATGTTGAAGAACCCGGTAAAGCGGCGCAGCACCGCATAAATGCCTTCCGGTGCGTACATCAGCATGGGCGCGACCACCAGTGACACCAGCGCGGCGATGATGCTGACCCGCTTGCCGAAGCGCACCAGCGCCTGGTCGTCGGCCAGCGGGCGCAGGGCCTTGTAGAAGTCGTAGGTCAAAAGCGTGGCGGTGCCGTTGATGATCGCGTTGAAGTGGCTCATCACCGTGCCGAAGATCACCGCCACGAAGAAGCCTTTCATCCACCATGGCATCAGCGCCGAGACCAGCGCCGGGTAGGCAAGGTCGGAGTTGGCCAGCGGCTGGTCGCGGAACAGATGCCAGGCAATCACGCCGGGCATCAGCATCGCCAGCGGCACCAGCAACTTCAGGCAGCCGGACAGCAACACGCCCTTCTGGCCTTCGGCGAGGTTCTTGGCCGCCATGCTCTTCTGCACGATGGCCTGGTTGGTGCACCAGTAGAACAGGTTGGCAAAGATCATCCCGGTGAACAGCGCACCGAACGGCACCTTGTCCTGGGGACCGCCAATGGCGTTCAGCTTCTCGGGGGTGTCATGCATGATGGTCTGGGCGCCGGACAGCACGTCGCCGTTGCCCAGGGTCCACAGGCCGATCACCGGAATCAGCACCACCACGACCAGCAAGCCGACGCCGTTGATGGTGTCCGACACCGCCACCGCGCGCAGGCCGCCCAGCACCGCGTAGGCCGCGCCGATCACACCGGTGCTGACGATCAGCAGCGAAATGGTCGCCGGATAGGACCAGCCGAGGATGGTCTGCAAATCGAAGATCTGGTTGAAGGTGATCGCCCCCAGGTACAGCGACGCAGGGTTGAGCACCAGGGTGTAGGTTGCCACCATCAGGCCGCTGACCACGCGCCGGGTGGTCACGTCGTAGCGCTTCTCGATGAACTCCGGCAGGGTCGAAAACCCGCCGCGCAGGTAACGCGGCAGGAAGAACAGCGCCAGGGCGATGGTCGAGACGGCGGCAGTCGCCTCCCAGGCCATGGAGCTCAGGTTGTGCGCGTAGGAGTCGCCGTTGAGGCCCACCAACTGGTCGATGGACAGGTTGGTGAGCATCATGGAACCGGCAATGAACCAGCCATTGAGCCCGCCACTGGCCATGAAATAGCCGTGGGCGCCGACGTCCTTGGCCTTGCGGGTGAAGGACCAGGAAATGGCAGCGACGAGGCCTGTGAAAAACAGCATGCTGAGGAATGTGAACAGGGACGTAGTCATTTTTATAGTTGTTCTCCAACGTGGGTTGGGCAGCAGCACGGCAAAATCGCAGCGCTGCTAAATCTTGAAGGGCGAGAATAAACCAAGCTAAATCGTAGCGCTACGATTTTTCATTCGTTTGCGGCGCATTTTTGTTCGCATTCGAAATTTCGAACATCGCGATGGTCACGATTGACTTGCACGCGGGCTGCTTTCATTCTCTTGAGCTTTTGCACCTGAGGTAGCAGATGAGCGACTTACCGGCCACCGTGGCCAACCTCAATGCTGGCCGTCGCAAGGGCAATCGCGTGACCATGGATGTGGTCGCCGAACGGGCCAAGGTGTCGCCCAGCACGGTTTCACTCTTTTTGCGTGACCCTGAAGCGGTGTCCAGCAAGCGCGCCGAGCGCATCCGCCAGGCCATCGAGGAAACCGGCTACACCGTCAACCGCCTGGCAGGCGCCCTCGCCGCCTCCCACAGCCGGGCCGTGGCGGTCATTGTGCCGTCGATGATCAACGCCTTCTTCTCCGAAACCCTGCAGGCCATGCAGGACGTTTTCGAAGAGCGTGGCTATCAACTGCTCATCAGCAACAGCAACTACGACCCCGAACGCGAACTTGAACTGCTGCGCGCCCACCTGTCCTGGTCCCCGGCCGCGCTGGTTTTGACTGGTAGCCAGCATGAAGCCGCGCGCACCCTGCTGCAGGCCACCGGCATTCCCGTGGCGCAGATGTGGGAACTGGGCGACACGCCGTTTCACTTGCAAGTGGGGTTCTTCCACGAGCACGTCGGCGCGGCCTTGGCCGAACACCTCTATGATCTGGGTTTGCGCCAGTTCACCTACGTCGGCGCCCGCATGCACCTTGACCACCGCGCACGCAAGCGCGCCGAAGGCTTCACCGCCTGGCTGGCGAACAAAGGCTGCGAGGCCCGGGTGATTGCGTTGCAGGAAGGCACCTCCGATGCGGTGCTGACCCAGGTGTTCGACGAACTGGCGCTGACGGCCAGCGAGCCCCAGGGCCTGTGCTGCTCCAACGACGTGCTGGCCATTGGCGCATTGTTCGAAGCGCGCCGCCGTGGCATCGATGTGCCGGGCGAGCTTGCGATTGCAGGCTTTGGCGACCTGCCCCTGAGCAAACTCAGCGCTCCGCGCCTGACCACGGTACGCCCGTATCCGGTGGAAATCGGGCGTACGGTGGCCAGCCGGCTGTTGCACTGGATCGAAACCGGCACCCTGCCGGCAGAGCCTGAAACGGTGGATCTGGGGTTCGAGCTGATCGTGCGCGAGAGCACCCGCGCGTAGGCCTCGAGACCGACCCGCGGGCAAGCCCGGCTGCTACGGGATCGGAGTGTTTATGAGGTCCGGGGGCAATACCAATAACCTGTGGGAGCGGGCTTGCCCGTGAAGGTGGTGGGTCAGTCACCCTCAATGTGTCAGGTCTGACGCCTTCGCGGGCAAGCCCGCTCCCACAGCTCCGGGTTAGACGAGGGTCACAGATCCGCCGCCAGACCGTAGCAGCACGGCTTGCCGGCGTCGGCGGTGGTGGGGTCAGCGATCTACGCCGCCAAGGCAGACGTATTTGGTTTCCAGGTAATCCTCGATGCCGTATTTCGAACCTTCGCGGCCCAGGCCCGATTGCTTGACCCCACCGAACGGTGCCATCTCGTTGGCAATGGCCGCCGTGTTGACGCCGACCATGCCGTATTCCAGCTCCTCGCTGACGCGCATCACCCGGCCGATATCCCGGGCGTAGAAGTAACTGGCCAGGCCGAACTCGGTGTCGTTGGCCTGCTGGATCACTTCCTCTTCGCTGCTGAAGCGGAACAGCGGCGCCAGCGGGCCGAAGGTTTCTTCCTGGGCGACTTTCATCTCGGCGGTCACACCGATCATCACCGTCGGCTCGAAGAAGCTGCCGCCCAGCGCATGCCGCTTGCCGCCGGTGACCAGCCGCGCACCTTTTTCCAGGGCGTCGCTGATGTGCTCCTCGACTTTGCGCACCGCCGCCTCGTCGATCATCGGGCCCTGGGTCACGCCCGGCTGGGTGCCGTCGCCCAGCAACAGTGAACGTGCTGCCGCAGCCAGTTTCTCTGCAAACAGGTCATAGATGCCGTCCTGCACGTAGATGCGGTTGGCGCAGACGCAGGTCTGGCCGGCGTTGCGGAACTTGGACAGCATCGCCCCCTCGACCGCCTGATCCAGGTCGGCATCGTCGAAGACAATGAACGGCGCGTTACCGCCCAACTCCATCGACACTTTCTTGACCGTCTCGGCGCATTGGCCGATCAGCAGGCGACCCACTGGCGTGGAACCGGTGAAGCTGAATTTGCGCACCAGTTGATGGCGGGTCAGCACGCTGCCGATCTGCGTCGCGCTGCCGGTGACCACGCTGAACACCCCGGCCGGAATGCCTGCGCGTTCAGCCAGCACGGCCAGGGCCAAGGCTGACAGAGGCGTCTGGCTCGCAGGGCGCAACACCATCGCACAGCCTGCCGCCAGGGCCGGCGCGACCTTGCGGGTGATCATCGCGTGGGGGAAGTTCCACGGCGTGATCGCTGCGGCCACGCCGATCGGCTCCTTGGTCACCAGGATGCGTTTGTCGGCCGAGGGCTGCGGGATGGTGTCGCCGTAGATGCGCTTGGCTTCCTCGGCGAACCACTGCACAAACGAGGTGCCATTGGCCAGTTCGCCCCGGGCCTCGGCCAGGGGCTTGCCCTGCTCGGCGGTGAGGATCTGCGCCAGGTCATCCAGGTTCTCCTGCATCAGCGCGTACCAGCGTTGCAGCAGTTCGGCACGCTCCTTGGCGGTCTTGCGTTTCCATTGCTTGAACGCCCTGTGCGCCGCGACCACCGCGCGTTCGGCTTCGGCTTCGCCCATTTGCGGCACGCTGGCGATGACCTCGCCGGTGGCCGGGTTGGTGACATCGAAGGTCTGGCCGTTGTCGGCACCGACCCACTTGCCGTCGATGTAGGCCTGTTGCCGGAACAACGATGAATCCTTGAGATGGATCATGAAAAGCGAACTCCCGTGAAGGTCAGAAAAATCGGCGGCATCAGTGAATCGGCGGCTCGGGCACCACTTCCCCGGCTTGCAGGAAGTCGAAGTCGCAGCCCTCGTTGGCCTGGGTCACATGCTGTTGATAGAGCGCGGCGAACGAACGCCCGTACTGGCGGTGGACCGGGACGTGTTCTGCGCGACGGCGAGCCAGTTCGTCATCACTGACGCGCATGTTCAGGGTGCCGGCGGCGATGTCCAGGTCGATGATGTCGCCGGTGCGCACCAGGCACAGCGGCCCGCCCACGGCGGCTTCCGGGGCCACATGCAGGACGCAGCTGCCGTAGTGGGTGCCGCTCATGCGCGAGTCGGAAATGCGCAGCATGTCGCGCACGCCAGCCTCCAGCAGCTTTTTCGGGATTGGCAGGTTGCCCCACTCCGGCATGCCCGGCGCGCCCACGGGGCCGGCGTTGCGCAGGACCAACACGGTGTCTGCGGTGATCTCCAGCGCCGGGTCGTCGATCATCCGGCTCAGGGTTTCGTGATCGTCGAACACCAGCGCGGGGCCTGAATGCTTGCGCAGGCTGGGGTTGGCGGCGGACGACTTCATCACCGCGCCATCGGGGCACAGGTTGCCGCGCAGCAAAGCGAGGGTGGAGCCCTGGTCCAGCCCGACCACCGGGTTGTCGAGGCTGCGAATGATGTCGCTGTCGTAGCACTTGGCGTCGGCCAGCAGGCTGTCCCAGGTCTGCCCGGTGGCACCGGCGCAATCCAGGGACAGGAACGGCGTGATTTCCCGCATCAGGGCGCGCAGGCCACCGGCGAAGTGGTAGTCCTCCATCAGCGCGTTGCCGGACGGGAACAGATTCAACAGCACCGGAATCTTCGCCGCCGTTTCAGCCAGTTGGTCCAGCGTCAGGTCGATGCCAGCGCGGCGGGCGACGGCGATCAGGTGAATCGCCGCGTTGGTCGAGCCGCCCATGGCCATGTACACCGCGACGCCATTGGCGAAGTGCGCCGGCGTCAACCAGGTGGACGGGCGACGATCACGCCACACCAGGTCGACGATGGTTTCGCCGCACTGAGAGGCCATGCGCGGGTGCGCGGCATCGGCGGCCGGAATGCTCGAAGCGCCTGGCAGCGTAAACCCGATGGCGTCGGCGATGCTGGTCATGGTGGACGCCGTGCCCACGGTGTTGCAGGTGCCGATGGAACGGGTCATCGCCCCTTCCAGCTCTTCCCAGGCCACGGTGTCGATCAGGCCCAGGCGGCGCTCGTCCCAATACTTCTTGGTGTGCGTCCCGGCGCCGGTTTTCACCCCGCGCCACTTGCCGTTGGACATCGGGCCTGCCGGGCAATAGAGGATCGGCAGATCCATGCTCAGGGCACCCATCAACAGCCCCGGGGTGGACTTGTCGCAACCGCCGAGCAAGACCGCGCCGTCGATGGGCAGCGAGCGCAGCAGTTCCTCGGCCTCCATCGCCAGCAGGTTGCGGTACAGCATGGTGGTGGGTTTTACCATCACCTCGCCCACCGATTGCACCGGCAGTTCCACCGGAAAGCCGCCCGCGGCCCACACGCCGCGCTTGACCGCTTCGGCGCGCTCACGCAGATGCGAATGGCAGGGCGACATTTCGCTCCAGGTGTTGAGGATGGCGATCACCGGCTTGCCCATGAACTCCTCGCGGCGCAACCCGATCTGTTGCAGGCGCTGGCGATGGGCGAACGCACGGATGGTGTCCGGGGCGAACCAACGCTGGCTGCGCAGCTCTTCCAGTTTCTTGATTTTTTCGGACATGAAGTTAGCTTCCACTGATTGATTCAAAAGGCTGTTTTCAACGGTTCGGGCGCAATGGCTAAAGGGCCAGCAACGCTTGCCCCACCAGGCTCGCGCCGGCCAGCAACAGCAAGGCGAATACACCGTACTTCAAGGTTTTCGGGGCGATGGCCGGCGGACGACGGCGCATGTACCAAGTCAGCGCGAACACCACCGGCACAGCTTCCAGCGCCAGGTAGCCCGATTGCAGGTCGAATCGCCCGGTGCTGGTCAGCAGGATCAGACGCATGAGCGCGTTGACGGCAAACACCACGATCAGGGTGTCGCGTATCACGTTGGTCGGCAGCGGCTGGCGGTAGAGTTGATAGACCAAGGGCGGCCCGGCACTGGAAAACAGCCCACCCATTACGCCGGACAACCCGGCGAAACAGGAAAAGCTGGTCCAGCCCGACAGACGCTGCAGATGGCGCGAGCGCACCACCAGCAGGAAACTGCACAGCACGATGGTCGAGCCCAGCAGCAGTTGGAGCAGATCGCGCTCATGGGTGCCGAGCAGCCCCAGCAATTCCACCCCGGCAGCCACGCCCAGCAGGCTGCACAGCAGAATCAGCGCCAGCAGTTTCGGCGCCAGGTCCGGGCGGCGGCGCAACATCACGAAGGCATTGACCAGGGTCAGCACCGAGCTGACGTTGGCCACGGTTTCAACCGGGGCCAGTTGCAACAGGCCGGTCAGCCCCAGCAGCAACAGGCCGAAGGCAAAGCCGGTGGTGTTCTGGGCGAAGGTCGCCACCGCGACGCAGAACAGAAAGCCCAGATGCGCGCTGACACTCATCATTGGTCGTCGGCCTGCCGGGTCAGTAAGGCGTCGCGACGGCTGTCGGGGCCTGATTGGCCTTGAGCGCCTTCAGGAATTCGTTGGCCTTGTTCATCATCATCGCCATGTCCGAGGCCACCGCGGCGAACGCATAGCCTTGTTCCAGATAGCTCTGCACCAGTTGCGGGGTGCCGCCGACGATGCCCATCGGCATGCCGATTTTCTTCGCCCGCACGATGGCGTCGCTGATCATCGCCTGAATCTCCGGGTGGCCCGGATTGCCGATGTGGCCGCACGCCGCCGAGAGATCGCCAGGGCCGAGGAACAGCGCGTCAACGCCTGGAACAGCGGCGATCTCTTCCAGATTGTTCAGTGCATTCGGGGTTTCGATCTGCAGGATGCAGGTCACGGCGTCGTTGGCTTCGTTGCCGTAGTTGGCCCAGGTGCCGTAGCGGCTGGCGCGGTGCACGGCGGCAAAACCACGAGTGCCGAATGGCGGGTATTTCACGGCGTTGACGGCGGCCCGGGCCTGCTCGGCGTTCTCCACGAACGGCACCATCACGTTGAACGAACCCAGGTCCAGCGCACGCTTGAGCAGCACCGGATCATTGGCAGCCAGGCGCACGATCGGCTGGGCGCCGGTGCATTGCACAGCCTGGAGCAGCTGCCACAGATCACGGTATTCAATCGGCACGTGCTCCATGTCCACCAGCAGCCAGTCGAACCCGGCATAGCCCAGCGCTTCGGCGGTGCTGGCCGAGGCAGACATCAGCCAGGTGCCAATCGGTGCCTTGGGGCCGCCCAGTTGGCTGGCGAACGTGGTGTGCAGTTTTCCTGCGGACATGGCGTGTCTCCTTGTTGTCTTTATAGGAACAGCGCCCGTTATGCTCTTGATGATTCGTGCAAATTCGCAGCGCTGCGAAATATGTCGAAAGCATATTGCAGAAATTATCGCAGCGCTACGATTTTTTCATGAAGCAGGGTTGAGTTCTTCTCGGCAGCTCGACTTTGTACACATGTAACAATCACGTCACACAGGATTGCTAGCGTGCCATCGCCCTCGGGCTGCCCTCCACTTTGGTACAGACAGACAATGACCTCTGCCGCGCTGCGCCAGCAAATCGTGATCCGCTCCGATGACATGAACTCCGATGATTTCGGCGCGTTGTTCACCCATGCGTTCGGCAACCTGTATTCCCATTTCCCCACCCCGCAGATGCCGATTCGCATATCCGGCGTGTACGGCCGCTATGAGGGCACGAGCTTCAGGCAGATGAGTTACGGCGGTGACTTCGCCTTCGAAACACCGGACATGGACGACGAGATCAGCTTCATTCTGCCCACGGCGGGCCAGGTGATCGTCGACCTTGCGGACCAAGCCATTGGCAACACTTCAGTGGGCCTCGCGGTGGAGAAATGCGAGATGCGCTCGGTGAGAATGGTCGAGGGGCACAGCCAGTACGGCTTTTCCGTGCGTCGGGGGCTGTTTGTCGAGCGTCTGGCCTTGCTGGTGGGCAAGCCTGCGGTTAAACCGCTCAGATTTCAGTGCAGTGTCGATCTGCACGACGCCGCCTTCGACGGGCTCAAGGCGCTGGTGAAATTTGCCACCAGCGTCGAGGCCGACTCGCTAATCAACGCTCGCGGCCTGATGCCTGAGCGCCTTCAGGAAATGCTCATCGATGCGGTGCTTCAGGTATGGCCACACTCCTACAGCGAGGCGCTGCACCGCCCTGCCCCGGGCCTTGCACCCCGGCACGTGAAACTGGCCATGGATTATCTTCGGCAACACCCGCAGTCCATGGTCAGCGGCACGCAGCTCGCGGCTCTGAGCCATGTCAGCCTTCGCGCCCTGCAAGAGGGTTTTCGCCGTTTTGCTGGCACCTCCATCGTGGAATACCAGCGTCAGGTGCGCCTTGAGCACGCCTGGCGGTTGCTGCAAGGCGAGCCGTGTTCCTCGGTGCGTGAGGTGGCCTTGAGTCTCGGCTTTTCCAATGCCGGCCGCTTCAGCCAGTACTTTCAAAGCGCCTACGGCGTGAAGCCCCAGGACGTGAAGCTGGGGCTGCACCGACGTTGACGCTACAAGCGGCGCCTTAGAATTGATAACTGGCCTTGAGGCTGCCGCTGAAACCGTGGCTGTCGCCGCCTCCGATCGCCCCGGCCTCGGCACCGATGCTGAACGCGCCCAGGGTCGCCATCATGTTCACCGCGCCATTGAACTGGTCGCGGCTGGCGTAGGCCGCCTGCTGCTGGACGCTCAGCCCCAGCAGGCCTGCATCGCTCTCGGTCTTGTGGTCACCCAGTACGTGTTCGTAGCCCAGCTCGACCCCAGGCACCAGTTGCCAGCCGCCACTCTGGCCGATGGGTGCGAAGGTCGCCTTGACGTTGCCAAACGCGCTGCGCCGGGTCTGTTGTGTGCCATCGACCTGCAATGCCAGTTCGCTGCCCTTCTCCTGAAACCCTGAAAGGTCCAGGCGCGTGGCGCGCACGCCCAGGCTCGGTTCCAGGGTGATGCTGTTCATCGGCAGGCGGTAACCCAGGGCCAGTCCTGCGCTGGCCAGGTTGCCGTGGGTTTCGCCCTTGGCATCCCCCAGGCCGCCACCGATCTCACGCTTGCTGTGATAGTCCACGTACCCGGCGCTGAGGTCCGCCGCCAGGAACAGCCCGCGTTCCAGCCCGTCCGGTGCGAAACGCCCGCCGAGGGTGCCCAGGGTCAGGTCGGTGTCCACTTCGCCTCCCGCACCGCCGACAGTGCCCCGGCTGTAGCCAAAGGCGGCATAGCCGCTCAACTGCTCGGAGAAGCGCTGGCTGATGCCGAACAGCGTGCCTTGAGTGTGCTCGTTGCTGCTGGCAGCGCGGCTAGAACCGTCGGTCCCCAGATAGCCTGCAAGGCCAGTGGCCCATACCCGGCTCTGCCCTTCTTTCAGCCCCACGCCGCTGGTGTAGGCGGCCGTGGCCTGGCCCACCACGCCGGGTTGGCGCAACAGGTAGCTGGCGGCATCGGCATGCACCTGGCCCCCGACGGTGGACTGCACGCCACCCAGGCTCCCGGCGTCCAGCGCCGATTGCAGGTAGAAGTTGTAGGCGCTGTAGTTTCCCGAGAGGCTGCTGTTCTGCAACTGCTGCAGCAAACGGGCGCCGGCGGCATCGTTGCCCAGAAACTCGGCCTGTCCGGGAAGGCTGTTGTAATAGACCATCTTGGCCCGCAGCACGTAGATGGTTTCCTGAGACAGCCCGAGGCCCTGCTTGAGGTAGTTGTCCATGGAGCCGTATTCGGCGGTCACTTCATCGAGGCCGGCTTGCAGGTAGCTGGCATCGACAGTGAGCAACGGTCCGTAGATCGCCGCCATGCTCGCAGGCATCGCGGCCAGTGTCGCGGCGATTCGCGCAGCGGTGTACTGGTTGGTCGCCAGGTAGTCGCTCATGATGGTGCCGCTGTCCACTCCGGCGATGCTCAACAGCACGGCGGCGGTCCAGCCGGTGCGGTCCTTGCCGGCGGTGCAGTGGAACAACGCCGCGCCGTCGACACCCGCCAGGTCGTTGAACAGCACCGAGAACTGGCTGCGCATGCCGGAGTCGCTGACAAAGCTGCGGTTGGCCTGCTGCATCATGGCCACCGCCTCCGCCGCGCTGCTGACTGAGATATTGGTGGCATTCGCCCCCGACACGCCGCTGCCGATGATGTCGATGTTGGTGTAAGTGGCGCCGGCTGGCAGCGTGTCGGGCGTCGCGGCGATCTCGCTGGCGGTGCGCAGATCGTACACCGCGCTGATGCCCAGGCCGTTGAGGGTGGCAAGGTCGGAAGCTGTCGGTGTCAGCGCGTTGGAGCGGTAGAACACACCGGCGCGCATGGTCCCGTCCAATGCGGTGCTGTAGGCCGTGGTGGTGCCTGCGACATCACGGAAATTGTCCATGCCGGCCAGGCGTGGCGTATCCAGAGTGTCGGCGGCGTGGGCAGCGCTGATGGAAAGGGTCAGGACAGAGAGCGTCGGCAAGATGCGGGGAAACACTGTGTAGCCTCCTTGAATACAGGTTGGGCTGGCTACTATCTGCGTCTGTCGGGACCTGATTGTGACAAAACGATGCAGGCGGAAATTGGCTGCGCGATCGGTCTTTTTCTTGCGTGTTTTGTCTGGAGTTCGTGGGTCGGTGCCACGGGCGCCGACGCCGGACAGCTGAAAGGCTGAACGTTCGGCCTTGCAGGCCAGTCGACTCATTACGATGTCCCTGAAGGACAGCGCCCCTCAAACAAGAAGGAAGATTCGACATGGCCAGGTACTTACAGATCAGCGCGCTGACACTCGCCCTCGCATTCGGTTGCCAAGGCGCATTTGCCGCCCAGGATCCCGATGGCTTCGTGGACGATGCGTCCGCCAAGGGCGTCGCCGAAATCGAAGCCGGGAAGCTCGCTCAGGAAAAAGCGGTCAGCGCAGACGTGAAAGCCTTTGCGCAGATGATGGTCACCGATCACACCGCTGCCAACGAGAAACTGAAAACCATTGCCCAGGCGCAGAAGCTTGAGGTGTCCAGTTATCCGGAGGTCATGGACAAGATCAAGACCATGATTCTGGAGCTGCGCAGCGCCAAGTCGTTCGATCAGGCGTACGCCAACAATCAGGTCAAGGCCCATGAAGCGGCGGTTGCGCTATTCGAGAAGGAAGCCGCTGATGGCAAGGATCCGCAGTTGAAAGCGTTCGCCGCCCAGACCCTGCCCAAGCTCAAGGAGCACCTGGCCCATGCGCAGAAACTGGCGGCGGCCCATGGTGGTGATGTGGCCGGCCAGTAGTTGTGTGGCGGATTCAAGGACGCCCCCGCCGGCAAGCCGTGCTGCTACGGGGTCAAGTGGTCGAACGTAGATCGCCTGAGCACCGCAGACCTACGTAGCAGCACGGCTTGCCGGCGGGAGCGATCTTGAGGCCGCCTCGCCGGCAAGCCGGACTGCTACGGGGTCAAGTGTCCGGGCGCAATCACCAGAACACCGCCGAATTACGTAGCAGTCCGGCTTGCCGGCGTCAGCGGCTTGAGGGTGCCACACACATCAAAATATCCACGAACAGCATAATAAACCCTAGCTAAATGCAATTTATAAATATTAGCTTATAGCCAACAGGCCTTTTACACCGCTCATCCATACGAATAAGTTCTGATCACGTTCGACGTCGCCTCACCGACCGAACCTGTTCAAACCGATTTCCAAGGATGACGCCCCATGAGCCACCCACCTTCCGATGGCACCCTGGCCGAGTTGACCCAGGCACTGGCTGCCAGCGCCGAGCGCTCGGACCGCAGCGGTGCGTTCCCCACCGACAATTTCAAACTGCTGCACCGCCACGGCCTGCTGGCCCTGACCGTGCCCACACATCTGGGCGGCGGTGGTGCGGATCTCGATACCGCGCGCCGTGTGATCGCCGCCGTCGGCAAGGGTTGTCCTTCCACCGCGCTGATCCTGGTCATGCAGTACCTGCAGCACGGCCGCCTGCACAAGGACCCGCGCTGGCCTGAACACTTGCGCATTCAGGTAGCCCGCGACGCTGTAGAACACGGCGCGCTGTTCAACACTTTCCGCGTCGAGCCGGAACTGGGCTCGCCTTCCCGAGGCGGTCTTCCGGCCACCGTCGCGCGGCGAACGCCTGAGGGCTGGCGCCTGTCGGGGAGCAAGATCTACTCCACCGGCAGCGTCGGCCTGACCTGGTATCTGGTCTGGGCCCGCAGCGATGATCCGGACCCCTTGGTCGGCGGCTATCTGGTGCACAAAAACACGCCGGGCGTGCGCATTGTCGAGGATTGGGACCATCTGGGCATGCGTGCCACTTGCAGTCATCGGGTGGATTTCGAGGACGCGCTGATCCCGCTCGATCACGCAGTCAGCGCAAGCCCCGCCAGCGAACCTGCGCCTGCGCTGGACGACGAAGGCCTGCTGTGGATGGCCGTCTTGCTGTCGGCCCTGTACGACGGCGTGGCCCGGGCGGCACGGGACTGGTGGGTGTCCTTCCTGCAGACCCGCATCCCCTCCAACCTGGGCACAGCGCTGGCCAGCCTGCCGCGTTTTCAAGGGGTGACTGGCGAAATCGACACCCTGCTGTTCACCAACAAGAGCGTGCTGGATGCCGCAGTCCTGGGCCATACCGACCCTGCGGCAGCCCCGCAGATCAAACAGGCGGTCTGTGCCAACGCCATCCGCGCCGTGGAACTGGCGATCGCCGCTGCGGGCAATCCCGGCCTGTCCCGGCACAACCCTCTGGAACGCCATTACCGCGACGTGCTGTGCAGTCGCATTCATACCCCGCAGGACGATGTGGTCTTCGCCCAGGTCGGCCGCAACGCTTTGCTTCAGGAGACTGCATGAGCACTTCGATTATCGCCAGCCAACTGGACGCCGCCGCCAATGCCTACCTGCGCAGCCGCCTGCCGCAGCATGAGGTGATCGATCTTGCGCCGGGCTCTCTTGAAGTGCCCGCCCAGGCCGATGTGCTGCTCATCCGGCCGATCAACGTGAAAGAAATCCTCACCGCGCCAGTGGGCTGGCCCTGGTCCCTGCGCTGGGTGCAGTTGTCGTCATCCGGGATCGACTTCTTTCCCCACTGGCTGTTTCAAGGTGTGCCGGTGACCAGCGGCAAGGGCTCGAATGCCGACCAGGTGGCCGAGTTCGCCCTGGCGCTGATATTCGCGGCCGCCAAGCAACTGCCGGGGTTGTGGGTCAAGGACGCCCACTGGCAACTCACGCCGTTGGCGCCTGTGAGTGGCAGGACGCTGGGCATCGTCGGCTTCGGCCATATCGGCCAGAGTCTGGCACGCAAGGCCGCGGCGCTGGGCATGCGGGTGCTGGCGGTCGGCAGGCCCGGACAGGCCATCGAGCCGGTGGCGGGTGTCGAGCAGGCGCAGTCGCTCGAGCAGTTGTTCGCGCAATCCGATCACGTGGTGCTCGCTGCGCCGTTGACGGCAGGCACTCGCGGGATGATCGGCCACGCCGAGCTGGCCCATGCAAAACTCGGCTTGCACCTGGTCAACATCGCCCGTGGCGGCCTGCTGGATCACGAGGCGCTGCTGGACGCACTGGACGCCGGAACCCTGGGCCGCGCCAGCCTGGACGTCACCGATCCCGAACCCCTGCCCGCCGGTCACCCGTTGTACAGCCATCCCCGGGTATTCATTTCGCCACACACCTCGGCCATTTCCGAAGAAGGCCCCCAGGGGCTTCTGGACCGCTTCATCGACAACTTCACCCGCTATCGCGCCCAGCTGCCGTTGAGCAATCTGGTCGACGTGCAGCGCGGTTACTGACTTTTTCAGGAGAACACCCATGAGTTCCGTATCTGTTTTGAACGCCAGCCAGAACACCGTCCGCCAACGTGTCAGCCCCGAGGAATGGGAAGTACGCGTCAAGCTCGCCGCCGCTTACCGGCTGGCCGCGCTGTTTCGCTGGACCGACCATATCTACACCCACTTTTCGGCGCGGGTGCCGGGGCCAGACGAGCACTTCCTGATCAACGCCTTCGGCTTGCTGTTCGATGAGATCACCGCTTCCAACCTGGTGAAAGTGGACGTTGACGGCACCATCATCGACGACCCGCTGGGGCTTGGCATCAACCAGGCCGGCTACGTCATCCATAGCGCGATTCACCGCGCACGCCCCGACCTTCACGCCGTGCTGCACACCCACACCCGCGATGGGGCGGCGGTGTCGGCCCAGCGTGAGGGCCTTCTGCCCATCTCCCAGCATGCGCTGGGCTTCTACAGCCGGGTGGTTTATCACAGCTATGAAGGCGTGGCGCTGGATCTGGACGAGCAATCGCGGCTGGTGGCGAATCTGGGCGACAGCAACATCCTGATCCTGCGCAACCATGGTCTGCTGACCGGTGGCATCAGCGTGGAGCACGCCTTTCGCGAACTGCACGGCCTGGAGCGCGCCTGCAACATCCAGATCGCGGCACAGGCCGGCGGCAATGACGCCCTGCAGCATGCCTCGCCGGCGGCCATCGCCAAGGTCCATGAGCAGTCAAAACGCTATTCCGATGGCAAGGGCGAAGGCATTCAACGCCACTGGGATGCGTTGATCCGCCAGCTCAATCGTGAAGGTCTGGACTATCAGGAGTAAGCCACCATGAATGCACCGCGAATTACCCGGGCGCTGCTGGCTTCGTGCGCCCTGGCGCTGGGCCTGGCCGCGTGCTCGGCTTCCAATGAACAGACCACCGGCAAGACCCTGAACATCACCTTCTTTGGCGACAACACCACGCTGGTGAGTGTCGATCCGTTCCAGGTGTACTGGCTGGAGCATCGCGTCCTGCTGCGCAACGTCGCCGAGTCCCTGACCGACCAGGACCCAACCAGCGGCAAGATCATCCCCTGGCTGGCAAGTAGCTGGGAGGTCAGTGACGACGCCCTCGGCTACACCTTCCACCTGCGCAAGGACGTCACTTTCAGCAATGGCGAACGCTTCGATGCACAGGCAGTGAAGACCGCATTCGACAGCAACAGGGCATTTGCAAGGGAGCTGCCAGCGACCTTCGGCGCGACCTATCTGGCCGGTTACGACCATGCCGAGGTCATCGATGATTTCACCGTGCGCCTGGTGCTGTCGCGTCCGAACGCAGGCTTTCTCCAGGCCACCTCTACCACCAACCTGGCGATTCTGGCCCCGGCGTCGTACAAGCTGACCGCCAAGGAGCGTTCGCTGGGCAAGATCATTGGCACCGGGCCCTTCACCCTCGATCACTACACCCCTGAAGTCGGCGCACGGCTGGTCAAGCGTGCCGATTACGCCTGGGCCTCGGCCAACGTGAAAAACAAGGGCGCTGCCCACGTCGATGTGGTGGACATCAGCTATGTGCCCGAAGAAAGCGTGCGCAATGGCCTGTTCCTGCAAGGCAAGACCGACATCCTCTGGCCGCGCAATCCGTTTTCCGAAGTGGACTCCAGGCTGTTCCAGTCCAAGGGCGCCACGCTGCAAAGCCGCTCCTTGCCAGGCCCTGCGTTGAACCTGTACCCCAACACGCGCAATGCGCGGGTGCTGGCCGATCGGCAGGTGCGTCTGGCGTTGCAGAAGTCCATCGACCGGGTGTCCTACGCGCACACCATCTATAACGCCGACTTCCCGGTGGTGAGCGGGATTTACGACGTCACCACGCCGTATTTCAAGGCGCAAACCGACAAGCTGGCCTATGACCCCCAGGGCGCCGAAACCCTGCTGGACCAGGCAGGCTGGCGGAAGCAGGCCGACGGCTATCGCTACAAGGACGGCAAGCGCCTGAGCATCCGCTACAACCTGACGCCCGCCGAAACCGCTGGCGACGTGTTGATTCAGGATCAACTGCGCAAGGTAGGCATCGAGCTCAAGATCAACGTGCTGACTCGCGCCGAATGGGTGGCCGGCAATTCCCAAGGCAACTACGACCTGACCTCCACCTACATGACCCGCGCCGATCCGATCATCCTGCAGACCATCCTCGATCCGCGCTCGGCCAACAGCGCGACCCTGGCCACCAATACCTACGAGCCCCACACCCTGGAGACCGCCCAGGCGCTGTTCGATGCCGGCATTACCGCGACACAGAGCGCCCAGCGCGAGCAGGCCTACGGTAAATTGCAGGACCTGCTGGCCGACGAAGCCTCGGCGTTCCCGATCTATGAGCGGGTCTGGCAGGCGGCAACATCGCCCAGGGTCAAGGACTTCCGCTGGACCGCCGAGGGCTTTGCCTTCCTCAGCGACATCGAGGTCGGCAAACCATGACCGGCTACCTGATTCGCCGTGTGGGCCAGGCGCTGCTGGTGTTATGGGGCGCCTACACCGTGACCTATTTCATCCTGTACCTGCTGCCCGGCGACACCCTGTCGATCATGCTCAGCGCATCGGGCATGGAAGCCGATGCCTTGTCGCCTGCGGACCTGGCCAAGGCGCGGGCCTACTACGGGCTGGACAAGGGCCTGATCGCGCAGTATTTCGATCTGCTCGGCCGGGCGCTGCACGGCGATCTGGGGCAGTCGCTGTCGTTGAATCGCCCGGTTGTGGATCTGCTCGCCGAGCGCCTGCCGCAAACCCTCTCGCTGGCCGGGTTGGCCATCGTCCTGTCGCTGGTGGGCGGCGTGGGGCTGGCCTACCTGACGGCCTACGTGCAATGGCGGCCATTGAAGGTGGCGCTGACCCGGG
Source organism: Pseudomonas sp. NPDC090203 (assembly GCF_044746765.1). Lineage (NCBI taxonomy): Bacteria > Pseudomonadati > Pseudomonadota > Gammaproteobacteria > Pseudomonadales > Pseudomonadaceae > Pseudomonas > Pseudomonas sp. NPDC090203. Next base: position 179,672 of record NZ_JBIVCV010000003.1, read on the forward strand.
TGCCCTCATTCGGGTTTTCGATCCCGGTGTTCTGGATGGGGCTGCTGCTGATTCAGGTGTTCGCCTTTGGCCTTGGCTGGTTTCCAGCCACCGGCAGCAAGGGCTTCGAAAGCCTGGTGCTGCCGGCGATCACCCTGGCGATTCCCAGTGCTGCCGTTTACGCGCAAGTGCTGCAACGGGGTTTTCAAAGCGTCTGGCAGGAGCCGTACATCCAGACCGCCTTTGCCAAGGGCCTCAGCCGGGCCCAGGTGCAGGCCCGTCACGGCTTGCGCAACGCGGCACTGCCGATTCTGACGCTGGTGGGCCTGCAAGTCGGCAACACCGTCTCGGGCGCGGTGCTGGTCGAGACCATCTTCTCGCGTAACGGCGTGGGCCGCCTGGCTCAGGAAGCTGTGCTGCGTCAGGACATCCCGGTGGTGCTGGCGATTGTCGCGGTGTCGGCGACGGCGTTTGTGGTCATCAACCTGATCGTCGATCTGCTGTACCCCTGGCTCGATCCGCGTATCACTCATTCACCCAAGGTGGCCTGAATCATGGCGACGGATATCCCTTCTTTCTCAGGCGCTGCGCCGGTGACCTGGCGGCGGCGTTCGCGCCTGCGCCGCGCGCTGGATGCCTGGACACCCCTGTTGCGCAAACCGGGTTTCAGCCTGGCGCTATTCGTGGTGCTGTTCGCATTGACGGCAGCCCTTGTGCCTCACTGGCTCAGTGGCTTTGATCCGTATGCCACCTCCCCCCGTGAAAAACTCCTGGGACCGAGCACGCTGCACTGGTTCGGCACCGATGAACTGGGGCGCGATCTGTATACCCGCGTGATCTACGGTTCCAGCCTGTCGGTGCAAGCCGCGCTGCTCGCCGTGGGCATCGCCCTGAGCGGCGGGCTTGGGCTGGGTGTGCTGGCAGGTTTCGCTGGCGGGCGTCTCGACGCGCTGATCATGCGCGTCATCGATGTGAAACTCGCCCTGCCCGGCCTGCTGCTGGCGCTGGCCATTGTCACCGCGATTGGCTTCGGCACGGTCCCGGTCGCCATCGCGGTGGGCGTCGGCATCGTTCCAGGTTTCGCCCGCACCACCCGCGCCGAAGTATTGCGCATCAAGACGCTGCCCTACGTAGAAGCGGCGCGCCTGGGCGGTGCCAGTTGGCGGCGCACCCTGCTGCGCCATGTGTTGCCCAACGCCTGGAGCCCGGTGGCGGTGCTGGCAACACTGGACTTCGGCGCCGCCATTCTCTCCACCGCAGGCTTGAGCTTCCTGGGCTTTGGCGCCGCGCCTCCGGCGGCCGAATGGGGAACGCTTATCGCCAATGGTCGGCACTTTCTGGTGACCGCGCCCTGGGTTTCATTGCTGCCCGGCGCATTTGTCGTCGCCGTGGTGTTCAGCCTCAACCATATCGCCCGCACATTCGAGGAGCATCAGCGATGAGCCAGTCCCATTTGCTGGATGTGCGCGATCTGTCCGTCAGCTATCGCTCCAAGGGCCTGGTCACTCAGGCGGTAAAAGGCCTGTCCTTTACCTTGCAGCGCGGTGAAACCGTGGCCATCGTCGGGGAATCAGGGTCGGGCAAATCGACCCTCGCCAACGCCCTGCTCGGGTTGTTGCCGGTGGCTGCCTCTATCGATCAGGGCGAACTGCGGGTCGGCGATGTTGAGATGCGCCACGCCAGTGAACGCCAGAAACGCCTGATTCGCGGGCGCACCATCGGGCTGGTGCCGCAGGACCCGATGGTCAGCCTCAACCCGACTCTGCGCGTCGGCCAGCAGATCGGCGAGGCGCTGAAGCTGGCCAACGGACGGGGTTATCGCAGTGCCGATGCCGATGTCGTGGAATTGTTGGGGCTGGTGGGGCTGGACAACCCGGTACTGAGCGCCCGGCAGTATCCCCATGAACTGTCAGGCGGTATGCGTCAACGGGTATTGATTGCCATTGCCATGGCCGGCAACCCTCAGCTCATCATCGCGGACGAGCCCACCAGCGCGCTGGATGTGACGGTGCAGCGCAAGATCCTCGACCATCTGCAACGCCTGGTGGCCGAACGCGGGATTTCCCTGCTGATTATCACCCACGACCTGGGCGTCGCCACGGACCGCGCCGACCGCTTGTTGGTGATGAAACAGGGCGAGTTGGTGGAGCAAGGCACGCCACGGCAGATCCTCGATACGCCGCAACATCCATACACCCGGGCGCTGCTGGCGGCCGCCCCTGCGTTTTCGACGACCACGCTGCGCCGCTTTGCCCCGAAGTCCGCACGGCCGATTCTGAGTCTGCAAGGCGTGGGCAAAACATTTGAACTGCCTGGTCTAAAAGGCCGGGACCGCCAGTTTGCGGCCCTTGAGGGGCTGAGCTTTGACCTGTCTGCGGGCCAGACCCTGGCGATTGTCGGCGAGTCCGGTTCGGGGAAGAGCACGACGCTGCGTATCGCCCTCGGGCTGGAACAGCCGACCCGAGGCCGGGTGTTGTTCGAAGGTCAGGATGTCACAGGGTTGAGTTGGAAAGCCTTTAGGCCTCTGCGCCGGCGGATACAGCTGGTGCAGCAGAATCCGTTTTCGGCCCTGGATCCACGGTTTACGGTGTTCGATTGCATTGTCGAGCCGCTGGTGTCGTTTGGGTTGTTGAAGGGCGCAGCGCTCGAACAGGCCGCAGTCGAGCTGATAGGCCGAGTGCAGTTGCCGGTGCACTTTCTTGATCGCCTGCCCCATGAACTCTCGGGCGGACAGCGTCAGCGCGTGGCGATTGCCCGGGCATTGGCGTTGAATCCGGATGTGCTGCTGCTCGATGAGCCTGTGAGTGCGCTGGATGTGTCGGTGCAGGCGCAGATTCTGGACCTGCTGGATGAGTTGCAGCGCGAGTCGAATATTGCCTATGTCCTGGTTTCCCACGACCTGGCGGTGGTGGCGCGGATGGCCGATCAGGTTTTAGTGTTGCGTCAGGGCCGGGTCGTCGAGCAGGGAGCGCTCAGGCAGGTGTTCGAGCGGCCGACCAGTGAGTACACCCGCGAGTTGCTGGCGGCGATACCTGGGGTGGGTGGACGAGGGACAACGCCGGCTCAGGTGCTGAAGGTCGCCGTTTAAGCCTACGCCACCGAACCGTAGCAGCACGGCTTGCCGGCGGGGGCGTCCGCAAGATCGCTCCCGCGGGCAAGCCCGGCTGCTACGGGATTTGTGGCGTTCGGGGGATTTGCGTACACCCAAGGCCCCGTAGCAGTCCGGCTTGCCGGCGGGGACTCCCTCAGATCGCTCCCGCCGGCAAGCCGGACTGCTACGTCGGAAATCGTCTGACCGTTGTCCTAGACGCTTGCGCCATCCGTTGGTTAGCATGGTGGGTTCTCTATGAAACCCTTGAACGGAGCGACGCATGTCCATCCAACAAACGCCCGGGCATGTGTTGCCGGGGCGCGCCGCAGCGAAAATGGAAGCGGCGATGGCAGTGGGAAGCTTTGCCATCGGTACCGGCGAATTCGCCATCATGGGCCTGATGCCCGACATCGCCAATAACCTGCACCTGACCGAACCCCAGGTCGGCCATGCCATCAGCGCCTACGCGCTGGGCGTGATGGTCGGTGCGCCACTGCTGGCCATCCTCGGCGCCAAGTTGCTGCGCAAGAACATGCTGATGCTGCTGATGGTGCTCTACGCGCTGGGCAACATTGCCACCGCGTTCACCCCCTCCTTCGCCTCACTGGTGGCGTTCCGTTTCATCAGCGGCCTGCCCCACGGCGCCTATTTCGGCATCGCAGCGGTGGTCGCCTCCAGCATGGTGCCGTCCAACCAGCGCGCCGGGGCTGTGGCACGGGTGATGATGGGGCTGACACTGGCGATGCTGCTGGGTAACCCCATCGCCACCTTCCTGGGGCAGTTCATGGGCTGGCGCTCGGCGTTCGGCCTGGTGGGCGTGATCGCCGTCACCACCATCGCCCTGATCTGGCACCTGGTGCCTGACCGCCACGACGAGCCGCGCAGCGATCCCCGCAAGGAGCTGCGTGCGTTCACCAAGCCTCAGGTGTGGATGGCGCTGGGTATCAGTTCGGTGGGTTTCTCCGGGATGTTCTGCGTGTTCAGTTACCTGGCGCCCACCATGCTGGAAGTCACCCGCGTGACCCCGCAGTGGATTCCGTTCGGGCTGGCGGCGTTTGGCGTGGGCGGCATCATCGGCAACATCGTGGGCGGCAAGCTGTTCGACCGCATGCAGTTCCGCGCGGTCGGCGTATTGCTGGTGTGGTCGATGGCCGTGCTGCTGTTCTTCCCGTTGGCGGCAAGTTCGCTTCCGGGCGTGCTGCTGGGGATCGGTCTGGTCGGCACCATGGTTGCGCTGGCAGCGCCATTGCAGATTCGCCTGATGGACATCGCCCATGAAGCGCCAAGCCTTGCGGCGGCGTCCAACCATGCGGCATTCAACCTGGCCAACGCGCTGGGCCCGCTGTTTGGCGGCATCGCCATCAGCGCGGGCCTGGGCTGGACCAGCACCGGGTACATCGGGGCAGCCACCGCCTTGGCGGGCCTGGGTATCTACCTGATCGCTCGACGCATGAAAGGCGGCGACTGACTTCCCTCCTCCGCAAGCCGGTGTCGGGCCACTCCAGCCGCCCGCACCGGCAACCTGCGGGCTGATTTCAAAGCCTAAGCTAATTCCCAAACGGTATTTAAATCTAATTTAATAGAACCTTATGCTTGGTTTCAGGTCGCGAATCAACCTCGAATTCGCGCTGAACCCAAGGCATCTACAGAAATGACGATCAAGCACTGGACGGCAAAAGCAACATTGGCGCTGGGTGTGTTCACACTGTCGGTGGCGGCCCACGCCGCTGACCTGACCATCGGTTACATTACCGGGATCGACCCGGTCAAACGCGCCATAGCCGATGGCGAATATGAGAAGGCGATCGGTCAGAAAATCAACTGGCGTCAATTCGAAGCGGGCCCGGCGGTGGTTGCTGCGATGGCCTCGGGCGACGTGCAGATCGGCAATCTCGGTTCCAGCCCGCTGGCGGCCGCCACCTCGAAAAACCTGCCACTGGTGGCGTTTATCGTGACCTCGCAGATCCAGAGTTCAGAAGCGCTGGTGGTGCGCAATGGCAGCGGGATCAACAAGCCTGAAGACCTGATCGGCAAGAAAATCGCCGTGCCGTTCGTGTCCACCTCCCACTACAGCCTGTTGGGCGCACTCAAGCACTGGAACATCGATCAGAAGCAGGTCACCATTCTCAATCTGACGCCGCTGCAGATCACCGCCGCCTGGAAACGCGGCGATATCGACGGCGCGTTTACCTGGTCCCCGGCCCTGGGGGAAATTCGCAAGACCGGCAAGATCCTCACCGACGCAGGCCAGGTCTCCCAATGGGGCTCGCCAACGTTCGAAGTGTGGGTGGCGCGCAAGGATTTCGCCGAGAAACACCCTGAGGTCGTCGCCAGCTTTGCCAAGGTCAGCCTGGCTGCGATTGCCGATTACACGGCGCACAAATCGCAATGGACGGTGGATTCGGAACCGGTCAAGACCATCGCCCGCTTCACCGGCTCCAACGCTGCGGATGTGCCGGAACTACTCGACGGCTCGCACTTCCCTACCGCAGCCGAACAGCAATCCCCTGCGCTGCTGGGCGGTGGCACGGTCGCGGACATTGCGAAAACGGCTGAGTTCTTGAAGGATCAGGGCAAGATCGAGAAAGTGCTGCCTGACTATTCCTTGTTTGCCACTGACAGGTTCATCAAGGAATAGACCGGTTGGTCTGATTCCAGGATTTCCCTGTAATCCTGGCGGTGGACTGTAGGAGCGCGCTTGCCCGCGACAGCGTCAGGCCAGTCACCTCATTGGTGAATGACAGACCGCTGTCGCGGGCAAGCGCGCTCCTACGGGATTGGCGTAACCGCGCCCTTGAGAACAACCCCAAATCCGTAGCAGCACGGCTTGCCGGCGGGGGCGTTCTCATATGCGCCGCCGCATATGGATCAAACGCACATTTCGTGGGAGCGGGCTTGCCCGCGAATGCTCTGGACCTGACGCATTGACAGCGGCTGACCCACCGCTTTCGCGGGCAAGCCCGCTCCCACAACACCTTGCCCTAAAATTGCTCGGGGTATCAGAACCCGACCGGGTTGAAGTAGAACGCATCGCTCGACGACAGGCTGGCCTTGATCTGGCGGGTGCCTTCGTCGGCCGACACTTCTTCTTCGCCCGCTTCCAGTGCCGCGTAGGTACGTGCAGCCACGTCCTGCGGGCTGGTCTTCTGCACATCGAAATCCTTGACCAAATCGGTGTCGATGAAGCCGACGTGCAGCGCAAGCACCTGGGTCTGATCGGCGCGCAATTGAACCCTCAATGCGTTGGTGAAACCCCAGGCCGCAGCCTTGGATACACCGTAGGCCGCCAGCATCGGCGCGTTGAACCAGGTGATGTTGGACAGCACGTTGATGATCGCGCCGCCACCGTTGCGCTTGAGGATCGGCGCAAACGCCGCGCTGACCCGCACCAGGCCGTACACGTTGGTGTCGATCAGCTCCTTGGACAGCTCGATCATATTCTCGGCCAGCGCGCTCTCCATCACCTTGGCGATGCCGGCGTTGTTGACCAGCAAGGTGGTGTCTGAACACTGCGCTGCTGCGGCCTTGATGGTCGCGTCATCGGTCACGTCCAGCTTGACCGGGATGATACCTGGCACATCGAAGCCTTCCGGGTTGCGCATGCCGGCGTATACCTTCGCTGCTCCCTGGGCGACTGCCAGCTTGGCAAAGGCCAGGCCCAGACCACGACTTGCACCGGTAACGAAAACCACTGATCCATTGATGTTCATGCGATGACCCTCGAAAAATGGCGCTTTGCCGTTTTGGATGATGGTCATCATATTCAGAATTGCCGTGCTGTCAATCGATGCCGGATGAAACTGTTCAGTGGGTAGCTTGAAGGCGTTGCGAACCTTGAGAGCAGCGCGAGCCGCTCTCAAGTACGGGCCGTTTACACAGGGAAATTGGCGCGCATTGCTGCCAGGCCGCCAGTGAAAATGCCTTCGAACAGGGCAATCGCCTCGGCTTCGCTGATACCGGCTGGTGTGAAGTTCGCCGACCAGGTCACTCGCGAAACCTTTGGATCGGCTTGCGGCGCGACGCCCAGAGTTGCTTTATAGCCGGTCACCGCAAACGGCGCCTGGGTGATCGAGTAGCTGTACCAGCGCGCCGAATTATCGAAACCTTCCAGGCGTTCGATGATGACTTCGCCGTCGGCAGTCTCCAGGGTGCGCACCCGCCCGCCTTCGCTCAGTTCGCTCTTTGGAATGAATGGCAGCCAGTCAGGCAGTGAATTGAAGCCACCGATCAGTTGCCACACGGTGTCGGGTGAAGCCGGGATGTCGATGTAGGCTGAGGCTTGGGACATTGGAGTTCTCCAGTGAAATGAATCGATGGGTTCCGGCCGCCGGTTCGTCGAGCAGCGGCCGGTAAATCGCAACAAGGGTTATGCCGGCACCGGCGCGTTGATCGAGATTAGCCCGGCTTCGCGCAGTGCGGTCCAGAAAGCGCCAGGAATCACCGCATTGAGCGCGGCCACATCCTCGGCAATCCGGCCCGGACGGCTGGCGCCCGGAATGACTGCCGCCACGGCGGGGTTGGCCAGCGAGAATTGCAGAGCCGCCGCCTTGATATCAACCCCATGAGCCTGGGCGATGCGCTTGATGTGCTCGACCTTCTCGATGATCTGCGGGCTGGCCTTCTGGTACTCGAAATGCTCGCCACCGGCCAGAATCCCCGAGCTGTACGGGCCGCCCACCACGATGTCGGTGTTGCGGGCCTTCGCTTCGGCCATTACGCGCTGCAACGCGCGTTCGTGGTCCAGCAGCGAATAACGCCCGGCCAGCAGGAAACCATCGGGCTTGGGTTCGTCCAGCCCAAGGGTGAGTTCGATGGGCTCGACCTTGTTCACCCCAAGACCCCAGGCCTTGATGACGCCCTCGTCACGCAGGCGGTCCAGCACGCGGAAGGCCCCGGTGCGCGCCTGTTCGAAGTACTGCAGCCACTGGTCACCGTAGAAGTCCTGGGCGATGTCGTGAATCCAGACGATGTCCAGACGGTCGGTCTTCAAGCGCTTGAGGCTGTCTTCGATGGAGCGCAAGGTGGCGTCGGCACTGTAGTCGTTGACGATCTTGTTGCGCAGGCCATGTTCGAACACGCCGCTTTTCTCGCCCAGGTCGCGGGCGCTGTTGTCCAGTTCGTCGAGGATCACCCGGCCGACCTTGGTGCTGAGCACGTATTCATCGCGCTTGTATTTGTGCAGGGCCTCGCCCAGGCGGATTTCCGAAAGGCCTGCGCCGTAGAACGGTGCGGTGTCGAAGTAACGCACGCCGGCATTCCAGGCGGCATCGACGGTGGCTTCTGCCTCGGCTTCAGGGATGTTGCGGAACATGTTGCCCAGCGGTGCGGTGCCGAATCCGAGGACGCCTGGCAGTTTGTCTTTCAAGCTCATGGCTCTGATCTCCAGTTGAGGGGTCGCTGTTGCGACCGTTGAGCAGATCCTAGATTGCCGCCTCAAGACCGTCCAAGACATAATGAGTCAGACTTAAGACCTAGCGAGCATCACATGATCGATCTCCGCCAACTGCGCTATTTCGTCGTCGCCGCCGAGGAGGAACACGTTGGCCGCGCCGCCGAACGCCTGCACATTTCCCAGTCGCCCTTGAGCCGGCAGATCGCCCAACTGGAAGAACGCCTGGGCCTGAACCTGTTCGAGCGTAGCCAGCAGCGTATCCGCCTGACCAGCGATGGCCGCACCTTTCTCACCGAAGCCCGCAGCCTGCTGACCCACGCCAACCGCCTGGAATCCCTGGGCAAGCGCCTGGGGCGTGGCGAAGAAGGCGGCCTGTGCATCGGTTACATCGAGCACGCCATGCACGCCAACATCCTGCCCAAGGCGTTGAGCACCGTGCGCGCCGACCGCCCGGCCGTGCACGTGGCGCTGTACCTGATGAGTTCGGGCGATCAGCTTGAGGGCTTGCGCCAGCGCAGCCTGGACGTGGCGCTGGTCAGCGAGCCGCCACGGGACGACGACCCGGACCTGCTCTGCCGCCAGTTGCTGGAGGACCCGATGCTGCTGGCATTGCCGGCCAATCATCCGCTGGCGACTAGGGAGCGCCTGACCCCGGCGGACTTGAAGGATGAGGACTGGATCGGGGTGAAATCCAGCCAGGGCAAGGACCAGCACGGCGAATTCGTGGCCGCCTGCATTCGTGCAGGCTTCACCCCGCAGATTCGGCTGGAAGCCGCCGAGCCTTACACTGCGCTGGGGTTGGTGGCGGCCGGGTTGGGAATCACCATGACCCAGAAGAGTCTTGATCAGGCGGCGCACCCGGGTGTGGTGTTCAGGGAATTGCCGTGGCTGACGTTCAGCATGCCGCTGTGGGCGGCCTGGCACCGGGTGAACCTGCGGGCGCTGGTGGAGATCTTCCGGGTGATTCTGACCGGTAAGGATGCGGCGCCGATGGCCGTTGGCAGCGAGACGGTTCCCGGCTGAATTCAGGACTGCCCGAGAATCGCGGCCAACAGCCCCGGAAAGCGGGCGTCGAGTTCCTCTCCCCGCAGCGAGTTCATGTGCGTGGTGCCGACGTTGCGGGTATGCACCAGCCCCGAATCGCGCAGCACGCGGAAATGGTGGGAAACGCTGGACTTGGGGCGTCCGCCGTCCAGTTCGCCACAAGTGGCTTCGGCCACGCCGGCCAGGTGGCGAACGATTTCCAGGCGAACAGGATCGCTCAGCGCGTAGAGAATGCGCTCGAGTTCGAAGCTTTCGGGATCGGGGTGTTTGTAGGCTCGCATGGGTCGGCATGATAGCGAGGGGGTTTTAAAAAAGCCATTGTTCGAATACTATCGAACAATCGTAAATCACACCTTTCGAGGCGACCATGTCGGCACTGTTCGAACCCTTCAAGCTCAAAGACGTCACCCTGCGCAATCGCATTGCCATTCCGCCGATGTGCCAGTACAAGGCCGAAGACGGTCTGATCAACGATTGGCATCACGTTCACCTGGCCGGCATGGCCCGTGGCGGCGCGGGTCTGGTGGTGGTGGAGGCCACCGCCGTGGCACCGGAAGGCCGGATCACTCCGGGCTGCGCCGGCATCTGGAATGACGAGCAGGCCCAGGCATTCGTGCCGGTGGTCAAGGCGATCAAGGCCGCAGGTTCCGTGCCGGGCATCCAGATCGCCCACGCCGGCCGTAAAGCCAGCGCCAACCGCCCCTGGGAAGGCGACGACCATATCGTCGAGTCCGACCCGCGTGGCTGGCAGACCATCGCCCCTTCGGCCATCGCCTTTGGTGCAGGCCTGCCCAAGGTGCCCCAGGCCATGACCCTGGAAGACATCGCCCGGGTTCGTCAGGACTTCGCCGACGCGGCCCGCCGCGCCCGTGACGCCGGTTTCGAATGGATCGAACTGCACTTTGCCCATGGCTACCTGGGCCAGAGCTTCTTCTCCGAACACTCCAACCAGCGCACCGACGCCTACGGCGGCAGCTTCGACAACCGCAGCCGTTTCCTGCTGGAAACCCTGGCCGCCGTGCGTGAAGTGTGGCCGGAGCACCTGCCCCTGACTGCGCGTTTCGGCGTGCTGGAATATGACGGTCGCGACGAGCAGACCCTCACCGAGTCCATCGAGCTGGCGCGCCGCTTCAAGGATGGCGGCCTGGACCTGCTGAGCGTCAGCGTCGGCTTTACCATTCCGGAAACCAACATTCCGTGGGGTCCGGCGTTCATGGGGCCGATTGCCGAGCGCGTCCGCCGCGAAGCCGGATTGCCGGTCACCTCGGCCTGGGGTTTCGGCACGCCGCAGCTGGCGGAGGAGTCGATCAAGTCCGGTCACCTGGACCTGGTGTCCATCGGCCGCGCGCACCTGGCGGACCCGCACTGGCCGTACTTCGCAGCCAAGGAACTGGGCGTGGACAAAGCCTCCTGGACCCTGCCCGCCCCCTACGCGCACTGGCTTGAACGCTACCGTTAAGCGCTACGCACCGGGTCGCTCTGCAATGGGGCGACTTGAGGGCTCATGCCGGGTGTCGAGCCGGGCGGCGATTTGATCGCCGTCCAGCGAGCCTGAGAGCCTACTGCCCCGCCGAACGGTGCCAGCGAATCTGACTGACCCCGGAACGCTCCGCAGCCTCGACCATCGAATGGTAACTGCCCTGCCACTCGCGTCCGCTGGCGCCCATCTCGGCGCCTGAGTGAATCAAGGCGTAATACACCGCATCGTGAGAGCACAGGTTGTCGTCGTGACATTCCAGCGCCCGCTCGTTACCTTCGAACGTGTAAAAAATCGTGAAGCCCATGACACACCTCCATGCCGACGATGATCCTGGCAGAACGGGTCGATCATAGCGCGCACCCAACCGGGCAGAATGACAGGCTGGCTAATTTCACTGGCTTTGCGGGCCAGCCACTGAAATGTCGGGCGAACGGCCTTCGGGAGCAGCGGGCAAGGTTGAAAGCGCGGCGCAGTGCCTTATCATGGCCGGCGGTTTATCGACTCACTTCAAGCAAGAGATGCCTATGTCCAGCGAAAACGTCGTCTTCACTCCCGATCCCGATGCGGATTCCATTTCTTCCGATGTGGCCGGTTTCGGCGGCATTCTGGTCTCGACCCAGGTTCCGACCCGCGCCGATGGCAGCCTTGAACTGGGCGACATCACGCTGCAGAGCGAATGCACCCTGCAAGCGCTGAAAGTGGCGCTGGAGAAAGCGGGCAGCTCGATGGACCGGGTCATGCACCTGACCATCTACCTGACCGACATGGCCGACCGCGCGGCTTTCAATGAGGTCTACAAACGCTTCTTCGCCAAGCCATGGCCGGTACGTGCCGCCGTGGGTGTCGCTTCGCTGGCCGTTGAAGGCATGCGCGTGGAAGTGACGGCGATGGCGGCCAAGGGCTGATCCAGTTCGTCGCTGTTGAGGTAGCCCACACCCGTAGCAGTCCGGCTTGCCGGCGGGGCGATCTTGAGGATGCACCCGATCCCGTAGGAGCGCGCTTGCCCGCGATGGCGTCCTTGAGACCCTCGCCGGCAAGTCGCCGTTTCTCACCACCCGGCAGCCTAAGGATGCCCCCCAGGCATTTCGCCGGTACAATGCGCGGCTTGACCGTGACGATCCTGACTAAAAAAACATGTCCCTACCCAAGCATCACCTGGAATTGCTCAGCCCTGCGCGCGATGTAAGCATTGCTCGCGAGGCCATCCTGCATGGCGCCGACGCCATCTACATCGGCGGCCCAAGCTTCGGCGCACGCCATAACGCTGCCAACGAAGTCAGCGAGATCGCCGACCTGGTGGAGTTCGCCCGTCGCTACCATGCTCGGGTATTCACCACGATCAACACCATCCTGCACGACAACGAACTGGAGCCGGCGCGCAAGCTGATCCACCAGTTGTACGACGCAGGCGTCGACGCGCTGATCGTCCAGGACCTGGGCGTCATGGAACTGGACATCCCGCCGATCGAGCTGCATGCCAGCACCCAGACCGACATCCGCACCCTGGAACGGGCCAAGTTCCTCGATCAGGCAGGCTTCTCCCAGCTGGTGCTGGCCCGTGAGCTGAACCTGCAGGAAATCCGCGCCATCGCCGACGAGACCGATGCAGCCATCGAGTTCTTCATCCACGGTGCGCTGTGCGTGGCCTTCTCCGGTCAGTGCAACATTTCCCACGCCCAGACCGGCCGCAGCGCCAACCGTGGCGACTGCTCCCAGGCCTGCCGCCTGCCCTACACGTTGAAAGACGATCAAGGCCGCGTCGTGGCGTTCGAGAAACACCTGCTGTCGATGAAGGACAACAACCAGAGCGCCAACATTCGCGCCCTGGTGGAAGCCGGCGTCCGCTCGTTCAAGATCGAGGGGCGTTACAAGGACATGGGCTACGTGAAGAACATCACGGCCTACTACCGCCAGCGCCTGGACGACGTGCTCGAAGACCGCCCGGACCTGGCCCGCGCTTCCAGCGGCCGTACTGCGCATTTCTTCGTGCCGGACCCCGAAAAGACTTTCCACCGTGGCAGCACCGATTACTTCGTCACCGACCGCAAGATCGACATCGGCGCCTTCGACACCCCGACCTTCACCGGCCTGCCGGTGGGTGTGGTGGAGAAAGTCGGCAAGCGCGACCTGCACGTGGTGACCCATGAGCCGCTGTCCAACGGTGACGGCCTCAATGTGCAAATCAAGCGCGAAGTCGTGGGTTTCCGCGCCAATATCGCCGAAGCCAAGGGCGAGTTCGAGGAAGATGGCGAGAAACGCTATCGCTATCGCGTCGAGCCCAACGAGATGCCGGCCGACCTGTACAAGGTGCGCCCGAACCATCCACTGAGCCGCAACTTGGACCACAACTGGCAACAGGCGCTGCTCAAGACCTCCGCCGAACGCCGTATCGGTCTGACCTGGCAGGCCACCCTGCGCGAAGAGCGCCTTGAGCTGGTGGCAACCAGTGAAGAAGGCATCAGTGCCAGCGTTGCCCTGGATGGCCCTTTTGGTCCGGCCAACAAGCCTGAACAGGCCCTTGAGCAATTGCGCGACCTGCTGGGTCAACTGGGCACCACCCAGTACCACGCCACTGACGTGAAGCTGGACGCCCCGCAGGCGTTCTTCATTCCGAACTCGCAACTCAAGGCCTTGCGCCGCGAGGTGATCGAGGCGCTGACGGCCGCCCGCGTCGCGGCCCATCCGCGTGGCTCCCGCAAGGCCGAGACCAGCCCGCCGCCGGTGTACCCTGAGTCGCACCTGTCGTTCCTGGCCAACGTGTACAACCAGAAAGCGCGGGATTTCTATCACCGCCATGGCGTGCAGTTGATCGACGCCGCCTACGAGGCCCACGAGGAACCGGGCGAAGTGCCGGTGATGATCACCAAGCACTGCCTGCGCTTCTCGTTCAACCTGTGCCCGAAACAGGCCAAGGGCGTCACCGGCGTGCGCACCAAGGTTGCGCCGATGCAACTGGTGCATGGCGATGAAGTCTTGACCCTCAAGTTCGATTGCAAGCCGTGCGAGATGCACATCATCGGCAAGATGAAAGGCCACATCCTGCACTCGCCGCAACCGGGCAGCGCACCGGTGGTGGGCCACATCAGCCCGGCGGATTTGCTCAAGACCATCCCCCGCGCTCCGCATTGATGGGCTGACCTCTACGTAGCAGCCGGGCTTGCCCGCGGGACGATCTTGAGGACGCCCCCGCCGGCAAGCCGTGCTGCTACGGGGTTGGGGGCGTTCTCAAGGTCATCTGCGCACCGCTTCCCGTAGGAGCGCGCTTGCCCGCGATGGCGTTACACCTGACACCTCGATGATGCCTGCCACACCGCCGTCGCGGGCAAGCGTGCACCTACGTATGCACGGCCGGGATCCGGTTGTGCATATCCGACCTGCAATTTCCCCTTCGTGACCTCCCGCAACCGCCGTTTCGCGTGCGCCATGACCTCGATCCTGTGGACGTCGAACGAAGCTTGATTGTCGGCGCAACACGCAGCCCGGACGTGCCTGAATTCGACCTGTAATTGTTCGCACGGCCTGCAAACCTCTCGCTTGTGACCCATAGCGACGACGGCTGGCCTGATTGCGACCCGCCCTCGCCCGGCGTTGGCGGCGCCTGGAATTTCCACGCTATAACAGGCCCCCGTTTGCTACTGGAGCCTTGTCCATGACTGTCGAGTTTCGTCCGGCCACACGTTGGGACGCGCGGGAGATTGCCCGCCTGTTTCAGATCACTTCCGAAGGTGCCTCCGATTACATCTGGAGCCAACTGGCCGAACCAGGTGAGGAATTGCTCGACGTCGGCGCCCGGCGTTATGCCCGTGAGGACGTGGATTTTTCCTTCCAGAATTGCCTGATTGCCGAATCCGAAGGGCTGGTGATCGGCATGATGCACAGCTACGCCATGCGCGAGGACCCTGAACCTGTAGCGGTCACCGACCCGGTGTTGGCGCCTTATGCCGATATGGAGGTGCCGGATACGCTGTACATCTCAAGCCTGGCCTTGCACGAGGGCTGGCGCAACAAGGGCCTGGGCCTCGGGTTTCTCGAACGTGCGCAACTTCGCGCCGATAGCATGGGGCTTAAAGGATTGAGCCTGATCGATTACGCCGCCAACACCGGTGCTCGACGGTTTTATGAGCGACACGGTTTTTCAGTGATCAAGACGTGCCAGATCACGCCGCACCCGATGATTCGGGTCACGGGCGAGGCATATTTGATGCAGCGGCTTAGCTGATGTACCCCATTCTTGTAGCAGCCCGGCTGCCACGGGGCGGTCATCGGCGGGCCAATTCGTGGCGGGTGCACCCTTCGTAATACACCTGCCGCACGCTGTCCGGGCGCATACGCGAGGGGCTGTCGTAGGTCTGTTCGGTGATGCCCAGCGCACTCATGCGCATCCATTGCTGGGGAAAATGCCGGGCCTGAAGCTTCTTGCGCGCGCCGTACAGGGTCAGCCCTGACAACTTGTATTGCTGCGCCGTGCCGGCAATCCCGGCGCCCCAACTGCAAAGGTCGTGTTCGTTCTTGCTCAAGTCCCGCGCAAACGTGAAGGATGAAGTACCGGCCACCGCACAGAACACCAACACAACCTTGATAGTTTGCATGCAGATCCTTGCCTAACTGATTGATAGGCCGAGGATTGTGCATAGATTGATTTGCCCCGGGGGCCAGCATAGTGCCGCCTTTGCCGATCAGGCGACCAACGGCACCTGCGCTCGGGAAAAACCTGCACACCAAGGTGACAATTTGGCAACCAAAGCCCGCGCCGCCTGCTACCGTGTAGAAGTTGGTGGTGAACCTTATCGCTCATGAACCTGTCGATAGTTGCACCTCTGGCCAGGTCTGTCGGCACCCTTATGCGACGGGCCCGTCAGGTTGGCCATATCTTCTGAAGGACCGTCCATGATTCCAATTCAACGCATCGCCTGGCTCAAGGCATGGGGCGCCCATGGCTTCACGGCCACCGGCGTCGTGCTCGCTTTCCTGGCCACCATCGCCCTGCTCGACAACCAGCCCAAGGCCTGCCTGCTGTGGTTGGGCATCGCGCTGATCGTGGACGGCGTGGACGGGTCGCTGGCGCGCAAGGTCAATGTGCAGTCGGTGCTCCCCAATTTCGACGGTTCGGTACTGGACCTGGTGATCGACTACCTCACCTACGTGTTCATCCCGGCGCTGTTCATGTATCGGTACATTCCGGTGCCGGATTACACCTTGTTGCTCAGTGTGTCGATCATTCTGGTGTCGTCGCTGTTCTGTTTCTGCAACGTGGAAATGAAGAGCAAGGACAACTATTTCCAGGGTTTTCCCGCGGCCTGGAACGTTGTCGTATTGTGTGTCTACATCCTGTCGCCGGCGCCGTGGCTGACGTTCATCACCGTGATTTGCCTGGCGCTGCTGACCGTCACCCGGATGAAATTCCTGCACCCGTTCCGCGTGCGTCGCTTCATGCCGATCAACATTGCCGTGACCAGCATCTGGTTCCTGTGCAGTTTCCTGCTGGTGCTCAATCACCCATATAACGGCTCGGTGGTGCTCTGGGTGTGGCTGGCGATGTCAGCGTACTTCCTGGGGATCTGCATCTGGCGCACCTCGCTTGAATGGATCGATAAAGCGCGCTTCTGAGACATCACCTGACCTGTAGGAGTGAGCTTGCTCGCGGTCGCTGTCGGTTTGACACCACGATGGTGAATTTCAAATCGCAATCGCGAGCAAGCTCACTCCTACAATGATTGTGCGAACATGACATTCCGCGTTACGGCTAGATTCCCGCCAGATACTCCCACGGATAAATCCCCCGCTGGTGCCCGTCGCTGAATACAAGCTGCAGGCCGTAGCCCTGGGGATGCATACCCACTACCCGAACCGACCCGGCCACCACCGGATTCATCCCGCGCAACCGGAACGCCCGGCATTGCGAGCACGGGCATTGCTTGCGCAGGAGCACGTGGTCGATGTGCTGCTCGCTGCCGTCCTGCCAGTTCAGGCGCAGAGTCTGTCGCTCCCGGGAGTTACCGATAGCGACCGGCACCGCGCTCATTGCAACTGCCCCAGCGCAATGCGCACCGCCTTACGCACTTCCGGGTCGGCGTCGTGCTCCAGTTGCAGCAATGCGGGACGGGCAGCCTTGTCCGCCAGTTCGCCCAACGCCAGCGCCGCTTCCTTGCGCAGGTTGCTGATGCTGTGATTCAGCGCCTCGATCAACGGGCCCAATGCTTCGGGATGGCGTAAGCGCCCCAGGCTGCGAGCGGCACGCAGGCGCACCTGCCAGTATTCATCATTGAGCGCGGCAATCAGGGCCCCGGCGGCTTGCTGTTGCCCGACCTTGCCCAGGGTCGTGGCGGCCTCTTCGCGCACCTGCCAGATGTCATCCTGCAACGCCTTGCACAACGCCGGCAGCACGCGCGTATCGTTGGCCAGGCCCAGGGCGCCGGTGGCAGCGCGGCGTACCTCGCTGTCCGGGTCGTGGCTGGCCAATGTCGCCAGCGCCTCCAGGGCATCGGTCTTCTTCAGCCATCCCAGCACACCCACAGCTTCACGCCGAACCTCGGCGTGTTTGTCATCCAGGGCATTCAGTGCAGCGGCTGCGGCTTCGTCCAGGCGCAATTCGCGCAAGGCGCGAAAAGCAGCCACTCGCACGCTGAGGTCCGGATGGGTCGTCCACGGCAAGATCACCCTGCCCGCCTCTTGCGTCTTGAGCACGCTCAGGCTTTGCGCAGCCGCCTCCCGCACCGACGTCTGAGGGTCGGTCAAGGCCTCGCACAAGGCTTGCACGACTTCGCGCTCCTCCCAGGCTTCCAGCAGCGCGGCCGCCTGGGCGCGCACCGTCTCGGCCGTGTCATGGGCCAGGCGGTCGATCAGGCAGGGCAGTCCATCCGGTTCTTCGAGATCGGCCAGTTCGATCAGGGCAATGCGGCGCACACCCGGGTCGGGGTCTTGCAGGCGCGGTTGCAGGGCCAGGATGTCCGGATGGTCGATATCGTCAAAGTTACAGGTCAGGTCAGTCATGTTCTTCAACTCAGCAGATACGGGATCTCGACCTTCACCGCACCGGTGGGGCAGTCTTTCTCGCAGGGCATGCAGTACCAGCATTCGTCGAAGGCCATGTAGGCTTTCTGCGTTGCCGGGTTGATGGCCAGGAGGTCCATCGGGCACACGTCGACACAGACCGTGCAGCCTTTTTCGGCGATGCACTTGTCTTCGTCGATGGTCACCGGGGCGTTGGAGCGGAAGATCACTTCCTGGGGCTGGTAGGCCATTTCACGGCATCCTTGGCGCGTATCGCGCTCTGTCTTTGAACGGGCGGTGTGGCGAATGGGTCAAGCAGCGTCGGCGCCTACGCGCAGGCGGTCATAGGCCTGCATTTCATCGGCATCCAGCGCCACGATGTAGGGCTCGACCGGCTTCTTGAAGCTTTCCATGCGTCCGTCTTCACCCTTTTTCAGGTGGCAATGGCAGAACCAATCACGGTCGTTGCGCAGCGGGTGATCGACCCGGTGGTGATACAGACCCCAGCGGCTCTCGGCTCGATACAACGAAGCCCTGGCGGCCATTTCCGCGCAGTCGCGAATCACGCTGACTTCCATCGCCCGCATCAGCTCATGGGGGTTGTTGGCCTTGAGCTGGTCCAGGTCGTGCTCGATCTGCGCAAAACGCTCCAGGCCCAGTTGCATCTTCCTGGTCACCTTGGGCGGTTGCAGGTAGTCGTTGACGAAGCGGCGCAGCTTGTACTCGACCTGAGCAGGCGGCAGCCCGTGCTCGCGATCCAGCGGCGCATAGACCCGTGCCTGCTCGCGTTCGATCTGCTGCGCATCCAGAGTGGTAAAGGCTCGCTCGGCGACGTAATCGGCCGCGTTGTTGCCGGCAAACCAGCCATAGGTAAAGGCGCCCAGCATGTAGTTATGGGGCACGGCGGCCATGTCGCCTGCCGAATACAGACCTTTGACGGACGTCTCTGCCCGCTCGTTGACCCACACCCCGGACGCCGAGTGACCGCTGCAAAAGCCGATTTCCGAGATGTGCATTTCCACCATCTGGCTGCGGTAATCGGTGCCGCGATTGGCGTGGAACTGGCCACGGCTGGGGCGTTCGTTGCTGTGCAGGATCTGCTCGATGTTCTGGATGGTTTCTTCGGCCAGGTGATCGAGCTTGAGGAACACCGGGCCGTTGCCGCTTTCCAGTTCCTGATGAAACTCCCACATCATCTGCCCGCTCCAGTAGTCGCACTCGATGAAGCGTTCGCCCTTGTTATTGGCGGTGTAGCCACCCAGCGGGCCGGTGACGTAGGCGCAGGCCGGGCCGTTGTAATCCTTGATCAGCGGGTTGATCTGGAAGCACTCCAGGTTCGCCAGCTCCGCGCCCGCGTGGTAGGCCATGGCGTAGCCGTCCCCGGCGTTGGTGGGGTTCTCGTAGGTGCCCATCAGGTAGCCCGACGCCGGCAGGCCCAGGCGCCCCGCCGCACCACAGGCCAGGATGACTGCCTTGGCTTTAATGACATGGAAATCCGCCGTTCGGCAATCGAAGCCCATCACCCCGTTGACCGCGCCCTCGGCGTCGGTCAACAGCCGGGTGCAGACCACGCGATTGGTGATGCTCACCCGGGCCCGCTTCAACTGGCGATAGAGCACTTTCTTGATGTCGTGGCCTTCGGGCATCGGCAGCACGTAGGCGCCCATGTGGTGGACCTTCTTCACCGCGTAGTCGCCGGTTTCGTCCTTCTCGAATCTCACACCCCAGCGGTCCAGTTGCTCGATGGTCTCGAAGCTGTGGGTCGCGTAGGCATGCACCGCCGCCTGGTTGACGATGCCGTCGTTGGCGATGGTGATTTCCTTGGTGTACTGCTCAGGCGTGGCATGGCCGGGAATCACGGCGTTGTTCAGGCCGTCCATGCCCATGCTGATCGCACCGCTGCGCTTGACGTTGGCCTTGTCGATCAGCAACACCCGCAGTTCGCGGTTGCGCTCCTTGGCCTTGATCGCGGCCATGGGGCCGGCGGTGCCTCCACCGATTACAACGATGTCGTATTCCTGTTCAAGGGTCTGGCGCGTCATGACTGGGCCTCTCGCTGACGGTCGATCCGCAGGCGGTACTGGAATGCATCGCCGCGGTAGTAAAGATGTTCGAAATCAACGGGCGCGCCGTCTGCGGTGTGGGTCAGGCGTTCGATGCGCATGATTGGCGAACCAGCCTCGACGTTCAGTGCACCGGTCAGGTCCTCGTCGGCCAGCACTGCGTCGATGGCAAGGTCCGCATGCCCCAGGGACAGGCCGCAGTCGTTTTCCAGGATCAGAAAGATGTCGCGGGTGACAAGATCGGCATTCTCCAGCCGCTCGCCCAGGTGTTTGGGCAGCCAGGTCACTTCCAGCGACACTGGCTCGCGATTGATCAGCCGCACCCGCTTGATCTGCGCCACCGTCTCTCCCACTTCCAGGTTCAGGCGCTCGGCGACGAGCTTGTCGGCGGGCACGAAACGCAGGCTGCGCAAACGGTTGATGACCTCATAACCGCGCCCGGTCATGGATTCGGCCAGGCCTTGCAGGGTGCTGACGTTCTGGAACGCCTTGGGTTTGGAGACGAAGGTGCCTTTGCCGTGAATCTTGAAGATCAGCCCTTCCTTCTGCAGATCACCCAGCGCCTGGCGCACGGTAATGCGGCTGACCTTGAACACCGCCCCCAACTCGCTTTCCGAGGGCATCTGGCTGTTGGGCAGGTACTCGCCATCCAGGATGCGGGCGCGTAGCAGATCGCGCAGTTGGGTGTGCAAGGGCACGCTGGAAAGCGGTGAAAGGGTCTTGGCGGCGTCGGTCATGGCGATCACTTGTTATAACGAGTTATGACGTGATGTTATGAACCTAAGAGCCGCTTGTGAAATACCGTTTGTTTATAAGGTAAGTGCGCTCGAGCCAATCTTTGTGATGGGCACACCAAAGATCCGTAGCAGCACGGCTTGCCGGCGGGAGCGGTGGATCAGACAGAGATGCGTTGCCTGACACGACGCTCCCGCCGGCAAGCCGTGCTGCTACGGGGATGTGTGATGCGGTTCAGGTGGTATAGGTCAATGGCAACTGCGTGGTGGACTTGATCTGCTCCATGGCGAAGCTGGAGCTGATGTCGGTGATGCCCGACAGCTGGATCAGCTTCTTGTACACCGCGTCGTAACCGGCGATGTCCGGCACCACGATTCGCAGCATGTAGTCGGTATCACCGGCCATGCGGTAGCACTCCACCACTTCCGGCAAGGTCGCGATCAGGTCATGGAAGCTGCCCAGCCATTGCGCGTTGTGCTGGTTGGTTCGAATGGCGGCGAACACCGTGACCGCGACGTTCAACTGCGCCGGGTCGAGCAAGGCCACCCGGCCGCGAATCATGCCCTGCTCTTCGAGCTTCTGCACCCTGCGCCAGCAGGCGGTACTGCCCAGGCCGATGCTGTCGGCGATCTCGGCAATGGGCCGCGTGCAGTCGGTTTGCAGAATCCCGAGAATCGCCTGGTCGAACTTGTCCATGGTCAAAGGTCACCCTTACGAAGCGTTATCGCCGAATGCGATAAGGATAAGCCCATTTGCAAGGACCCGCGAAATCTTATTCTCCGAAAGATGGACACAGGAGAAAAATAATCTATTCATTGTGTGAATCTGCGTCGAGTTATCAATTTTTTTTCAGGTCAGCGCTAGTAGTATTTTCTGCATTATGGACAGCACGGATTCCTCCAATGAGCACCCTTCCCTGTTACTTCGATTACGCCGCCACCACCCCTGTCGATGACCGCGTCATCCAGGCCATGGTCACGTGCCTGGGCCGCGAAGGCACCTTTGGCAACCCGGCTTCCAGTTCCCACGGCTACGGCAACCAGGCCCGCCAGGCCGTTGAACTGGCGCGGCGTCAGGTCGCTGAACTGGTAGGCTGCGGGGCAGAATCGATCATCTGGACCTCGGGTGCCACCGAGTCCAACAACCTCGCCATCAAGGGCATGGCCCAGAGCGCCAAGGGCCCGCGCCGCCACCTCATCACCAGCCGCATCGAGCACAAGGCGGTGGTCGATACCGTTTCGCAACTCGAACAGGCCGGCTTCCCGGTGACCTGGCTCGAGCCTGACCGTCAGGGCCTGATCCAGCCCGAAGCCGTGCGCCAGGCACTGCGCGAAGACACCCTGCTGGTGTCGCTGATGATGGTCAACAACGAACTGGGCACGCTGACCGACATTGCCGCCATCGGTGAGTTGGTGCGTGAGCATGGCGCGATTTTCCACGTCGATGCGGCGCAAGGCGCAGGCAAGCTGGCCATTGATCTGAATACGCTGGCCGTGGACCTGATGTCGTTCTCTGCCCACAAGATCTACGGCCCCAAGGGCATTGGCGCGCTGTACGTCGGTGAACGGGCCCGCCCGCTGCTCGAAGCGCAGATCCACGGTGGCGGCCATGAGCAGGGTTTCCGTTCCGGCACCCTGGCCACCCACCAGATTGTCGGCATGGGCTCGGCGTATGCCCTGGCCAGCGCCGAGATGGCCGAAGAGGTTCAGCGTATTTCCGAGCTGTCGGCGCAATTGCGCGAAGGTCTGCTGCAATTGCCGGGGGTCAGTCTCAATGGCGATCCGCTGCAGCGCGTGCCCCACACGCTGAACATCTGCGTCGACAAGGCCGGCTTCAACGCCTTGAGCCTGGCGGCTGACATTGCGGTGTCTTCGACGTCGGCCTGCAATTCGGCCAGCAGCGGCGCTTCCCATGTGCTGCTCGCGCTGGGCCTGACCCAGGCGCAGGCCGGCAGCAGCCTGCGCCTGAGCCTGGGCCGCTACACCCAGGCCGCAGACGTTGAAAAAGCCATCGCCGTGATCGCCCAGCGGTTGAACAGCCAGGCCACGACCTTCTGGTGAGGTGTAACCTCCAGGGGTTACATTTAGGAAAGTAACCCCTAGAGGTTACTTTCCTGACAGTTTGAGCACCGCCAAGCCAATCGCGATGCTCACCGTGAAACTCACCAGCGTGCCGAGCAGCACGTATTCGCTGAGTGGACGCTGGTCAGCGCCCTTGATGTCGTTGAACCGCAGAATGCTCTTGGCTGTGAGCAGAAAGCCGATGGCGGACCACTGCTCCAGCAGCACGAACGTCAGAATCAACACTCGCTCCAGAAAGCCGATCCAGGTGCCGGCCTTCTTCAGTGAGTCTTTGCTGCTGGCCTCCACGGCCGCCATGAACGGCGTCAGCACCGCGCCGGTCAACGCCGAGGCCGGACGCAGCACCAGGACATACGCCAGCAGCACCAACAGGTTGTGGCCGGTGAACAGGGTTTTGCACAGCTCCCAGGCCCAGTTCCAGTACCCTTCGGCACTGAGCCAGATCACCGTCAATGCACCGACCTGCAAGCCGAACTGCAGCACGAAGGCAAACGCCGATCTGACCTTCGTCATCAGCCAGCCGATCAGCGCCCGAATCAGCGCAAACCCCAGGCCTGCGCTCAGCGCAGGTAGCCCGTGGCGATCGAAAGCAAACAGCACGGCAACGACCGCAGCACCTTGCACCAGCGCCTGTAGTCCCCTGAACGCGAGGCTCGCCGGTTGGCCGCGATGCTCCTGCCATTTGCCGAAAACGAACTCAAGCAGCAGATTGAGCAGAATCAACGCCAGCAAGACGGTAGAGGCATCACGCATCGACCACCTCCAGCAGCCATTGCCCGGTACAAGCCAGGTAGCGATCCAGCAAACGCGCCTGCCCCCGCTGCAAGGCCTTGTTGACCGCGACGCGGGACTTGCCCAGTTGCTCGGCGATGCTTTGCTGGTCGCCGCCGTCCAAGAGATGCGCGTAATAGGCCTGGGCTTCCACCACCGTCCATTTGTCGACGACGGCGGCGACAAACTCGGTTACCAGCCCGGCGCCGCGCTGCAACAGCGGGTCATGACTGAACAGGCCCAGAGTCAGTTTTTTCATGCCATCGAGCCCTTGTCCCGACAGCACGAAAGCTTCGCCGTAGCGCCCGCCGGATGCCGCGCCGCCAATGCCGATGGCAATCCGCGCATCCCAACGCTCACCCGCCGGGCTTGCCGAAATCAGACCGGCACGAATCGCCAGCGCACATTCAAACGCCTTGGCAGCGTGTTTCAGCTCCACCTGAAAACCATCACCACGGAAGGTGTCGATGGTCAGGCCATAGGGCTTCTTCAGCGTCGCAAGCACGCGTTTGAGCCCGTCAAGATAGGCATGGGTGTCGCTGACGGTCTGGGAATGCATCAGATCCCCGGTCAACACGGCTTTGGTGGTCATGGGTGCCCCACAAGGAAAATGCGATAGCGACCACTATAGGCCAAATTGCAGAAAAGTAACCTTTTTGGGTTACTTTCGTGAATGTAACCTGAAATGGTTACACCTCAAGCCGCGCAAACCCTGCCAACCCCCTTGAAAACAGGGCCCCAACCATCACACAGCCACCCCGCTCTCTGGCACAATCGCGCATCCGTTTTTCCGAGACAGTCATGAGCATGGACCTGAACAGCGTTTATCAGCGCCTGAACACCGGCAGCAAGAAGTGGAGCCAGTACCCGCAGGACGTGTTGCCGATGTGGGTGGCCGACATGGACTTCGCGGTGGCCGAGCCGATCATGCAGGCGCTGAAGAATCGTCTGGAGCACCCGCTGCTCGGTTATTCGGTGGCTCAGGACCGTCTGCGGCAGACGCTGGTGGCGCGCCTGGCCGACCAGTATGGCTGGCACATCACACCGGAAGACCTGGTGTTCCTGCCAGGCGTCGAGCCTGGGGTGAACATGGCGCTCAATGCGCTGGTGCAGGCTGACAGCGCCGTCGTGGTGCAAACGCCGAACTACTCGCCGCTGCTGGATGCCCCTGGCAACTGGGACCTGGCGCGGATCGATCTGCCGTTTCACGCCGATGCAGATGGCACCTATCCCACTGACATCAACGCTCTGCAAAACACCCTGTCCGACGCTCGCTGCCTGCTGCTGAGCAACCCGCACAACCCGCTGGGCAAGGTCTTCGAGCGCGATGAGTTGCGCGCCATCGGCCAGGCCTGCGTGGACCGTGAGGTGCTGATCATCTCCGACGAAATTCACGCTGACATCCTGTTCGACGGGCGCAAGCACACCCCTATCGCTTCCTTGAGCCCGGAGATCGCCGCGCGCACGGTCACGCTGATGTCCGCCAGCAAGGCCTGGAACATCGCCGGCATGAAGACCGCCTTCGCCATCGTGCAGAACCCTGAGCTGCGCACGCGCTTCAACCGCGGCCAGCGCGGCCTGGTGGACAGCGTCAACGTGCTCGGTTATGAGGCCACTCAGGCGGCGTACAGCGAAGGCGGGCCGTGGCTTGCGCAGGTGATGGCCTACCTGCAGGACAACCGCGACTATCTGGCCCACGCCATCGCGACCCGTTTCCCCGGCATTGCCATGAACCTGCCGCAAAGTACCTTCCTGGCCTGGCTGGATTGCTCGGGGCTTGGTCTGGAGAACCCACAGCGGTTTTTCCTTGAACAGGCAAAGGTGGCGATGAGCGCGGGTCTGGAATTCGGCGACGATTGCGGGCAGTTCGTGCGCCTGAACTTTGGCTGCCCGCGGCCAATGCTCGAAGAAGCACTGGCGCGGATGGAGCGCAGCCTGCTCGTCAGAAATACTTGAGCCAGGAGATGTCGCGACGCCGGGCCTTGAGCTCGGCGAACCAGCGCACCGCGGGGAACAGCGCCACGATCAACACCGCAGCGCACAACCACACCGCCGCGACCGAATCGAAGCCGAAGTAACGGCCCTGATTCTGCCCCCACAGCGCGACGGCGATCAGGTACAGCACCTTGAGCACGTACAGGTGCAGCAGGTAGAAAAACATTGGGGCGGCACCAAAGATCACCAGCGGCTTGAGCCATTTTGACGACCCGGCGCGCTCCAGCCACGCCAGGGTCAGCAGCCCCACACCCAGCGTCAGGCTCAGGAACAGCAGCGATGGCGGGTACTTGGTGATGTTGAAAATGCTCATCAAGGTCAGAGTCAGGGTGTCGCCGGGCGCCCAGGGCTTCTCGCCGTAACCGTTGATACCGCGCAAGGCCAGGAACAGCGCCAGCAGGCCAACGCCCCAGGCGACCAGATTGATCTGGCGCCTGTTTGCATCTGCGCCCCGGGCGAACCACGGCCCGGCGGCGTAGCCCACCGCGATGACGCCGATCCACGGCAACAATGGATACGAGGTGCGCAGACGCAGGCTGTCGCTGATCTCGATCCAGCCTCGGTCATGCAACACGGCCCAGGGAATGTGCATCAGCGAGTCGGCCCCGAAATGCAGGGTATCCAGCATGTTGTGCCCGGCGATGATCGCGATGCCCAAGGCGGCCAGGGCCAGACGCGGCAAGGCGACCAGCGCCGCGAGTGCGATCATGCTCAGGCCGATGGCCCAGATCACTTGCAGGTAGATCACAGCGGGCGGGAACTCAAAGGTCCAGGCGAAGTTGACCAGCGTCACCTCCAGCGCAATCAGCACCAGCCCGCGAACGAACAGGAAACGGCTGACCTGCCCCCGGCCCGGATGACGCTCGCCGTAGAGAAACGCCGAAAGGCCAGTCAGAAACACGAACAGCGGCGCGCAGAAATGCGCCAGGGTGCGGCTGACGAACAATTCCGGGCTGGTGCTGGCGACATCCATCGGGTCGGACACCTGGCGGTGCAGGAAGAAGGTTTCGCGCACGTGATCCAGCAGCATGAAAACGATGATGAGGCCGCGTAAGGCGTCGATCGATTGCAAACGGGTGTGGATCGCCGGCAAAACGGACTGGAAGCGACTCATCGGCGGCGCCCCTCATTCACAGCCCCGAACGTCGGCGCGTGGCCGATGGATGACCAGGCCACGGCATCATGGGGGTGCAGGCTTTCAAGGTGCCTGACCGACACGCTGCTTACCGGAAAACCCATGGCCAGCGACTGCTGAACCTTGCGCGCCGCATCCTCGACGTACATCAGGTTCTGCCCGTTGAGCCGGGCGAAGGCCTGTTCGTCGGCGCGCTTGACCGCCGTCTGCACCGGTGTGCCGAGGGCGTCTTCGATCAGGTCGATCAGGCTGTGCAAGCCCAGGTGATCGGCGTCCTGGTCGATCCGCACCTGAACCCGGGCCACGCTGCGCTGGCTGTGGGGCGTGGCATGGGAACCGTTGTGGCGCAACCACGCAGACACCTGCGCGCTGTCCACGGGACCTGCGCCGAAGTGCAGGATGAATGCCTGTTCCAGCAGTTGCCGGGACAGCGCAGCCGAACACGGGCAGGTAGACGAATAAGTCACCTCGACGCCCGCTTCGAGCCACAGACGGCCCTGCTGCCATTGCGCATCGATCACCACCGGATAGGATTTCCAGCCGTTCAAACCCTGAGTGACCAGCGCCGGGCGTTTGCACAGCAGATCGAAGGTCAGGCGCAGCCGGGCCTGGGAGCTATGGCAATCGGCGTGGCTGGCCACCATCAGTTCCAGCAGCGCGGCAAGGCTGGCCGGGCTGACCGCCTGGTGTTCGGCGAAACGGTCGAGCAGCGTGTACAGCCGCGACATGTGAATGCCCTTGATCTGCGGCACCGGCAGATCGACATGCAGGTCGGCACGGGCATGAACCGGAGCGGCGGCGCCGGGCTCGTCGAGGGTCAGGGGAATGTCGATGCCCTGCATGCCGACCCAGTCGAGCGGCAGCAGGGCTTGGGACAATTCGGAGGAAGCGACGTCGGGAAGCGGATTGTTCATGGGAAGGATGAAGTCTCGAAGCGCATTTGATAGTTATAACATAACATTTCAAATGCAGACTTCCCACTTCATGTAGCAGCACGGCTTGCTGGTAGAGGCGAATTCGAGGACGTCCCCGCGGGCAAGCCCGGCTGCTACGGTGATTTAGGTCGTTGTCGCGGTCCCGTAGCAGCACGGCTTGCCGGCGGGAGCGATTTCAGGCACGCCCCCGCCGGCAAGCCGGACTGCTACGGTTAGGCCTCAATACCCCAACGAAAGCCCGGTATTACGACGCGGATCGTTGGCCCCGTAGAAACGGTTGTTGCCCACCGGTTTGCCACCCAATGACGGCGCGCCGACCAGAATGGCGGCCAGGTGGTTGGCATCCTGCGGCTCGGCGAACTTGTGGCCCCAGCTTTCCAGAATCTTCTGCGTGTCAGGGCTGACCGCGAAGTTTTCAAGATTGGTGGTTTCCGGCATCCACTGCTGGTGGAAACGCGGTGCATCCACCGCTTCCTGGATGTTCATGCCGTAGTCGATGACGTTGAGCATGGTCAGCAAGGTCGCGGTGATGATACGGCTGCCGCCCGGCGTACCCACCACCATCACGGTCTTGCCGTCCTTGGTGACGATGGTCGGGCTCATCGACGACAGCGGCGCCTTGCCCGGTGCGATGGCGTTGGCTTCGCCCTGGATCAGGCCGTACATGTTCGGGACCCCGACCTTGGAGGTGAAGTCGTCCATTTCGTCGTTGAGGATCACCCCGGTCTTGCTCGCCATCACGCCCGCACCGAACCAGTCGTTGAGGGTGTAGGTGACCGAAACCGCGTTGCCCCATTTGTCGACGATGGAGTAATGGGTGGTGTTGTTGCCTTCGTGGGGTGCAACGCCCGGTTTGATGGCCTGGGAATCACCGGCTTTCTGCGGTTCGATGGCGGCACGCAGCTTGGCGGCGTAGTCGCGATCCAGCAGGTGGGCGATGGGGTTCTTCACGAAATCCGGGTCGCCCAGGTAGCTGTTGCGGTCCACGTAAGCGTGGCGCATGGCCTCGATCTGGTAATGCATGCCCTGGGCTGAGTGATAGCCCAGATCCTTCATCGGGTAGCCTTCGAGGATGTTCATGATCTCGCAGATCACCACGCCGCCAGAGCTGGGTGGTGGTGCGGAAACCACGTGGTATCCACGGTAATCGCACTCGATGGGCGCAAGTTCCCGGGTTTTGTATTTGTCGAGGTCAGCCTGGACGATGATGCCCTTGCCCGCCTTGCTGGAATCGACGATGGCTTTGGCTACCCAGCCTTTATAGAAACCGTCGCTGCCCTTGGCGGAGATTTCCTTCAGGGTTTTGGCAAGATCCTTCTGCACCAGCTTGTCGCCGACCTTCAGCGGCTGGCCCTTGTTCAGGAAGATTCCGGACAGGTCCCTGTCGGCCTGGAATTCCTTGGTGGCGTAGTCCAGCAGATCGACGTCGCCCTGCTCCAGCGGGAAGCCGTTTTCAGCCAGCTTGATCGCCGGTGCGATGACTTCGGCGCGCTTTTTGGTGCCGTATTTGCTCAGCGCCAGCTCCATGCCAGACACCGTGCCCGGCACCCCTACTGCCAGGTGGCCCTTGGAGCTGAGGTCCGGCACCACGTTGCCGTCCTTGTCCAGGTACATGTTCGCGGTCGCCGCCAGCGGCGCCTTTTCGCGGAAATCGAGGAAGGTCTTGCGGCCATCGGCCAATTGCACGGTCATGAAACCGCCACCGCCCAGGTTACCCGCTGCGGGATACACCACCGCCAGCGCGTAGCCCACGGCAACAGCGGCGTCCACCGCGTTGCCACCGGATTTGAGAACGTCGACACCCACGTGTGTCGCAAGGTGTTGAGCGGTGACCACCATGCCATTTTCAGCGGCAACCGGCGCCACGGAGGCAGCGTAGGAACAGGAGACAGCCAGGGTCAGTGCCGTCGCGACGAGCGACTTGGCCAAGGGTTCGTACTTCATGGGGCAACTCTCTTCTTCTTTTTGATAGGAACATCAATGTTCGATTGAGGCCCTGTAAAAGTAGCGGCTGAAAGAGAGTTTGACAGAATATTTCATCGCAGCACGGCTTGCGGGTGCGGGCGATTTCGATGACGTCCCCGCGGGCAAGCCCGGCTGCTACGGGGATTTTGTTGTCTGTGCGGTCCGTAGCAGCACGGCTTGCCGGCGGGGCGATCTCAAAGAAGTACGACTACGTCTTAGAACCAGCGATCGTTGCGCTTGCGACCACGGGTCAGCGAAGGCAGGATCAACCCCAGCAGCAGCCCCGCGCCGGCAATACTGCCGCCGTAGACCATGTAGCGCATCAACACCTGATTGTTCTCGTCACCCAGCTTGGCCTGGGTCGAGCGCAATTCGGACTGGGCATCGGTCAACTGGGCGTTGAGGTCCTTGGTGCGCGATTCCAGTTCGTCCACCAGCTTCTTGCGCGAGTCGAGGGTTTCCTGCATGCCCTGGACCTTGGTTTTCCAGTCGTCGTCGATGGTTTTCAGTTGTGCGCTGAGATCAGCGACCTGCTGGGTCAGTTGCGGCACACGCTCGGCAGGACCAGGCACTTCCTGCAGTTCGGAGGACGGAATCCACACGGTGTCACCGGAAGTGCCCTTGACCTGGCTGTAGTCGCCCTGGGTGGTCAACAGCTCGACCTTCTGCCCGGACTTGAGTGTGCCGACGATGCGATAGCCATCGGTGGGGCCGCTGCGCACGTAGGTGCTCAAGGTGTCGGCCACCCAGCGATCCTTGCCTTCCGCCAGCGCCTGGCCCGCCAGGCCCAGGGACAGCAGCGTGCTCACCAGGCCAATGCCGAGCACGCGGCGACGAGCGCCCGGCTGCGGGGAAACGTGAGGGGTGGAGGCGCGATCAGGAGATAGAGGCATGGATGATCTTCAACAAAAAATAAAAAAGAAAGGCCGGATGGTCGGGCCCCGTGCAATGGACAAAAACCGGGCGGCGGCGCGCGATACGCTGCGCGCACAGTGGTCTACTGACAGTTCAAATGGTGTCAGGTTCAGTGTCGGGGGGTGACGTTCGTCTGGTGGATGGCCGATGCCTGTAGGAGCGCGCTTGCCCGCGACAGCGATGAGCCAGTGGACATAGAGGTACCTGACCCGGCGCATTCGCGGGCAAGCGCGCTCCTACGGGATCGGTGCGTGCCTCCCCCCGTAGCAGCACGGCTTGCAGGCGGGGGCTTCCTCAAGATCGCCGACGCCGGCAAGCCGGACTGCTACGGGCGATGTGTGATGAAGAAATGGCGGAAGGCAGCGGGAGTCGAACCTGCCCGGGAACGGCTGCCGTCCCCAACCGGGTTTGAAGCCCGGCCGCGCCACCGGGCGCGATTGCCTTCCATGATCGATCAGACCGCGCCCGACGCCCCTTGTGCCAGGGCATTGTCCGGGCGAATCCGGCGTTGATCGCCGATACGCCGGGTGAAACCGATGCGGTCGAAAAACTCGAGAATCTGGATGCTGCGCTTGCGGCCGATGCCCAGCCCGTCGCGAAACACCGCAGCCTGAATCACCGGGTCAACCGCCGACAGCTGCACAAGCATAGCCACCATTTGTGCGGTCACGGACTCAAGATAGAACAGATCGCGCACCACCTGGTGTACCTGGCCTATGCGCGCCAGCTTGCGCAGCAGCAAACGCACTTCGGCCTCGGGATGGCCGGTGGCGGCGGCCAGATCGCGCACCCAGGGCGGGTCGAACCCGGCGTTCGCCAGCAACGGCTCGATGCGCTGCCAGAGTGCATCGTCCTGCTCGCTGAGTTTGACCTGGTGATCCGGCAGATGCAGCCAGGGCCCGCTGCTACAGATCCGGCCCGAGCTCAGCAACTCATCGACCAGCGCAATGAACGCAGGCCGATCCAGCGTCATCGCGGCAAACCGGCGCAAGCGGTCGCGATCAGGACCCAACTGGTCAGGCTCCTGCTGATGAAAGCGCCCCAGATGGGCCAGCAATTCGTCGCGCAGGGCCTGCCATCGCGCGTCACTGAACAGCAATTGGCCCTGGCGCGTGGCGATGATGCGGATGTCGGCGGGCAAACGCCAGGTGGCCCGCAGACGATTGAACTGACGTTCCAGCCGCTGCGGGTCCAGCCCGGTTTCGCTGCTGGCGATCAATGCGGGCAACGCCTGTTCCAGGCTGTCGGCGCTGGCCAGAATCCGCAGTTGCCCAAGCCGGGCTTCGCTTCGGCGCTGACGTGAAGGCGCGAACGGGTCCAGTACACGGCCGCCACCTAGGGTACGTTGGGCACTCTGGTCCCGCAGCACCAGACGATCGCCATGCACCCCGTGCACCGGGGCGTTGAGCAGGAGTTGCGCGAACATGCGCTGGCCGGGCTGCAGCGTGCTGCCTTCCAGCAGCGCGACCCGGGCGGTGACGTCCTGAGTGCCGACATGCACGTGGACCGGACTGAAATGCTCGAAGACGCGGGTTTCACTGGCGAGCAAGTGCAAATAGATGTCCATGCGCTGGGTGGGCGCGAACAGCCACGGCGCCAACAGCCAGTCGCCCCGGTGAATCTGTTCGAGGCTGAGCTTCTCCGCACTCAGGTTCAGCGCCACTCGCTGGCCGATCCAGGCCTGGGCAGCGCTCTGGTTCTGCGCATGCAGCCCGCGCACGCGCACCTGTTTGCCGGCCTGACCCAGTGCCAGGCTGTCACCCGCCGTCACCTGCCCGGCCAGCGCGGTGCCGGTGACCACAATCCCCGCCCCAGCCACCGTGAACGCCCGGTCGATATCCAGCCGAAACCCGCCCCGGTCACTGCGCTCAGCCACGTCCTCCTGCGCCAGTAGCAGCGCCTGGCGCAAAGTTTCCACACCATCGCCGCTGTGGCTGGACACCTCGAATTGCAGCGCGTCCGCATACGGCCCGGGCGCCAGCAACTGCCTGATTTGCGTGCTCACCTGCTGCACCCGCGCAGCCTCGGCGCGGTCGCATTTGCTGATGACCACCAACAGCTCGGGGATGCCCAGCAACTCGACAATCGCCAGGTGCTCGCGGGTCTGGGGCATCACGCCGTCGTCCGCGGCCACCACCAGCAGCACCAGATCGATGCCCCGGGCACCGGCCAACATGTTGTGAATGAACCGCTCATGGCCCGGCACATCGATGAAACCGGTCAGCGGCGCCCCAGGCTTGAGCGGCGCGTAGAGGTAACCCAGATCGATGGTGATGCCGCGCTCGCGTTCCTCACGGCGACGATCACCGGCCTGCCCGGTCAACGCCTCAAGCAACGCCGTCTTGCCGTGGTCGATATGCCCCGCCGTGCCGACAATCACCCTGCCTCGCCCTCCCATTGCAGCTGATTCAACTGGGCGATCCAGCCCGCTTCGTCATCCAGCTGGCGCAGATCCAGCCACAGGGCGTCATCATCGATACGCCCCAGCACCGGGATCGGCAGCTTGCGCAAACCCGCCTCCAGCCCATGCAACTGCCGCCCTCGCAGCTTTTTTGAGACGATCGGTCGTAAACACAGCGACGCACTGGGAAGCCGCGCCACAGGCTGGCTGCCGCTGCCGATCATGCCCAGGCTCGGCTGCACCGCAACGCCCCAGCCCTCGCCCAGCACCCGGGCCAGCAGAGGCCTCAAGCGCTCGGCCTGGGCGAGGATTTCGTGCTGCGGGCGGGTCAGCAGGCGCAGGCTGGGCAGGCGCGCGGCGAGGCGGTCCGGGTCGCGGTACAGACTCAGCACGGCTTCCAGCGCGGCAAGCGTGAGTTTGTCCACGCGCAGGGCACGCTTGAGCGGGTTTTTCTTGATCCTGGCGATCAGCGCCTTGCTGCCGACAATCAACCCGGCTTGCGGGCCACCCAGCAGTTTGTCGCCGCTGAAGGTGACGATGTCCGCGCCGTCGAGCAGCGCCTGGTGCACCGTGGGTTCGGCGGGCAGCCCCCAGCGCGTCAGGTCCAGGAGGCTGCCGCTGCCCAGGTCTTCCAGCAGCGGCAGGTCGTGTTGATGGGCGATTGCGGCGATCTCGGCGGTCGATACGCTGGTGGTGAAGCCCTGGATGCTGTAGTTGCTGGTGTGCACGCGCATCAGCAGGCCGGTGCGCGGGTTGATCGCCTCTTGGTAATCCTTGGCGTGGGTGCGGTTGGTGGTGCCGATCTCATGCAGTCTGACGCCGGCCCGGGCCATGATGTCGGGAATGCGAAAGGCGCCGCCGATCTCGATCAGTTCGCCCCGGGAGATGATCCCCTCCTTGCGCGCCCCAAGGCTGTTCAACGCGAGGAGCACCGCAGCGGCGTTATTGTTGACCACAGTGACGGCTTCGGCCCCGGTCAGCTCGCGGATCAGGCCTTCGATAAGATCGTCGCGGTCACCGCGCTTGCCGCTGGCCAGGTCGAACTCCAGGTTCAAGGGATAGCGGGCGGCGATCTGGATGGCTTCTATGGCTTCTTCCGGCAGCAGCGCCCGGCCCAGATTGGTGTGCAGCACGGTGCCGGTGAGGTTGAACACCCGCCGCACCCGGCTTTGATGAGCCGCGGCAAGACGCTCGGCCGCCCTGCCCGCCAGCACCTCGCTGCCCAGTTCGCTGGCGCTGATCTGTCCGAGCCGGATCGACTCGCGAAGGTCGTCCAGCAGCTGGCGCAAGGTGGCCAGCAGCGCGTCACGGCCATAGCGTTCGATCAGCGGATGGCAGGCGGGGTGACGCAACAGGCTGTCGATGGAAGGCAAGCGCGGCGGGATCGAAGCGAGGGTTTGCGGCATTCAAGGCTCCTACAGGTCTGCGTCGTAGCAGTCCGGCTTGCCGGCGTCAGCACCCTTGAAACCGCTGACGCCGGCAAGCCGGACTGCTACGAAGAACGGCATGGCATCAGTGTAGCCGCCGATCTCAATCCCCTCCCGGCGCCAGCATCAGGTTCGGCGCCATGCGGGCGATACCTTCCAGGTCCAGGCGCATGTCCAGCGCCAGGCTGGCGAGATCCGCTGACAGCGGCTCGGCGTAGGCATCGCATTCAAGGTAGATCTGCTTCAGGTAGGTGTTGCACCCGGGACAGACCTCGGCCCGCAACGGCGCCTTGTCCACGGCCACGCGATCGCTGTCCAGGCTCATGTATTTGAGGCCCTTGCTCTGCTCGCAATACACGCACTTGATCCGCACCACATGCCACTCGCAGGCGCACAGCGAACAGGCCAGATAACGCAGGCCATTGTGCTTGCCGCGATGACGCAACACCCCGGCCATGGCCGGCGAGCCACAGGCCGGGCACAGGCTCAGGGCATCGCAGGCCTTCAGTTCATGGGTCGGCAGCATGAGCAGCCAATGAGTCCACGCTGCCTGCAAGGCTGCACCAAGAAACGGCACCAGCGCCGGCGGCAGGCCTGAGAACTGACCGCCCAGCAACATCAGCGCCCAGGCCCTGCGCTGCCCCTCGCCAGCCTCGCGCAGGCGGGTCAAGACCTGGCCCACCAGCGTCGAGTCCGACGCCGGATAGCGTTCGAGCAGCGCGTCCAGCCAGACCTGCCATTGCACCTGACGCACCATGCTGTCGGCGGCCAGGGGTGGCAAACCGCGCTGACGGCACAGCTCCAGGCTCTGGGCGTCCAGCGCCCACTGCGCCGGAGGCTGGTCGAGCAGGCTCTGCTGCACCCGACACAGGCTTGCGATCAGCCGCAGGTAACCGGCCAGCAGGTGATCCTGGGCAAGCTGCTCCAGGCGGGCAGCACGCAGGGCGAACAGATCCGGCGGCGGCAGGTGCAGGAATGGCGGCGAGCCGGCAGCCGCTTCGATTTGCCCGGGTTCGAGAATCTGGCTCAACGGCTCATCCTTTTTTCGTCACGCGGGTGGGTGTCTGATCCTTATCGACCACTTGGCGATACCACAATTCATGGTGTTTCTTCGCCCAGCGACGGCTGACCCAGCCATGGAGCATGGCACTCACCGAGCCCTTGATCCAGATCCCGGCGTAGATGTGCACGATAATGCTGGTGATGAGGACAAATCCGGCCAGCGCATGAATCAAGGCGCCCAGGCGAATCACCGTGATGTCGAAGTACTCGCTGAAATATGCGCGCCAGATTATCAATCCGCTGACCAGCAGCCCGAGCATGCACAGCAGCAAGGTCCAGAACAGCAGTTTCTGCCCCGGGTTGTACTTGCCCACCGGGGGCACGCCCTCTTCCTCGTTTTTCATCACCCGGTCGATGCGCTTGAGCCACAGCCGGTCGTTGGCGATGAACAGGTTGGCGCGCCAGAAACGCAGCACCAGCCCCAGGAAGAACACGAACATCGCCACGCCCATGAACGGATGCAGGATGCGTGTCCACGGCCCGCCGCCGAACAGGTTGGTCAGCCAGAACATCGCCGGATGAAACAGCGCGAGGCCCGACAGCCCGGCCATGAAAAACAGGATGGCGACGATCCAGTGGTTGGTCCGTTCGTTGGCGTTGTAGCGCAGGATGGTCTTGCCCGGTTCGCGGTTCTCGTTCATGGCCGGCGCTCCCCATCAGGTCCCGGTTGGTTTGGCTGTCCGCTGCGTGGATCGTAGACGTGCACCGCCGGATCGACCTCGTGAACGTCCGGGTCCTTGCCGTGCTCGCTGTGCGGGTCTTCCTCCCGCTGCGGGCCGATGCGCACGTAGTGGAAGAACCCGGCCACCACCGCCAGCCCCATGGCCAGCAGGCCCAGCGGCTTGGTCACGCCTTTCCACAAGCCCACCAGCGGGCTGATTTCCGGATTGAGCGGAAGCCCGGCATAGAGTTTCGGATCGTCAGCGTGGTGCAGCACGTACATCACATGGGTGCCGCCAACACCTGCCGGGTCATACAGGCCTGCGTTCTCGAAGCCACGGGACTTGAGGTCCACGACCCGCTCGGCGGCGTGAGTCTTCATGTCGGCCTTGGTGCCGAAGACGATGGCGCCGGTCGGACAGGTTTTCACACAGGCCGGTTCCAGCCCCACCGAGACCCGATCCGAGCAAAGAGTACATTTGTACGCCTTGTGGTCTTTCTGCGAGATTCGCGGAATGTTGAACGGGCAACCGGTGATGCAGTAGCCGCAGCCGATGCAGTGGTCCTGGTTGAAATCGACGATGCCGTTGGCGTGCTTGATGATCGCGCCGGGGCTGGGGCAGGCCTTGAGGCAGCCTGGGTCGGCGCAGTGCATGCAGCCGT
The DNA here is from genome assembly GCF_044746765.1 of Pseudomonas sp. NPDC090203. Taxonomy (NCBI): domain Bacteria; kingdom Pseudomonadati; phylum Pseudomonadota; class Gammaproteobacteria; order Pseudomonadales; family Pseudomonadaceae; genus Pseudomonas; species Pseudomonas sp. NPDC090203. The sequence continues at coordinate 216,456 of NZ_JBIVCV010000003.1, forward strand.
CCTTGCGGATCAGCCACTCCAGATTGTTATCCGCAGTTTCGTGTTCGGTGAAGCGCATCAGGGTCCAGGTCTGGGCGCTCAGGTCCTGCGGGTTGTCGTAGGTGCCGTGGTTGTGGCCGACCTCGTCGCGCAACTCGTTCCATTCCGAGCACGCGACCTGGCAGGCCTTGCAACCGATGCACTTGGTGGTGTCGATCAGCTTGGCGACTTCCTCAAGCTGGCGCACCGAGGACGGCACCGTGGTGGTGGCCGAACGGGCAATCACATCCTGAATGGCCATCAGATTTTCTCCAGGTTGACCAAAAACGACTTGGATTCCGGGGTCTGGGAATTACCGTCACCCAGAAACGGCACCAGGGTATTGGCCAGGTAGCCATTGCGCGTGGTGCCGGTGAAGCCCCAGTGGATCGGGATACCGATCTGATGCACCACCTGATTGTTCACCTGCAAGGGGCGAATGCGCTTGGTCACCACCGCCACGGCCTCGATGAAGCCGCGCTTGCTGCTGACCCGCACCCGATCCCCCGCCACGATGCCCTTCTCCTTGGCCAGCGCCTCGCCGATCTCGACGAACTGCTCCGGCTGGGCAATCGCATTGAGGGTGCAATGCTTGCTCCAGTAGTGGAAATGCTCGGTCAGCCGGTAGCTGGTGCCCGCGTAGGGGAAGTCCTTGGCCACGCCCAACGTGTCCCACACCGAATCGAACACGCGCCCGGCCGGGTTGCTGGTGGCCTGCTTGTTGTTCGGATGCAGCGGGTTGATGCCGATGGGCGTCTCGAAGGGTTCGTAGTGCTCGGGAAACGGCCCCTCGTTCATCTTGTCCACGGCGAAGAACCGCGCCACGCCCTCGGGGTTCATGATGAACGGGTTCATCCCCGCCTCAGGCGCGGACGTGGGTACGAAGTCTGGCACGTCGGTGCCGGTCCAGACCTTGCCGTTCCACCAGATCAGGCGTTTCTTCGGATCCCAGGGTTTGCCCTGCACGTCGGCCGACGCGCGGTTATAGAGAATGCGCCGGTTGTTCGGCCACGCCCAGGCCCAGCCCTGATGCTGATGCATGCCGAACGGGTCGCTGTTGTCGCGCCGGGCCATCTGGTTGCCGGCCTCGGTCCAGCTGCCGCAGAAGATCCAGCAACCCGATGCCGTGCTGCCGTCATCTTTGAGCTGCGCAAAGGCCGTCAACTGCGCCCCGCCCTTGACCGCCGCGCCTGAGGCGTCGGTAAAGTCGGTGGTGGCCGCGCCGTTGATCTCCTTGGCGATCTCTTCCGGCGAAGGCTCCTCGGGGATCTTGTACGGCCAACTGAGTTTGAGCAAAGGTTCGGCGTAGGCCCCGCCCTTCTCCAGATACAGCTTGCGCAGGCGCAGGAACAGCTCGCTCATGATGCGCACGTCGGTGATCGCCTCGCCGGGGCCCTCGGCACCCTTGAAGTGCCATTGCAACCAGCGGCTGCTGTTGACCAGCGAGCCGTCCTCTTCGGCAAAACAGGTGGTGGGCAGGCGAATCACTTCGGTCTGGATGTTTTCGCTCTGCACGTCGTTGTACGGCCCCACGTTGTGCCAGAACTCGGAGGTCTCGGTGGCCAGCGGGTCCATCACCACCAGCCACTTGAGCTTGGCCAGGGCCTTCATCACGCGGTTCTTGTCCGGCAGCGCGGCAATCGGGTTGAAGCCCTGGCACAGGTAGCCGTTGACCTTGCCGCTGCCCATCATGTCGAACATCTTCAGGACGTCGTAGCCGGGAATGTCCAGCTTGGGCAGCCAGTCATAGCCCCAGTTGTTCTCGGCCGTGGCGTTGGCGCCATACCAGGATTTCATCAGGCTGACGTGGAACTTGCTGTAGTTCTGGTAGTAGGACAGTTGCCCCGGCCGCAGCGGTTTCTGGGTGCGCTTGGTGATGTAGTCGTTGTAGTTCTGCTCGCCGTCGTTGGCCAGGGTCAGGTAACCCGGCAACGAGTTGGAGAGCAGCCCCAGGTCGGTCAGGCCCTGGATGTTGGAGTGACCGCGCAAGGCGTTCATCCCCCCGCCTGGCATGCCGATGTTGCCCAGCAACAGCTGCACCATGGCCGCACTGCGGATGATCTGCGCGCCGATGGAGTGCTGCGTCCAGCCCAGGGCGTAGAGGATGGTCATGGTCTTGCCGGGGACCGAGCAGGTGGCGATTTCCTCCCAGATCTTCATCATCTGATCCTGAGGCATGCCGCAGGTCAGACTGGCGATGTCGGCGGTGTAGCGGCTGTAATGCTGCTTCATCAACTGATAGACGCAGCGCGGGTCCTGCAGGGTCGGGTCGACCTTGGCGAAGCCGTCCTCGCCCAGCTCGTAGCCCCAGCCGGATTTGTCCGTGTAGACCCGTTTGGTCGCGTCATAGCCGCTGAAAATGCCGTCTTCAAAGCCATAACCGGCTTTGACGATGAACGAGACGTCGGTGTAGTTGCGCACGTACTCGTGCTGGATCTTGTCCTGGGTCAGCAGGTAATTGATCAGCCCGCCCATGAACGCAATGTCGCTGCCGGTGCGAATCGGCGCGTAATAGTCGGCCACGGAGGCGGTACGGGTGAAACGCGGGTCGACCACGATCAGCCGCGCCTGGTTATGCGCCTTGGCTTCGGTCACCCATTTGAAGCCGCACGGGTGCGCTTCGGCGGAGTTGCCGCCCATTACCAGAATCAGGTTCGCGTTGGCGATATCGGTCCAGGTATTGGTCATGGCTCCACGGCCATACGTCGGGGCAAGACTTGCCACCGTCGGGCCATGTCAGACACGTGCCTGGTTATCGAACCCCAGCATGCCGGTTGCGCGAATGACCTTGTGGGTCATGTAACCCGCTTCGTTGGAAGCCGCCGATGCCGCGAGAAAGCCCGTGGTGAGCCAGCGGTTGACGGTTTCGCCCTTGGCGTTCTTCTCGATGAAGTTGGCGTCGCGGTCTTCCTTCATCAGCTCGGCCACGCGGTCCAGGGCTTCATCCCAGGAAATGCGCGTCCATTCCTTGCTGCCTGGCTTGCGCACCTGCGGGTACTTGAGGCGGCTGGGGCTGTGAATGAAGTCCAGAAGACCCGCGCCTTTGGGGCACAGGGTGCCACGGTTGACCGGGTGGTCGGCGTCGCCTTCGATATGGATGATGTTCTGCGCCACGTTCTTGGCCGCATCGCCCTGGCTGTACATTATCAGCCCGCAGCCGACCGAGCAGTACGGGCAGGTGTTGCGGGTTTCATGGGTGTGGGCGAGCTTGAAGTGGCGTATCTGCTCGGCGAATGCGGGCGCGGGCGCCATGCCCAACGCCGCCAGGCTCGAGCCTCCAAGGCCGATTGCGGCGACCTTGAAGAACTGCCGACGGTTGAGGTCCATCGTGCACTCCTCATCAGGGAATGATCCCGGTACATGGCCGGGAGAGTGTTCGATCACGGTGTCGACAGCGCAGCATCGACCGTTTCAGCGTAGTTCAGATTGTGCGCGGGATTGTGAAAATGGACGGTTGGCTAAGGGTGGAAGCCTGTAGGAGCGCGCTTGCACGCGACAGCGGTGTGTCAGTCGACATCGAGGTGCCTGACCTGACGCCGTCGCGGGCAAGCGCGCTCCTACAAGTGAGGCGTTCCCACGCGGGAGCGTGGGAACGATCATTACCGGCCGGGGTTATTCCTCGCGGACCGGTTTGAACACCACCACGGCCAATGGCGGCAGATTCAACGCCAACGAAACCGCCTGCCCGTGGCTCTTGATCTCGTCGGCCGTCACCGCCCCGCCGTTGCCGACGTTGGACCCGGCATACACCCCGGCATCGGTGTTGAGCAGTTCCGCCCATTTGCCACTGAACGGCACGCCCACCCGATAGCCATGACGCGGCACCGGGGTCAGGTTCGCTACCACCAGCAGCGGCTCGCCTTCGCGGCTCCAGCGCAGGTAGGCATAGACGCTGTTGCCGGCGTCGTCGCCAATCACCCACTGGAAGCCCTGCGGCTGGCAGTCCTGCTCGTACAGGGCTTTCTCCGAGCGATACAACCGGTTCAAGTCCCCCACCAGCGTATGCACACCCTTGTGCTCGGCGTAGTTGAGGAAATGCCAGTCCAACTCGGTGTCGTGGTTCCACTCGCGCCACTGGCCGAACTCGCAACCCATGAACAGCAGCTTCTTGCCCGGGTGGGTCCACATGAACGTCAGATAAGCCCGCAGGTTGGCGAATTTCTGCCAGCGATCCCCCGGCATCTTGTCGATCAGCGAATGCTTGCCGTGCACCACTTCGTCGTGGGAAATCGGCAGGATGAACCGCTCGGACCACGCATACACCAGCCCGAAGCTCAACCGGTCATGGTGATGCTGGCGATGGATCGGATCCTGTTCGATGTACTTGAGCGTGTCGTGCATCCAGCCCATGTTCCACTTGTAGGCGAACCCCAGGCCGCCCTGTTGGGTTGGCTGGCTGACACCCGGCCAGGCCGTGGATTCCTCGGCAATCACCAGCGCACCGGGTGCTTCCAGGGCCACCACGTCGTTGAGGTGACGCAGGAAATCGATCGCTTCCAGGTTCTCGCGGCCACCGTAACGGTTCGGCACCCACTCCCCGGCCTTGCGCGAATAGTCGCGGTACAACATCGACGCCACAGCATCCACCCGCAGGCCATCGACGTGGAAATGCTTGAGCCAGTGCAGGCCCGAGGCAATCATGAAGCCATGCACCTCGGTGCGGCCCAGGTTGTAGATCAACGTGTCCCAGTCCTGGTGGAAGCCCTCTTGCGGGTTGCCGTACTCGTACAGCGCGGTGCCGTCGAATTGCGCCAGGCCGTGGGTGTCGGTAGGGAAATGCGCCGGCACCCAGTCGAGGATCACGCCGATGTCGTTCTGGTGACAGGCATTGACGAACGCCGCGAAGTCTTCAGGCGAGCCGTAGCGCGCGCTCGGGGCGAATTGCGAGAGCAACTGATAGCCCCAGGAACCGCCGAACGGGTGCTCCATGATCGGCATCAGCTCGATGTGGGTGAAGCCCAGGTCCTTTACATAAGGAATCAACTGGTCCGCCAGTTCGCGCCAGTTGAACGGGCGATCCGGTTCGTCTTCGCCGCCGTGGTGCCAACGCCAAGAGCCGGCATGCAGTTCGTAGATCGACAGCGGCTGGTGCACGTCCTGCTTGTCGCCACGGGCCTGCATCCAGTCATGATCCTGCCAGTCGAAGCTCAGCGGCGCGGCGACCTTGGAAGCGGTGTCAGGCGGGAGCTTGGTGGCCAGGGCCATCGGGTCGGCCTTGAGCGGCAGGACGCCATGCTGCCCCAGAATCTCGTACTTGTAGGCCTCGCCCGGCCCGATGCGAGGAATGAAGACTTCCCAGACGCCGCTTGGGTGTCGCGCACGCATCGGATGCCTGCGCCCGTCCCAGCTGTTGAAATCCCCCACCACCGACACCCGGCGGGCGTTGGGCGCCCAGACCGAGAAGCGCACGCCATCGACGCCATCGACGTTCTTGACCTGTGCCCCCAAGGCGCTACTCAGGTCGCGGTGATTGCCCTCGGCGAACAGGTAGAGGTCCATCTCTCCCAGCAACTGGCCGAAGCTGTAAGGGTCCTCGGTGATCTGCTCGCCCGTGGCCCAGTTGATCTTCAACAGATAAGGCTCGCGAGTCTCGAAGTGCCCGGCGAAAAAGCCGGGCTTGTCACTCATCGTCAGCTCGCCCAGATCGCGTTCCCCGTCGCGGGACAGCACGCGCACCCCCAGGGCCTGTGGCAGGTAGGCACGGATCACCTGGCCATTCTTGCCGTCGCTGTGGGGGCCGAGTATGGAGAACGGATCGGGGTGTTCGGCGCGGATCAACGCGTCCATATCGCCGGCGGTTGGCAACACATCCCGGTTGCCCTTGCCGAATTGGTCAGACGCACTCATTTTCATTCTCCATCAGACAAGTTCAACAGCCCGCGCAAGCCTTGAAGCGGTACCGACAACCAGGTCGGCCGATTCTCGGCCTCGTAGGCCACTTCATAAGCGGCTTTTTCCAGGGTGAACAACGCCAGTGCAGCGGCCTCTCCCGTGGCATCCTTCCAGGCGTGGGCGACGTCGGCGGTGGCTGTGTTGTAGCCACCGAGGAACGCTTCCCGCGCCTGTTGTAGATAGATCTGTGCGACCTGTTCGCGCGCAGCATTGGCGGCGGGCGATGTGTCGGCCGCCAGCGCATTTCGCATGGCCATGGCGCCAGCGTAGTCGAAAGATCGCAACACGCCGCTGACATCTTTGAACGGGCTGTATTTGGCCCGTCGTTCCTCCAGCGGCCGGGCAGGTTCGCCCTCGAAATCAATCAGATAGGCATCACCCTTGACCACCAGCATCTGCCCAAGGTGCAGGTCGCCGTGGACGCGCATGCGCAGCCCGCCGACCGATTGTTTGGCCAGCGTCTGGACCTGTGCAAGCAGCGCCTTGCGCTGGCCGAGCAATTCGCCGACCAGTTGCTGATCGTCCGCCTCCAGCGAATCGCGATGCTGCTCAAGCAGCCCCAACGCCCGCTCGACCTGGGCCGAGACGCTTTTCGCCGAGGCCTGGGCGTCCTTGACCGAGGTGACTTCGGTCTTGAAATCCGGGTTGTCGGTCGGCGCGCTGAGCACCACGTGCATTTCGCCCAGACGTTGCCCCAACAGCGCGGCAAAATCCTTGAGCTCGATCAATGCATTGGAGTGTTGTTCAAGGTCCGAGCGCCCGTGGGCCATTTCGTCACGCACGGCGCGTTCCAGGTTGTTCTGCGTCCACTCCCAGGCATCGCCCTGGTTGCTCAGATACCCTTGGGCGATCATCAGCAGATTGCTCTGGCCTTCATTATCGACCCGCACCACGGCGCCCAGCAGCGGTGAGATGTGCGCATAGCCGGCTTCGGTCAGGTAGGCACCCATTTCCAGTTCAGGGTGGGTACCGGCACTGACCCGGCGAATCATTTTCAGCACCAGGCTGCTGCCGACCACCACCGAACTGTTGGATTGTTCGGCCGACAGGTAGCGCACTTCGGACTCGTCGTTGAGTCCCAGCGGCGCCAGTTGCGAGGTCTGCTGGAAGCGCAGTTCGCCGTCGCCGGTGGGCAGGACGGTCTGCTGTTGCATGCCCGCGATCACCGCGCGAATGAACGGCTCAAGGGTGAAGGCATCGGTAATAAGCCCGACCTGCCGCCCGCGACGCACCCTCGCCAGCGCCAGTTGCTGGGGCAAGGCGCTGCTGAAATCGTCTTCGGCGAGAAAGCCGAACGGCAACTGATAACGGGCGACTTCGCCGCCTGCGGAAACTTCTATCTCGCTCAGCAGCACCGGCCGCTGGGTGGTGCCGAAGCGCACCGCGTAGGCAATGTGCACCTTGTCGATGGCCGTGCCCTTGCCCGCGAACCAGCGGCGCTTGGGCAGGTAGACCGACAGCGAGGTCTGCTCCATGGTCTGGCGCAGGGGTTCTTCGAGCAATTCTTCCAGGCGCTGCTTGAGCACCAGGGTCGGGAAGTCCGGCATGCTCTGGGCCGGCTCGACGTGCCAACTGGGCATCTGATTCTCCGCGGCCAGCAAGAACCAGTAGAAGCCGTAAGGAGGCAACGTCAGCAGGTAATTGAGCTGGCCAATGGGTGGGAAGGCGCTGCCGCCGAGCATCTCCACCGGCACCGTGCCGGCGTAATGGGACAGCTCGAGTTCGGCAGCCTGGGACGCCGCCGAAACGTTGGCGACGCACAGGATGATTTCGGTCTTGCCGTCGGGCCCTGTGTATTCACGGGTGTAGGCCAGGATCCGGCGGTTGCTGGGCGAGAGCATTTTCAGCGTGCCGCGCCCGAAGGCCTTCTGCTGCTTGCGCACGGCGAGCATGCGTCGCGTCCAGTTCAGCAGCGAATGAGGGTCCTGATCCTGGGACTCGACGTTGACCGACTGAAAGCCGTACAGCGGGTCCATGATCGGCGGCAGCACCAGGCTTGCCGGATTGGCCCGGGAGAACCCGCCGTTACGGTCGATGGACCACTGCATGGGCGTGCGTACGCCGTCGCGGTCGCCGAGATAAATGTTGTCACCCATGCCGATTTCGTCGCCGTAATACAGGGTCGGCGTGCCTGGCATGGACAACAACATGCTGTTGAGGAGCTCCACGCGGCGCCGGTCGCGTTCGAGCAGCGGCGCCAATCGTCGACGGATGCCGAGGTTGATGCGCGCACGACGGTCGGCGGCGTAGTAGTTCCACAGATAGTCGCGCTCACGGTCGGTGACCATTTCCAGGGTCAGCTCATCGTGGTTGCGCAGGAAAATCGCCCATTGGCAGTTTTCCGGGATTTCCGGGGTCTGGCGCAGGATGTCGGTGATCGGAAAGCGGTCTTCCTGAGCCACGGCCATGTACATGCGCGGCATCAGCGGAAAGTGAAACGCCATGTGGCATTCGTCGCCGTCCTTGCCCTTGCGATCGCCGAAATACAGCTGGGTGTCCTCGGGCCACTGATTGGCCTCGGCCAGCAGCATGCGGTCAGGGTAATTGGCGTCGATTTCGGCACGAATCTGCTTGAGGACGTTGTGGGTTTCTTGCAGGTTCTCGTTGTTGGTGCCGTCGCGTTCGATCAGGTACGGAATGGCGTCCAGGCGCAGGCCGTCGATGCCCATGTCCAGCCAGTAGCGCATCACCTCCAGCACCGCCTTCATCACCTGCGGGTTGTCGAAGTTCAGGTCCGGCTGATGGGAGTAGAAACGGTGCCAGAAGTACTGCCCGGCGACCGGGTCCCAGGTCCAGTTGGATTTCTCGGTATCGAGGAAGATGATCCGCGTGCCGTCGTACTTCTGATCGTCATCGGACCAGACGTAGAAATCCCGGGCCTTGGAACCCTTCTTCGCATGTCGCGCCCGCTGGAACCACGGGTGCTGGTCCGAAGTGTGGTTGATGACCAGCTCGGTGATGACCCGCAGCCCACGCTTGTGCGCCTCGGCGATGAATTTCTTCGCGTCGGCCATCGTCCCGTAATCGGTGTGGATGCCACGGTAATCGGCGATGTCGTAGCCATCGTCGCGCCGCGGTGACGGGTAGAACGGCAACAGCCAGATGGTGTTGACGCCAAGCTGGGCGATGTAGTCCAGCTTGGCGATCAGGCCGGGAAAGTCGCCGATCCCGTCGTCGTTGGAGTCGAAGTACGACTTCACATGTACCTGGTAAATCACCGCATCCTTGTACCAGAGCGGATCGTCGATGAAGGCTGCGTTCCGGGTTTTCTTCGCCATGGCCACTCGCGTCCTGTTATTGGTGTGTGGCTTTGATTCGCCAGATGCCAAACGGCTGATAGGAAGGGTCGATGCGCATCCACTGGGTTTTCCCGTACCAGGTCCAGGAGTGGCCGGTCATCAGGTCCTCGCCAAAGGTTGCGGCATCATCGGGCAGGCCCATTTCCCACAGCGGCAGCTCGAAGTGCGCCTCTTGCGCGTTGTGCGGATCGAGGCTGACGGCTACCAGCACGAAGTTGCTGCCGTCATGACTGCGCTTGCCGAAGAACAGGATGTTGTCGTTCCAGGCGTTGTAGATCCGCAAGCCCAGGTGAGTCTGCAGCGCCAGGTTCTGCCGACGGATACGGTTGAGCTGGGCGATCTCGGCGATGATGTTGCCGGGCGCGGTGAAGTCCCTTGGACGGATCTCGTATTTCTCCGAATCCAGGTACTCCTCCTTGCCCGGAACCGGCGCCGACTCGCAGAGTTCGAAGCCCGAATACATGCCCCACAGGCCCGAGCCCATGGTCGCCAGCGCCGCCCGAATCAGGAATCCCGCGCGGCCCGAGTCATGGAGGAAGTAGGGGTTGATGTCCGGGGTGTTGACGAAGAAGTTCGGCCGGTAGCACTCGCGCCACGGCGTCTGGTTCAACTGGGTGAAGTACTCGGCCAGCTCGGCCTTGGTGTTGCGCCAGGTGAAATAGGTGTAGCTCTGGGAGTAACCGACCTTGCCCAGGCGGGCCATCATCGCGGGCTTGGTGAACGCCTCGGCGAGGAACATCACGTCCGGATGCTGGGCGCGCACGTCCGCAATCATCCATTGCCAGAATGGCAACGGCTTGGTGTGCGGGTTGTCGACGCGGAAGATCTTCACGCCCTCTTCCACCCAACCCAGCACCACGTCGCGCAGCTCGAGCCACAGGCTGGGAATTGCATCCGGCGCGTAGAAATCGACGTTAACGATGTCCTGATATTTCTTCGGCGGGTTTTCGGCGTAACGAATCGTGCCGTCCGGGCGCCACGAGAACCAGCCCGGATGTTCCTTGAGCCAGAGGTGGTCCTGGGAGCACTGGATGGCGAAGTCCAGGGCGATTTCCAGCCCGTGGTCGGCAGCGGCCTTGACCAGATTGCGGAAGTCTTCCCGGCTGCCCAGTTGCGGATGAATCGCTTCATGGCCGCCGTCGGCACTGCCGATGGCATATGGGCTGCCCGGATCGTCAGGACCGGCCTTCAGGGAGTTGTTCGGGCCTTTGCGGTGCGCGCGGCCGATGGGGTGAATCGGCGGAAAATACAGCACGTCGAAGCCCATGTCGCGAATCATCGGCAGGCGGCTGTGCACGTCGTTGAAAGTGCCGTGGCGCTGCTTGTCGTCGGTGATCGAGCGCGGAAACAGCTCATACCAGCTGGCGAACTGGGCCAGCTCACGCTCGACGTCCAGCGGGAATTCCAGGCTGCGGCTCAGGAACGCGTGGTTGTCGGCATGGGACATGATCGCGGCAGTTTCGCTGTTGAGCAGCAAGGCCACCTGCGCTTCATGGTCGGTATTTTCGCCCAGACGCTGCAACAGGCTGTCGATCTGCCCACGCAATTCATGCTGGCTGCGCTCGGCGGCATGCACCAGGTGCAGGCGCCCTTCTTCCAGTTCCAGACCGATGGGCACACCGGCTGCGTATTTTTTCTCCAGCTCGTAGCGATAACTGGCGAACAGGTCGATCCAGGCTTCCAGGCGGAACAGGTAGCGGCTGACGCTGGTGGGCGTGAACTCGCCGATCCAGCTGTCGTTGCCCAGGTCGCGCATCGGCGCCTTGTGCCAGTCCTGCTCGTCTGCCGCACGATAGCGAATGCGCACCGACATCTTGTCGTGGCCGTCGGCAAACACCTTGCTGGTCACGGTCACAGGCTGGCCGATGATCGCCTTGGCCGCCAGCGTGCCGGCCTCGATCACCGGCTGCGTGTCTTCAATGACGATACGCGGCAGCTGCAAGGCCTGAGTCAGGGGTAAAGGCTGGGTTGGGTGGGGAACATCGGTGGCCAGAGAATCCGGGCCATATGGCTGATCAGCAGTCACATTCATCGAGCATCACTCCTCACGCCCCAGGGACGCTCCTTGTTAAGAGTCCTTTCCATCGACATCCAATCCTTGATACGTAAAGGAAGGCCACCGGACTGAACCCGCCCGGAATTGGCCGCATAGGTTCCGAAGCCTGCCTTGGGGAAAAGTTCAAAGAGCTTGCGACGCAAAAATTCGATCCGTTGCCCAGCTTAGCCGCAGGATCGAAAAGCACGTGCAAATCGCCGGAAATCTTCAAACAGACCCGCTGTCGAACCCTGCAAGCGCGCTGAAATCCGGTATTCCCGCCTGTTCAAACCTGCGCTCTCAGGAAGGTGAAGCAATGAACATTCCCATTCCCGCAGAAACGCCCGACCCGAACATCGATGACCCCGAATTGCCGGTGCCCAAACCCGAGGAGCCGCCGCCACCGACCATGCCGCCGGTGATCGAACCGCCCAAGGGCGATCCGCCCAGCCAGGAGCCGCCTGCGGTGTTGTGGGAGTGAGCGTGGTGTAGCAGCACGGCTTGCCGGCGGGGCGCATCTGGAATCGCCCCGCGGGCAAGCCTGGCTGCTACGGGGCGGTGGCGATCTCAAGGTTGATGTGAATCCCTGTCCTGCGGCGGCTCGAACCGATCGGTAATCAACGGCACCAGACTGAAGATCCCCAGCGCCAAAACGGTGCTTACCACCGCTGTCATTTCCCGTCCCATGCCTGCGGCGATGCCGATGGCTGCAGTCATCCACAGGCCAGCGGCCGTGGTCAGTCCCTTGACCTGGGCGGTGTCGAGTTTCTGGCCCTTGAGAATGGTGCCCGCCCCTAGAAAGCCGATCCCTGCAACAAGGCCCTGCACCACACGACTTAACGCTGCATCATCGGCACCGGCCAGCCGAGGCACCAGCACGAACAGCGCCGCGCCCATGCACACCAGCATGTGTGTTCGCACCCCGGCAGCCTTGCCCTTGTGTTCGCGCTCGAAGCCGAGAATGCCACCCAGCACTGCCGCGATTACCAGACGCACCACCACCTGGGTGAGCTGTTTGGCATCAGTAATGTCCGAGAACTCGGATTGCAACGTGTCGACGACTTCTTGCCACCAGGTATTCATCGCCATTCCTTCTGATGCCGTTGAAGAATGGACCGCATCCAGCGTCAGGAGTGCTGGCGGTCGGAATCCGGAAACGATGCAAAACCCTGGCAGTCGCACCTAGATACACCTTGAAGGAGCGCGACCATGCCTCTGGAATTCGACAGTACCCATGAATATTGCTCCGCCTACATAGACGGCGCGCAATACCGCAGCGCGGTGGTGGATGTGGTGATTACCACCAACGACGCGACCCACATGTCCCAGGCTGACATCGGCGGCAAGCAGGTGCCGATCACCGAGGCAGAAGCGGATGCATTGACGGTGTACAAGGCCAAGGATCTGCGGCATCACACCATTGGTGTCGAGCCGGGTGAGGATTCCCCGGTCATTTGAAACGTAGCAGCACGGCTTGCCGGCGGGAGCGTTGTGTCAGACGGCATATTCGTCACAGACACACCGCTCCCGCCGGCAAGCCGTGCTGCTACGGGAAATGCGCAATCTGATATGCAATTAGATCGGCAAACTGCATCTGTACTGAAAACAGTCTGACGCGCATATTCCGTGCTCATCTGCACCGAATATTCGCGAGCCCTCCATGAAGCGTTATGAAAAGTTTGCCGACGACATCGCCGAAATGATCCGTTCCGGCGTGCTCGCCGCCGGCCAGCGCGTGCCTTCGGTGCGTTATGCCAGCCAGACCCACGGGATCAGCCCGTCCACGGTGTTCCAGGCCTATTACCTGCTGGAACGGCGCGGCCTGATTCGGGCGCGGCCCCGCTCGGGGTACTTCGTCAACGACAGCTTCGTCAATGAAAGTATCGCCAGCCAGCGCTTTGAAATACCCGCAGTCCCAGAGGCTCTGCCGGCGAATCAGGTGAGTGAAAGCACCGAAGTGGATGTCAGTGAGCTGGTGTTTTCCGTGCTTGAATCGATCAAGGATCCGAACACTGTTCCGTTCGGCTCGGCATTCCCCAGCGCCGGGCTGTTCCCGCTGCAACGCCTGGCGCGCTCCCTGGCCAGCGCCACCCGGGACATGGACCCGAGCATGGTGGTCAGCGACTTGTCGCCGGGCAATCCGGTGCTGCGTAGGCAGATTGCGCTGCGGTACATGGTCGCCGGACAAGTGTTGCCCATGGAGGAATTGCTGATCACCAATGGTGCACTGGAAGCTTTGAACCTGTGCCTGCAGGCCGTGACCGAGCCCGGTGATCTGGTGGCCATCGAAGCCCCGGCCTTTTACGCCTGCCTTCAGGTGCTGGAGCGTTTGAAACTCAAGGCGGTGGAAATTCCGGTGCATCCGCAGACGGGGATCGACCTGGCCGTGCTGGAGCAGACCCTGCAACGCCATCCGGTCAAGGCCTGCTGGAGCATGACCAGCTTTCAGAACCCTACCGGGGCGACCGTCTCTCAGGACCGCAAGCGGGACCTGGTGGAGTTGCTGCGCCGGCATCAGGTGCCGCTGATCGAAGACGATGTCTACGCAGAACTATATTACGGGCAGAACGCGCCCAAGCCTGCCAAAGCCTTTGATACCGAGGGGCTGGTGCTGCATTGCGGGTCGTTCGCCAAGAGCCTGGCTCCGGGGTATCGCGTGGGATGGGTGGCGGCCGGGCGGTATGCGCAGAAGGTCGAGCGGCTGAAACTGATGACGTCGCTGTGCGCCTCGATGCCCGCCCAGGCCGCGATTGCCGATTACCTGCAACATGGCGGTTATGACCGGCACCTGCGCAAACTGCGTAACAGCCTGGAAGATCAGTTGCGGGCGATGCTGGGCGCCGTGGCCCGGCACTTCCCGCCGCAGACGCGGGTCAGCCAGCCGTCAGGCGGGTATTTCCTGTGGCTGGAGTTGCCGGAGCAGATCGATTCGCTGAAGGTGTTCCAGATTGCGCTGGCCCAAGGCATCAGCATCGCACCCGGCCCGATGTTCTCACCCACCCGCCGCTTCAAGAATTGCATCCGCCTGAACTACGGCAGCCCCTGGAACGAGACGTGCGAGCGGGCGATGGAAACTCTGGGCAAGATTATCCGCTCGATGATGGGAAGCCACACCGCGCCGTAGCAGCATGGCTTGCCGGCGTGAGCGCCGTACGACTGTGGGAGCGGGCTTGCCCGCGAAAGCGGTGTGTCAGGCACCATGATGGAGACTGATCTCACGCTTTCGCGGGCAAGCCCGCTCCCACAGGGATCTGCGAGTTCATGTGAGTTGCGGCACGGGTGGTCAGCGGCCGCCACCCAGGTCGATGAAGGTGCCGGTGGAATACGACGCCTTGTCCGACAGCAGCCAGACGATCGCCTCGGCCACTTCGTCGGCCAGCCCGCCGCGGCCCATGGGGATGGTCGGCTCCAGCTTGCTGACCCGCTGCGGGTCGCCGCTGAGGGTGTGGAACTCGGTAAAGATGTACCCCGGACGCACCGCATTGACCCGCACGCCCTCGCCCGCCACTTCCTTGGCAAGGCCGATGGTGAAGGTATCCAGCGCACCCTTGGACGCCGCATAGTCGACGTATTCGCCAGGCGAGCCCAGCCGCGCCGCTACCGAGGACACGTTGACGATGCTGCCGCCGTGCCCGCCATGGCGGGGCAACATGCGCAACAGCGCGTGTTTGCTGCACAGCATCGGGCCGACCACGTTGCTCATCATGATCTTGAGCAGGCGGAACTCGGACATGGTGTCGACCCGAGACGTCTCCCCCACGGTACCGGCGTTGTTGACCAGCGCGGTGATGCGCCCAAGGTCGGCGTCCACGCGGGAGAACAGCCGAATGATTTCATCTTCGTTACTGACGTCGGCCTGGACCGCAATGGCGTGGCCGCCCGCTTCGCGAATCTGCCCGCAGACCCGTTCGGCCGCCGCGTGATCGGAAAGGTAGTTGATGCAGACGCGATAACCCAGTGATGCCGCCAAAACTGCCGTGGCCGCTCCGATACCTCTGGAGCCGCCAGTGATGAGGAGGTTTTTATCCATGGAATTTCCGATTAAAAATCCAAGCTTCTTAGAGGGGTGTCACACGTAAACGTCAGAGAGTGCTCTCGGATACCCGTTTCTGCGCTGCGCTAATATCCGCCATGAAGCGGTCCGCTGGCAATGGATGCCCCAGCAGATAGCCTTGCAACGAGTCGCAACCCAGTTGGGTCAGGAAGCTCTGCTGGCTGGTGGTCTCCACGCCTTCGGCGACGATGCGCAGGTTCAGCGCCTGGCCGAGGGCGACGATGGCCGAGACAATCGCCGCATCATCGCTGTCGCGTTCCAGCTCGCGAACGAACCCGCGGTCGATCTTCAGCTCGTTGGCCGGCAAGCGCTTGAGGTACATCAGGCTCGAATAGCCGGTGCCGAAATCGTCGATGGACAGGTCCACCCCCATGTCGGAAAGCTTCTGCAGCACCGTCATGCTGGCATCGGCGTCGCTCATGGCGGTGGTTTCGGTGATTTCCAGGGTCAGGCAGTTGGCCGGCAGCCCGTGGGCCGATAACGCAGTGGCGACGGTTTTCACCAGCCCTGCGTGGCAGAACTGCAACGCCGACAGGTTCACGGCGATCCGCCAGTGGGTGTACCCCGCGTCATACCAGACGCGCATCTGGCGGCAGGCCTCATTGAGCACCCACTCGCCAATGTTGATGATCAGGCCGGTCTTTTCGGCAAGGCCGATGAATTTGTCCGGCATCAACAGCCCGTGCTCCGGGTGATTCCAGCGCACCAAGGCCTCGGCGCCCACCGGTGCGCCCGAGCCTGCGGCAAATTTCGGCTGGTAATGCAGGCAGAATTGGCCCTCGCGCAGGCCGACGCGCAAGTCCTGCAGCAGTTGCAGCTGATTGCGTGCGTTGGTGTTCATCGACGCGTCGAAGAAGCTGTAGCCGTTTTTCCCCGCGCTCTTGGCGTGGTACATCGCGGCGTCGGCGTTCATCAGCAATTCCTGCTGGGTGCGGCCGTTGCCGGGGTACAGGCTGATACCGATACTGACCGTCACTTGCAGATCGTGGTCCTGCACGTTGAACGGCTTGCCCACCAGCGCCACCTGGCGCGAAGCGACGGTGGTGGCGTCGTCTACTTCTTCAAGCTCCACCAGCAGCACGAATTCATCGCCGCCGATGCGGGCCAGGGTGTCGTGGCGGTGGAAGTTCTCGCGCATGCGCGCGGCCACTTCCTTGAGCAGCAGGTCACCGACGTGATGGCCGAAGGCATCGTTGACCGGCTTGAAGCCGTCCAGGTCCATGAACATCAGCGCGAACAGGCCGCCCTGGGAGTCAACCTTGCGCATGGCCTGCTCAATGCGGTCAGCCAGCAGGATGCGGTTGGGCAGCCCGGTCAGGGTGTCGTGCAGCGCCAGTTGAGTGAGTTCGCGGTTGGCCTCGCTCAGCGAGTGCGCAAGCTGCGCGGTGCGCGCCTCAAGACGCGCATCCAGCACCGAGGTGAGCAAGGTGATGGTCAACACGGCAAGGCTGGTCACCAGCACCAGTTTGTCCAGCCCGTCGGTGCGCAGGCCGGTGACCGCCGAGCCGCAGAAACTGCCCTCGGGGAAATTCGCCGCGGCCATGCCGGTGTAGTGCATGCCGACGATGGCAAAGCCCATGATCACCGCCGCCCCGCCGCGCCAGAGCTGCACGTGGGGTGTCTGCCCACGCAGGCGCAGCGCGATGCACAGGGCGGCGCCCGAGGCGGTCACGGCAATCACCAGGGAGGCGACGAACAGCGTGGGGTCGTAATCGATGCCCGGTTGCATGTGCAATGCCGCCATGCCGGTGTAGTGCATGGTGCTGATGCCGGTGCCCATGGCCAGCGCGCCAAACAGCACATGCAACACTGGCACGTGGCGATGGCTCACCAGCCACAGGGCAAAGCCCGAGGACAGCACGGCCACCAGCAGGGAAACCAGGGTCAGGGTGAGGTCGAAGCCAAGGTCGATAGGCAACTGGAACGCCAGCATGCCGATGAAATGCATGGACCACACGCCGATGCCCATGGACAACGCACCGCCGCCGATCCACATCAGCCGCGAACGCCCCCGCGATGCCTGGATGCGTCCGGCAAGATCCAGGGCGGTGTAGGACGCCAGGATAGCCACCACGATGGAAACCAGGACCAGCGACAACGTGTAGTGTCCAATCAGCATGGCGCGCGACTCAAACTCAACCAGGAAAGGCTCTGACAGCCCAGGAATTCGGCGGCGATTCTACCGGTTTCTGCAAGAATGTCGCGGTTATTCCGTCGCAATCATGGCAATAGGCCTCTACCTATGATCAGCGGCGGGAAAACGCCGGTTCCTGCGCAATATCTGTCTCGGTATCCCAGCCGCCACCCAATGCCGCGATCAACTGGACGCTGGCAATCAGTCGGCTTTGCAGCAATGTCAGCACGCTGCGCTCATTACTCAATGCAGTGGTTTGTACGTTCACTACATCAAGATAGCCAATCAATCCGGCTTTGTATTGGTTACTGGTCAGGCGCAGCGATTCACGGGCGGCATCCAGTGCCTCTTTGCGTACCCCTGCCTCTTGCTCGTAGACGCGCAATTGCGCCATGTAATCCTCGACTTCCTTGAAGCCGTCGAGCACGGTCTGGCGATACTGGGCCACGGTCTGGTCATACACCGCCTCCGTGCGATCGACCTCGGCCGAGCGCTGGCCGCCGTCGAACAGGGTCATGGCCAGTTGCGGTCCCACGGACCAGAAACGGTTCGGCAGGCTGATCCAGTTGCTGAAGGTACTGCTGCTGTAGCCGCCGCTCATGCTCAAGGTCAGATCGGGGTAGTAGGCAGCCTTGGCCACGCCGATATTGGCGTTGGCCGCCATCACCGACCGTTCGGCGGCGGCGATGTCGGGGCGACGCTCCAGCAATTGCGATGGCAGTTGCGCCGGAATCTGCGGCAAGGCCGGAATGTCGGTGGTCGGCGCCAGGCTGAAATCCGCAGGTGGCAGCCCCATGGCCACGGCGATGGCACTCTCGAACTGCGCTCGCTGCCAGGCCAGATCGATCAGGTCGGCCTGGGTGCTCTTGAGCTGGGTTTGTGCCTGGGCCACGGCGTCGCGCCCGGAAATCCCGGCGCGGTACTGGTTCTGGGTCAGTTTGAGCGACCGCTCGTAGGCCTGGACCGTGGCTTCCAGCAGGCGTTTCTGCTCATCGATCACTCGCAGTTGCAGGTAGTTCTGCACCAGCAGCGACTGCTGGCTCAGGCGAATCGACGCCCAGTCGGCGAGGCTTGCCTGGGCACTGGCCTTGTCAGCCTCAAGACCGCGCCGCAATTTGCCCCAGACGTCCGCTTCCCAGCTCACGCCCAGTTGCGCGTTGTAGGTGTCGCGAATCCCGCTGCTGGAACTGCTCAGGCTGGAACTGCTGCTGCCGGTGCCCTGGCTTGAGCGGTTCTTGCTGGTGGTCAGGTCCAGGGTCGGAAAGAACGCACCACGGGCGCTCTTGACCAGCGCCAGTGCCTGGCGATACTGCGCCTCGTTCTGGGCGATGGTCTGGTTGGAGGTGTTGAGTTTCTCCACCAGCCCGTTCAGCTGGGCATCGCCATAGACCTCCCACCAGGCACCACGGGCGATGGCGTCGCTGGGGTTGGCCTGGGTCCAGCCTTCGGCCTGCTTGAAGTGCGCGGGGGTGGCGGCGTCCGGCTTTTTGTAGTCCGGGCCGACGGCGCAGGCACTGAGCAGCAAGGCGCACAGGCTGACGCTGAAAATGCGCCGAAATGGCAAGGTCCGCTGTGTCACAGAGGCGTTCAGACGAATGTTCATAGCGGCGTTTCCAGAGCGGCATCCGTCTGCACACCGCGCCACTTGTTGAAGCGATGGCGCAGACGGTCGAGGTAAAGGTAAACCACCGGGGTGGTGTAGAGCGTGAGAATCTGGCTGAGAATCAGGCCACCGATAATGGTCAGGCCCAGCGGCCGGCGCATTTCCGCCCCTTCGGCGCTGCTGAGCAGCAAGGGCACGGCACCCAGAATTGCCGCCAGGGTCGTCATCAGGATCGGCCGCAGGCGTTGCAGACAGGCGTTGCGGATCGATTCCAGAGGTGTCATGCCACTGCCCCGTTCCAGTTGCAAGGCCAGGTCGATCATCAGGATCGCGTTCTTTTTCACCACGCCAATCAGCAGGAACAGCCCCAGCAGGGAAATCAGGCTGAATTGCCCGCCGGTCAGGTAGATGCTCAGCAGCGCGCCGACACCGGCAGACGGCAGCGTCGAGAGGATGGTCAGCGGGTGAATGTAGCTTTCATAGAGAATCCCGAGCACCAGGTAGACCGCCACCAGCGCCCCGAGAATCATCCATGGCTGGCTCTTCTGCGTTGCAGCGAAGGCGTCGGCGGTGCCGGCCATCTTGGCGATCACGTCTTCGGGCAAGCCGACTGCCGCCACAGCGCGCTCGATGGCAGCGGTGGCCTGGTCCAGGGTCACGCCGTCGGCCAGGTCGAACGATACGTTATCCGAGGCAAACTGCCCGTCATGGGTGACCCGGTCATCTTCCAGGCTGCGCTCGTAATGGGCGATGGTCGACAGCGGCACCCGCGCACCGTCGGCGGTGATGACCTGCACCTGCTCCAGGGTCACCGGATCCAGGGCGTATTTCGGATTGACCTCCATCACCACCTGGTACTGGTTGAGCGGGTCGTAGATGGTCGAGACCTGGCGCTGGCTGTAGGCGTTGTTGAGCACCGTGGTGACCATATTCATGTCGATGCCCAGGCGCTTGGCCGCGTCCCGGTCGACGATCAGGGTCACTTGCTGGGTGCCGCCGCCGTCGTGGGCGTCGATGGCGGTCAGTTCCTTGAGGGATTTCAACGCCGTGACCACCTTCGGATACCAGTAGCGCAGGCTCTCAAGGTCGCCGCTTTGCAGGATGTACTGGTACTGCGAGGTGGTCTGCTCGCGGCCGCCGCCCAGTTGCAGGTCCTGGTCAGGCTGCAGGAACAAGCGCCCGCCCGGCACCTGGGGCATTTCCTTGCGCAGACGCTCGACCACCTGTTCGGCGCCGATCTTGCGCTCGGCAATCGGCTTGAGACGCACGATGATGAAGGCGTTGCCAGTACCACCGTTGCCACCAATGAAGCCGGCCACGCTCTGCACCGCCGGATCCTTGAGAATCGCGTTGCGGAACACGTCCATTTTCGGCTGCATGACCGAGAACGACAGGCCGTCATCCCCGCGCACGAAGCCCATCAATTGCCCGGTGTCCTGCTGCGGCAGGAAGGTCTTGGGCACCACCACGTACAGCGCGATATTGACGCCGATGGTCAGCAGCAGCGTGAGAATGGTCAGGCGCCGATGACGCAGGGCCCAGCCCAGGCTTTTGTCGTAACCGGCGACCATGCGGTCGTTGACCCGCTGGCTCCAGCGTTGCAGGCGATTTTCGGTGCCCGGCACATGGGGTTTGAGCCAGCGTGCGCAGAGCATCGGGGTCAGGGTCAGCGACAACACCAGCGAGACGATGATCGACACCGACAAGGTGATGGAGAACTCGCGGAACAGGCTTTCCACCAGCCCGCCCATGAACAGGATCGAGATGAACACCGCCACCAGCGACACGTTCATCGACAGCAGGGTGAAGCCCACCTCCTCCGCACCGCGATACGCCGCCTGCATCGGCGGCACGCCTTCGTCGATATGCCGGGAGATGTTTTCCAGCACCACGATGGCGTCGTCCACCACCAGCCCCGTGGCCAGGATCAACGCCATCAGCGACAGGTTGTTCAGGGAGAAACCGCACAGGTACATGATAGCGAACGTGCCCACCAGAGACACCGGCACCGCGAGGGTCGGGATCAGCGAGGCGCGGAAGTTGCCCAGGAACAGGAACACCACCAGGATCACCAGCACCACGGCGATCAGCAGGGTCATTTCCGCCTCATGCAGGGTGGCCTTGATCACCGGCGAGCGGTCCATTGCCAGGTCCAGTTTCACGCTGGAGGGCAACACCGCCTGCAACGCAGGAAGCTGCGCCTTGATCGCGGCCACGGTCTCGATGATGTTGGCCCCGGCCTGACGGTTGATAACCAGCAGCACGGCGGCGTCCTTGTTGAAGAAGCCGCTGTTGTAGCGGTCTTCCACTGAGTCCTTGACCTTGGCCACGTCCTTGAGGCGCAGCGCCGCGCCGTTCTGGTAATGGATGATCAGCGGCTCGTAATCCTTGGCCTTTTCCAGTTGGTCGTTGGCCTGCACCTGCCAGTTATGGTCGGCGTTTTCCACGAAACCCTTGGGCCGGCGAACGTTGGAGCCGGAAATCGTGGTGCGCACCTCGTCCAGCGACACGCCGTACTGGTCCAGCAACTTGGGCTCCAGCTCTACCCGCACTGCGGGCAGCGAACTGCCGCCGATCTGCACCTCGCCCACGCCGCTCACCTGGGACAGGCTCTGGGACAGGATGGTCGAGGCCATGTCGTACAGCTGGCCTTTTTCCAGCACATCGGAAGTCAGCGACAGCACCATGATCGGCGCCTGGGACGGGTTGACCTTCTTGTAGGTCGGCATGCTGCGCATCCCGCTGGGCAACAGGTTGCGCGAAGCGTTGATCGCCGCCTGCACCTCCCGCGCCGCGCCGTTGATGTCGCGGTCCATGTCGAACTGCAGGATCACCCGCGTCGAGCCCTGGCTGGAACGGCTGCTCATGGTGTTGACCCCGGCAATGGTGCCCAGGGACCGCTCCAGTGGCGTGGCCACGCTCGAGGCCATGATTTCCGGACTGGCGCCGGGCAGCGAGGCGCTGACCACGATCACCGGGAAGTCCATGTTCGGCAGCGGCGAGACCGGCAGCAAGCCGAAGCTCAGCCCGCCCAGCAGCATGATCGCCAGGCTCAGCAGCATGGTCGCCACCGGGCGGCGGATGAAGGGGGCCGAGAGGTTCATGAGCAGCTCCAAGCCACAAGCCGCAAGCTGCAAGCCGAAGCCGCGCCGCCTGTCAGCTTGAGGTCCGGCGCATGAGGGGTGCCGATCATACGGCCACCTCGGTCTTTTCGGCGCGACGGAACCTGCGCCCCATCCGGTCAAAGTACAGGTAGATCACCGGCGTGGTGAACAGCGTCAGGACCTGGCTGACCAACAACCCGCCGACCATTACCAGGCCCAATGGTTGGCGCAGTTCTGCGCCGGAGCCTGTGGCGAACATCAGCGGAATGGCGCCGAACAGCGCTGCAAGGGTGGTCATCAGGATCGGCCGAAATCGCAGCAGCGCAGCTTCGTAGATCGCTGTCTGCGGATCGATGCCGCGGTTGCGTTCGGCGTCCAGGGCGAAGTCGATCATCATGATCGCGTTCTTTTTCACGATGCCGATCAACAGGATGATGCCGATGATCGCGATCATGCCCAGGTCATTGCCGCTCAGGATCAGCGCCAGCAAGGCACCGATGGCCGCCGACGGCAGCGTCGAGAGGATGGTGATCGGGTGGATGTAGCTCTCATAGAGCACCCCCAGCACGATGTACATGGTCACCACCGCTGCCAGCACCAGCAACAGCGTACTGGACAGCGAGGCCTGGAACGCTTCGGCCGCGCCCTGGAACTGGGTCTGCACACCGAGCGGCATGCCGATGTCCTGCTGCACCTGCTCAATCACTTTGACCGCCTCGCCCAGCGCCACTCCCGGCGCCAGGTTGAACGACATGGTCACCGCCGGAAACTGGCCGATGTGGGAAATCGCCAACTGCGCCTGACGCTGCTCGATGCGCGCCAGGCTCGACAGCTTGACCTGCCCGCCGTCGGTGGTCTTGACGTGAATCTGCTCCAGCGCCTTGGGCCCCAGATCGTTGCCCGCCGCAGCTTGCAACACCACGCGGTACTGGCTGGCCTGGGTGTAGATGGTGGAGATCTGGCGCTGGCCGAAGGCGTCGTACAGCGCATCGGTGATGTTGGACACCGAGACGCCCAGGCGGCTGGCCGCATCGCGGTCGATGTTCAGGTAAACCTGCAAACCCTTGTCCTGCAGGTCACTGGCCACGTCACTCAGCTCGGGCCGCTGGGCCAGTGCTTCGACCAGCTTGCCGCTCCACAGGGCCAACAGCTCCGAATCCGGCGACGACATGCTGAACTGATACTGGGTGCGGCTGACGCTGTCTTCGATGGTCAGGTCCTGCACCGGCTGCATGAACAGGCGGATGTCCGAGAGCTGGTCGACCTGGGGCTGCAGGCGCTGGATCACCTGGGTCGCCGAAAGATCGCGCTCCTTGTGCGGCTTGAGGTTGATGAGCATGCGCCCGCTGTTCAGGGTCGCGTTGTCACCGTCCACGCCGATGTACGAAGACAGGCTGGCCACCGCCGGATCCTGCAGGATGATCTTCGCCAGCGCCTGTTGCCGCTCGCTCATCGAGGCGAACGACACCGACTGCGGCGCCTCGGAAATGCCCTGGATCACCCCGGTGTCCTGCACCGGGAAGAAGCCCTTGGGCACGGCCAGATACAGCAGAACCGTGATGGCCAGCGTGGCGATGGCGACCAGCAGGGTCAGCGGCTGGTGCTTGAGCACCCACTGCAACTTGCGGCCGTAGGCGCCGATCAGCCAGTCGATCCACACGCCGCTGGCATGATAGAACCGGCCCTGCTCTTCTTCCTTGGGCTCGCGCTTGAGCAGCCGCGCGCACATCATCGGGGTCAGGGTCAGGGACACCACCAGGGAAATCAGGATCGCCACTGCCAGGGTGATGGCGAACTCGCGGAACAGCCGGCCGACGACGTCGGCCATGAACAGCAGCGGGATCAGTACCGCGATCAGCGAGACCGTCAAGGAAATCAGGGTGAAACCGATCTGCTTCGCGCCCTTGAGCGCTGCCTGCAGCGGGGTCTGGCCCTCCTCCAGATGCCGGGAAATGTTCTCCAGCATCACGATAGCGTCATCCACCACGAAACCGGTGGCGACCGTCATGGCCATCAGGGTCAGGTTGTTGACCGAGAAGCCGGCCAGGTACATCACGCCAAAGGTGCCGATCAGCGACAGCGGCACGGCCACCGAAGGAATGATCGTCGCGCTCAGGCGGCGCAGAAACAGGAAGGTCACCAGCACCACCAGCACGATGGAAATCAGCAGCTCGTGCTGCACGTCACTGACGGAGGCGCGGATGGTCTGGGTGCGGTCGGTCAGGACGGTGACGTCGATGCCGGCGGGCAGGTTGTCGGTGATGCTCGGCAACAGCGCCTTGATCCGGTCGACCACTTCGATGACGTTGGCCCCCGGCTGGCGCTGGATGTTCAGCAGCACCGCCTGGTTCTCGTTGGCCCAGGCGGCAAGACGTTCGTTTTCCGCACCGTCGGCAATCTGTGCCACGTCCTTGAGCCGCAGCGGGCCGCCATTGGCGTAGGCCAGGATCAGGTTGGCGTATTCGTCCGGGGACTTGAGCTGGTCGTTGGCGTCGAGCATCGAGACCCGGGTCGGGCCATCGAAGTTGCCCTTGGGGGTGTTGACGTTGGAGGCGCTGACCAGCGTGCGCACGTCCGAGAGGTTCAGGCCGTTGGCGGCCAGCGCCTCGGGATTGACCTTGATCCGCACCGCCTGGCGCTGGCCACCGGCGATACTGACCATACCCACTCCGCTGATCTGGGCGATCTTCTGCGCCATGCGCGTATCGACCAGATCGTTGAGCTTGGGCAGCAGCATGGTCTTGGAAGTGATTGCCAGGGTGAGCACCGGCGTATCGGCCGGGTTGACCTTGTTATAGGTCGGCGGCGCGGGCAAGTCGCTGGGCAGCAAGTTGGTGGCGCCGTTGATCGCCGCCTGCACTTCCTGCTCGGCGACGTCCATGTTCAGGTCCAGGCTGAAGCGCAGGGTAATCACCGAGGCGCCGCCGGAACTGGTGGAGGCCATCTGGGTCAGTCCCGGCATCTGCCCGAACTGGCGTTCCAGCGGCGCGGTCACGGCACTGGTCATCACTTGCGGGCTGGCGCCGGGGTACAGAGTCATGACCCGGATGGTCGGGTAATCGACCTGCGGCAAGGCCGAAACCGGCAACAGGGTGTACGCAATCAAACCTGCCAGCACGATGGCCAGCATGCTCAGCGTGGTGGCGACGGGCCTGAGGATGAACAGGCGTGACAGGTTCATACGTTGCCTTTCTGCTCGGTGTCGGCGCCGGCCGACTCACCGGATTCCTTGGAAGGCTTGCCCTGCAGCTTCTGGCCGGGGGTGGCCGGGACATCCTTGCTGTCGTTGACCACTTCCACGTCACTGCCGTCTTTGAGGCGGTCGGTGCCTTCGAGCACCACACGGTCACCGGCGATCAGGCCGTCGGTGATGACAGTGGAGTTTTCATCGCTGGGGCCGGCCTTGAGCTGACGAATCCGCACTTTCTTGTCGCCGTCCATGACGTAAACGAAAGTGCCGTTGACCCCGAACTGCACCGCTGCCGAAGGAATCAGCACAACGTTTTTCAGGGTGTTGGCCAACAGGCGCGCGTTGACGAACTGATTGGGGAACAGCGATTCGCTTTCGTTCTCGAAGCGCGCCTTGAATTTCAGGGTGCCGGTGGTGATGTCGATCTGGTTGTCGATACTGGCCAGCACGCCACGTGCCTGCATTTTCACATCGCCACGGTCCCAGGCTTCCACCGGCAGCTTGTCGCCGTTGCGGTAGTGGCTGATGACGTCGGCCAGGTCTTTCTCGGGCAAGGTGAAGTTGACGGTGATAGGTTTGGTCTGGGTGATGACCGCCAGTGCCGTGGTGTCATTGGCCGCCACCAGGTTGCCAACGTCCAGCTGACGCAGGCCGATGCGGCCGGAGATCGGTGCACGAATCTGGGTGAAATCCAGGTTCAGCTTGGCATCGCCCACGGCTGCCTGGTTGGTCTTGATGGTGCCCTGATACTGGCCGACCAGCGATTCGGCGGTGTCCAGCGTCTGCTTGGCGATGCTGTCTTCTTTATAGAGGTCGCGATAGCGCTGCACGTCGATCTGCGCATTCTTGAGCAGCGCCTGATTCTGCATCAGCGTGCCCTCGGCCTGTTGCAGGGCGATCTGGTAGCTGCGCGGGTCGATCACCGCCAGCAGGTCGCCGGCCTTGACCTGCTGGCCTTCCTGGAAGTTGATCTTGACCAGTTCCCCCGCCACCCGGCTGCGCACGTTGATGGTGTTCATCGCCGTGACGGTGCCCAGTGCCTTGTAGTAGATGGGGAAGTCACCGGTGGTCGCAGGCGCCACGCGCACCGGAACCGGCCCGGTGGAACCGCCGAAGCCCGGACGCTGGCCAGTCATCTTCCCCGCCCCGCCACTGCGGCTCGCACCCTTGTGTGGTTGCTCGCCTTTCTGCGCGGTGGCGTCGGTTTTACCCGCCGACGACTCTCCACCCAGGCGGGGCCAGTAATGCCAGCAGACGCCTGCGACGATCAAGAGAACCAGCAGGCTGAACAGCCAGCGACGGGAGTTGCGAGGACCAGACGATTGCATGAATAAGTCAACCAGTGTGCGCGTGAGCGTCTTCGGAAGGCTGAACAATAAGCATAGATACGTGCCAAGCAAAGGGCCTTTACCGGCAATTTACCTAGTGCTTACTTTGGTAAGGTGCTGACGTGCAAATAAAAACGGCCTGATCGAGTCAGGCCGTTTTGTGTTGCGATGTATTGCCCGGACAACGCGGCCAATACGCAACGGACAACTTATTTCAGAACAGCCAGTGCGGCGTCGTAGTTCGGCTCCTGGCCGATCTCCGGTACCAGTTCGCTGTGCAGGACGTTGTCGTTTTCGTCCAGCACTACCACGGCGCGCGTGGTCAGGCCGACCATCGGGCCGTCGGCGATGGCAACGCCGTAGTTTTCCATGAAGTCGGCGCCACGCATGGTCGACAGGTTCTTCACGTTTTCCAGGCCTTCGGCGCCGCAGAAACGCGCCTGGGCGAACGGCAGGTCAGCGGAAATGCACAGCACCACGGCGTTGTTCAGATCGTTGGCCTGGGCGTTGAACTTGCGCACGGAAGTGGCGCAGGTCGGGGTATCGACGCTTGGAAAGATGTTCAGCACTTTGCGCTTGCCGGCAAAGGTTTCCAGGGTCACGTCAGCCAGATCGCCACCGACCAGTTTGAAGGCAGGCGCCTTGCTGCCGACCTTTGGCAGTTCGCCGCTGATCTGTACCGGGGAGCCTCGACGAGTCACTTGAGCCATGAGCTGAGTCCTTATTCTGAAGTTGCGATTCTGAGGGTGCCGCAAGGGTGTTGCAGAAAAACGAAGTTAACCACGAAACCGGTAACCTACCTACCGCTATACATGAATTTATTGTCAGCGAATGTGCTCTGGTTCGGGCCTGTCGAGCAGGCCGGGCCGCGCGCACAGCTCCACCAGCCAGTCGACGAACACCCTCACCCGCCGCGACATCTGCCGGTGTGCCGGGTACAGCGCGGTCAGTGCCAGGGTCGGCTGCGGCACGTCGGCCAGTACCTCCACCAGTTCGCCCCGGCGCAGTGGCCCGGCGGCATGATAGTACGGCGTCTGCACCAGCCCATACCCGGCCTTGCAGGCGGCCAGATAGCCATCGGCGCTGTTGGTGGCCAGGGTCTTGCCCAGGCTGATTTCCTGATCCCTGCCGTCTATGACGAATTCCAGGCCATAACGTTTATTGGTGGTCGCAGAAAAGTATTCGATGACCTTATGCCCGCTCAGGTCCGCCAGCGTTCGCGGCATTCCGGTGCGCGCCAGATAGGCGGGACTGGCGCAGATCACCTGACGCATCCGGGCCAGGGGCCTTGCCATCAGGGAATGATCCAGCGGCTGGCCACCCCGGATCACGCAATCGAAGCCTTCGCGAATCAGATCCACCGGGCGGTCGTTCATGCCCACTTCCAGTTCAAGCCCCGGGTAGCGCTCGGTGAACTCCGGCAGCGCAGGCATGACGATCAGTCGGCCAACGCCTGCGGGCATGTCCACCCGCAACACGCCTTGGGGCTGCCGGGCCACCGACGAAAACGCCGATTCGGCGTCGTCCAGGTCATTGAGCAGGCTGACGCAGCGCTGATAGTAGGCCTGCCCGTCCAGCGTCGGCGTGACCTGCCGCGTGGTGCGCAGCAGCAGTTGCACGCCCAGATAGGCTTCCAGTTGCTTGATCAGGATCGTCACCGAGGCGCGGGGCATGTGCAGGCTGTCGGCCGCCCTGGCGAACCCGCCCAGTTCGACGATCCGGGTAAAGGCACGCATGGCATTGAGGCGGTCCATTGAGGGCTCCGGCGGGGCATTGTTTAGAAATTACCAATAGTGAAAGCATTTTCAGGCGGTTTATCAAGATTCTTTCGAGGCGCAACAATGGGCGGGTCTTCAATCCGCAAAAGGAACTCGACATGCAAACGCGTCAACTCGGCAAGAACGGACCACAGGTTTCGGCATTAGGCCTTGGCTGCATGGGCATGACTGACTTCTACACCCCGAGCACCGACACCCGTGAGGCCATCGCCACGATCCACCGGGCGCTGGAGCTGGGCGTCACCTTGTTCGACACCGCCGACATGTATGGCCCGCACACCAACGAGGAGCTGCTCGGCAAGGCGCTGGCGGGCAAGCGTGACCAGGCCTTCATCGCCAGCAAATTCGGCATCGTGCGCACCCCGGGCGATGCTGCGGCACGGGGTGTCAATGGCAGCCCGGAATATATCCGCGCGGCCATCGACGGCACCTTGAAGCGGCTGAACATCGACACACTGGATCTGTACTACCAGCACCGCATCGACCCGAGCATCGCCATCGAGGAATCGGTGGGTGCGCTGGCCGATCTGGTCAAGGCGGGCAAGGTTCGGTATCTGGGGCTCAGCGAGGCCTCGGCCAAGACGCTGGAGCGGGCGCAGAAGGTTCATCCGATTGCCGCGCTGCAAACCGAATACTCGCTGTGGAGCCGTGACCCCGAAGAGAATGGCTTACTGGAAACCTGTCGCCGCCTGGGGATTGCCTTCGTGCCCTACAGCCCGCTGGGACGTGGGTTTCTGACCGGCACACTGAAAAGCCCGGACGATTTCGCCGCCGACGACTACCGCCGCAGCAGCCCGCGCTTTCAGGGGGAGAACTTCAGCAAGAACCTGTTGCTGGTGGAAAAGGTTCAGCAACTGGCCAGGGACAAAGGCGTCACTGCCGGGCAGCTGGCGCTGGCGTGGGTGCTGGCGCAAGGAGACGACGTGATCCCGATTCCGGGGACCAAACAGCGCAAGTACCTGGAAGAGAACGTCGCGGCGCTGGACGTGAAGCTCAGCGGCCCGGAACTGCAGGCGCTCAAAGACCTTTTCCCGGTGACCGCGGTGGCCGGTGGACGGTATCCGGAGGCGGCGTTGAGGCTCGTCAACGGGTAAACCAAATTTAGCAGCACGGCTTGCCGGCGGGAGCGCCCTCAAGATCGCCCCCGCCGGCAAGCCGTGCTGCTACGGATCGCTCACCTGACACACCGCATCGCCTGTAGGAGTGAGCTTGCTCGCGATGGCGTCAGGTCCATCACCTCAGCAATATCTGACAAACCTCTTCACCTGTAGGAGCGCGCTTGCCCGCGACGGCGTCCCGTCAGTCACCTCGGAGGCGTCTGATACACCGCAATCGCGGGCAAGCGCGCTCCTACAGGCGGCCTCAGAAATCCCGCTTGTAGAAGATATCCAGCGAACTCGCCACGCCGCTTGCGGCTTCCAGATACACCTTTTTGCTCAACAGGTAACGCAATGCAATGGTATTGGCCGGTTCGAACACCCCTACCCCATATCGCAGACTGAGCTTGTCGGTAATCTTGCCGCTGGCGACCACTGAAGTCTTGTCGCCGCTGCCGGAGGTGTCCAGGTCGAAGTCCTTGATACCCAGCCCCGAAGCCAGCTTGCCCGCCGTCGATGAACTGCCCGCCAGCCCCAGAGCCAGTGCAGCCTGGGCCATCATGTTGTTGTCTTCGCCATTGGTGCTCAGCGGTCGGCCCAGCACCAGGTACGACAGCGCCTGCTCCTGACTCATCGCAGGCTCCGAGAACACCGTGGTGGTGGGCTGCTCGGCGCTGCCGGTCAGACGAATACCGGCAATCACATCGTCGGTCTGACGAATCGCTTCAATGTCCAGATACGGCTGATCCAAAGGCCCTGCGAACAACAGCCGCGCCTTGCGAATGGTCAGGCGCTGGCCGTAGGCGCGGTAGCGGCCATCGTTGAGGTTCAGCTCGCCTCGGGTGTCGAGGTTGTCGCCGATGTGCACGTGCCCGGCCAGGTTGGCGGTCAAGCCGAAGCCGCTGAAACTCAGTTTGTCCTGACCCACCTCGACATTCACATCCATGGCGATGGCCATCGGCGGCTTGCCTTCCTTGGTCTGCGCACCGACGATCACCGTGTCATCGGACACCTTGACCGTCGATGGCGGCAACTGGCGAACCGTGATCTCACCCTTGGGAATCAGCACCTTGCCAGACACCGCCAGGCGGTCGTTGAGCAAGGTGATTTTCAGATCCGGTGCTGCTTCAAGCTTGGCGTAGGGTTCCACGGTGATGGGCAGGCGCGAGCCTTGCAAGGCGATATCGACGTCCAGCCCCTGAGCCCAGGCCACATGCCCGCCGATATTGCCCTGCCCGGCCGCGCCGCTGCTCCAGTTACCCTTGAGCTGCACGTTCTCGCCGGCGATCAGCGCCTGCACATTGAGTTTTTCCAGGCTGATCGGCAGCTCAGGTCCCGACACCTCGCCTTCGCTCAAGGTCACGTTGCCGTTGACCTGAGGGGCCAGCAAGCCACCGGTTATCCGGCCATTGCCGTCGAGCTTGCCATTGAGCTTCTCAACCATGGGCACGAATGGGCGGGCCACGGAAACGTCCAGCCCGCTGAGATTGAAGTCGCCGCTGACGGTCTTGTTTTTCGCCAAGGGATCGATGCTCAGGCGCGCGATCAGCTCACCCAGCTTGCCGCCGCGAAAATCGAGGCTGGCATCGACTTTCTTCGGTGTCAGGTTACTGGTCAGCTTGAGCGTCTGATAAGGGAAATCCAGCCACTGGCCCTTGTCCCTGACTCGCAGCGTACCGCCGCTGGCATCGACAACGATCTGGCCCTTGGGGCCTGACGCCGGAACGTCGAGTTGCACGTCGGCATTGAGCAGGCCTTTCCAGGCGAAGTCCTTGGGCAGCCACTGCGCCAGGCTGTCCAGCGGGAACTGCTTGAGGTGATAGCGCAGGCGCGGGTCGGGCATCAGGCGCTGGTCTTCGCCGCACAGGCTGGCGTTGCCGGACAGCCAGCAATGGGCGCCGAAGTTGATCTTGCCATCGGCCAGACGCTCAAGCTTCGCCGGTTGCTGGAGCTTCCAGTCTTGTCCGCCCGTCTGCACATCGCCGCTCGCCAGGCGTCCACGCCAATTGCGCTTGTCCAGGTTGCCGTCCAGCGCCAATGCCAGCTTGAGCAGCGGGCCTTGCAAGCCGAGTTTGACCTGCTGGCGCTTGATATCGCCCTGCCCATCGACCGTCAGCGTGCCCAGCGCGGTGTCGCCGGCCTGGATGCCGGTGGTCTTGAGTTCGATGTTGGCGCGCTGGGCGTTGTCCAGTTTCGCGGCCAGATTCAGGCTTTGCAGCTTGTTGGTTTCATAGGCCAGTTGCGAGCCTTGTAGGCCCAGTTGCCCTTGCGGCGCCTGCAGCGTACCGGCCAGGTCCAGCCGCCCCTTGACCTGCCCCTGCAGGCGTGGCCAGAGCTGCCCCAGGCGCGGCAGGTTGATGCCCACCTGCCCGGCCAGTTTTTGCTGCAGGCTGCCACTGCCCTGGATGCGGTTGTCGCCCAGGCGGATCTCCAGTGTATTGAGGTTCCATTTGTCCCCGGCGCCATCGGCCTTGGTCTGCAACACTGCGGGCTGCCCGCGCAGGCGGCCCTTGAGGTCCAGGTCGGCGTTGAGATTCAACTGCTCGCTTCTGAACGCGCCCTTGCTGCGCAACGGGCCTGCGAGCGAGCCCGGAAGCTCCGCCACCCAGTAAGACGGGTCAATGGCACTAAGGTCCAGCGCGGTGTCCCAAGCGATGCCGTCGGCGAACTGCAGATTCAGATGGCCCGTGGCCTTGCCCTGCCCGGCCACCAGTTCGAGCTGCGGCAGGAAGATCTGCTTAAGGTCGCCGCTGAACGGGCTTTGCAGACTGAAGGGGCCGGCCGGGCCTTTGAAGTCGCCGGCAAAATTACCCAGGTATTTGCCGTCGGTGTAGGACACCTCGCCCTTGAAGCTGTGAACGCTGACCTGAGGTTCGTCGATCACCGGGTACAGGCGATGCCAGGGGAAATCCAGCCAGTCGATTTTAGCCTCGGCATTCAATCCTTTTTGCCAGTCCAGTGTGCCGCTGAGTTTCAGGCGCTGTTCGTTGCTCGCGGTCAGGTCCAGCGTACCGATCTGCGCGCCCTTGGCATCGACCCGGCCTTGCAATGCCAATGTCACCGGACCCTGCTCGGCGGGCAGCGTCGCATTACCCAGAATTGCATAGCCCTGAGCCAGGTCGCCCTTGGCATTGAGGGTCAGCTTGTTCAGTTGCAAGGTGTCAGGCAGATCATCGGCAGGCTTGAAGGCGTCACTGGTGATCGCCACTTCCGCGGGCAGATTTTCCACCAGCGGTTGCAACTGGCCCACCAGTTGCGCATCGATGTAACCGGTGGTCCGGGCATTGAGGTTGAGGGTCTTGAGCAAGTCACCGGTGACGTCCAGCGTCAGCGACAATGGCTTGCCGGCGATATCCGGAAGCTTGACCTGGCCCTGGGCAGTCAATGGCCAGTCGGCGACCGGTTTGAGCAAGCCATTGAGGTCAAGGACGATATCGTCGCGCTGGGCATGCACCGAGTCGATTTTCAGCCCGTCAGCGGTCCAGTGCGCCGCCAGTTGCAGGTCGCGCACCTGCTCGCTGCCATCCAGATGCAGGCTGCCGACCTGCACCTGGCCAAGCTCGATGGCCAAGGGCAACTTCAGATCCGGCAAGGTGATGGGACCGCTGCTCGATTGCTCAGTCGAGGGCGCAAAGTGCATGCGGATATCACCTGCCTGCAGGGTGTCGATGCACAGGGTCATGCGGGTCAGGCACGACGGCGACCAGTCGAACACCGGTGCATCGACCTCGACCTTGCTCTCGCCGCTCTGCCACACCAGGGAATCAGCCTGCCAGCGCCCACCCAGGTGGCCGCTGAAGTTCTCGACCTGCACCCCAGGCACCCAGCCCAGCACCATGCGGCTACCCGACTGGGTGCCCAGGATCATGCCCACAGCCACAACCACCAGCAGCACCAATGCCAACAGGCTGAGCCCGGTAATGATTGCAATACGTTTCAGCAAAGCCGTACTCGTCACAGTTCAGGTCCCATCGAGAAGTGCAGACGAATACCGCCGTCATCATCCAGTGCATGTGCCAGGTCCAGGCGCAGCGGCCCGACCGGTGAAACCCAGCGCACACCGATACCGACACCGGTTTTCAGGCTGGGGAAGTCAAGTGAGTTGAAGGAGTTGCCCTCGTCGATGAATGCCGCAATACGCCATTTTTCGGCAATCGAGTATTGATACTCGGCGCTGCCGGCCACCATGTAGCGGCCACCGATCTTGTCGCCGTCGGAGTTTTCGGGGGACAACGACTGGTAGTCATAGCCGCGCACGCTCTGGTCGCCACCGGCGAAGAAACGCAGCGAAGGCGGAATGGATTTGTAACCGTTGGTGGCGGTGCCGCCCACCTGAACGCGCCCCAGAAACCGGTGATTCTGGGCGATGGTGGTCAGCCCCTTGACCAGTGCGGTGCCGTGCACCACGTTGGCGTCCGACCCCAGGCCCTCCTTGGCGACCTGAGTCTCGAACTGCAAGCGATAGCCGTTGTGCGGGTCGATGCGGTTGTCGCTGCGCAGGTAGGAATAGCTGATACCCGGCATCAACAGGGTGCTCAGGCCCGAATCGTTACCCAGGCGATACTCTTCGCGCTGCCATTTGAGGGAAATGACCCGCTCCCAACCGCTGGGCAGCTTGCTGTGCCATTCGGGGCCGACCGTCAGCAGTTTGCTGAGGCTGTCGGTGTCGGCGATCTCTTCGTACTGGTAGCCGCCGGCAAAGCGGAGCTTGTCGGTCAGCGGAGGATCCAGCGGAATGTCATAGAACAGGCCGACGTTCTGCCTCGGCGCGGACAGCTCCGACTCGATGCCATAACTGTGGCCCTGCGGGTTGACCCAGTGCCGGGTCCAGTTGGCCTTGACCCGCGGCCCGACGTCCGTGGAATACCCTACACCCAGGCCCATGGTTCGCGGCTTGCGGGTCTGCAACTGAACGGCCACCGGGATGACTTGCCCCTGGGCGTCGGTGGGCGACGCATCGACGCGTACACCTTCGAAGTACCCGCTGGACTGCATCGCCTGATTGAGCTCGGCAATCAGCTCGGAGTCATAGGGGGTATTTTCCTTGAACGGCACCATGCGCTTGAGCAGGTCCTCGTCGAAGGGGGCATCGCCGCTGAAGATGACCTTGCCCAGGGAAAAACGCGGGCCGCTGTCGTACACCAGTTCGATATCGGCCACCCCTGCACGGGGATCGACCGACAGACGTTGGGTCACAAAGCGACCGTTAAAGAAGCCATAGCGCGCCGCCTGATTCTGGATCAGTTTCTTGGCGTCTTCGTAGTTGCCATGGTTGAGCACAGCGCCGGTTTTCAGCGCGTCACTCTTGGGCACCCTGAATGCCTTGAGCTGGCTGGCGGGGCCTTCGATGCGTACCGTCACGTTGCGCAGGTGCACCGGCTCGCCCGCTTGCACACTCAGGATCAGATGCAGGTTCTTGTCGATGCGTTTGACTTCGCTGTCGACCTGGGCCTGGTAATAGCCCAGGGCCTGCGCGGCCTTTTGCGCCTGTTCGACGGCCCCCACGCTGAAACGCTCGAGCGCCTGTTCGTCACGCTCGCCGAGGCTGCCCACGTACCCTTCAATGTTGGATTTGAGCGCGGAATTGGACGGTTTTATCTTCACATCCAGTTGCGCATCGGCAAAAACCGCGCAACTGGAAACCATCAGGAGAAAACCACTGGTGAATCGACCGGGAAACTTCATAGGCGCGGATGCTACACGAGCGGCGGGCGATGCTGAAACCCGCAGGAATTGAGAGTTAATCCGCGGTCAAGCCATGGAACCCAGTGAAACCTGTGGATTGGGGTGAAAAAACACATGCTCTCGGACAGGTCCTACAGCAATTTCACCGATTTCCTCGTACCCCTGTCTGCGATAGAAATCCAGATATTTACCGTTTCCGGTATCGAGCACCACCCCTTGGGAATTCTCGTCCACGGCACACCAGTCATGCAGCGCTTGCAGCAACTGTTCGCCATAGTGCTGGCCCTGGAAGTCCGGGCGAATGCCGAGCAGTGGCAAGACATGCACCGCGTCCGAAGGCAGGCAGGCCAGCACTGACTGGTAATACTCCAGATAGCGTTGTGTGCAGCGCAACCCGGCGCCCATCACCATACGCAGGCGCCAGGCCCAGCTTTCGGTGATGCCCAGACGACGTTGCGGCGGCGCAATCAAGGCAACGCCGATCAGCCGATCTTCGACGAAGAGCCCCAGGGCCGGCATGTCCTGAAGGAAGTGTTGCTTGACCAGTTCACGGATGGTCGCCCGCACTCGCTGCTCATAGCCGGGGCGTGCTGATTCGAACAGCCACTCGAAGCTGGGTTCGTGCCGATACGCCTGATACAACAGGGAGCGTGCTTCTCTGGAATAGCCGCTGTCCAGTTGACGAATTTCGGCAGGGGCATTCGTTGATTCAGGCATGTGATCCGTTCCTTTCCATGGCGGCCTGGCGCGATTGGCCGGTCTGCTGGTTTCAACACTTCGAGTGACTGGCTCCTACGACAGTTCCGGCGAGTTTTACCTGCGTTTCCTACAGCGTAGCAGGCCCGCAGTCCGAGATTGTGTGTTGGCGCTGGCCGTTGGCGGCGTGCTCAGCTAGCATCGCTTTTTGTTTTGTGCCGGGACTTGCGTCTATGAAAATTGTTTCTTTCAACATCAACGGCCTGCGCGCCCGTCCGCATCAGCTGGCGGCGCTGATCGAAAAACACCAGCCCGACGTCATCGGCCTGCAGGAAACCAAGGTCTCGGACGAACAGTTCCCGCAAGCGGAAATCGAAGCGCTGGGCTATCACGTTCACTTCCACGGCCAGAAAGGCCACTACGGTGTCGCCCTGCTCTCGCGCCTGCCACCGCTGAGCCTGCATAAGGGCTTTGACACCGACGATGAAGAGGCCCAGCGCCGTTTCATCTGGGGCACTTTCGCCGACCGCAACGGCGTGCCGGTGACAATCATGAACGGTTATTTCCCACAGGGCGAAAGCCGCGACCACCCCACCAAGTTCCCGGCCAAGACCAAGTTCTACGCCGACCTGCAACAGTTGTTGGAAACACGCTTCAGCAATGATCAGCCGTTGCTGGTGATGGGTGACGTGAACATTTCCCCCGAAGACAGCGACATCGGCATCGGCCCGGACAACGCCAAACGCTGGCTGAAAACCGGCAAATGCAGCTTCCTGCCCGAAGAGCGCGAGTGGATGGCCAAGCTCAAGAATTGGGGCCTGGTGGACAGCTTCCGGCATCTGTACCCGGAAGTGATCGACCAGTTCAGCTGGTTCGATTACCGCAGCCGCGGTTTCGAAGACGAGCCCAAGCGCGGCCTGCGCATCGACCTGATCATGGCGTCCCATGGCCTGCAACCGCGGATCAAGGCAGCCGGTGTCGATTACGAATTGCGCGGAATGGAAAAACCTTCCGATCATGCGCCGATCTGGCTGGAATTAACCTGAGCCCACCAGTTCCTGTACCCGATTGATCCGCGCACACCATAACCCGTAGCAGCCGGGCTTGCCCGCGGGGGCGTCCTTGAGATCGCTCCCGCCGGCAAGCCGTGCTGCTACGTGTTATGTGGTGCACGCCTTCGTCGGGTACAGCCGTATTCGTAGCAGTCCGGCTTGCCGGCGTCAGCGGTCTTTTCGCTGTCATATTCATGCAATCCCACTGTCTTATTCTCCGGCGACTTTTGTTTACAAGAAGATGCCGCTCATGCAGCGCACTGGTTTACTTTCCTCTCTCATCGTGGCCTCCCTGGCGGCGCTGATCCCTTTCTTCGCAAACGCTGGCGCCCTGCCCGTGCCCGCTGACGGCACGCCCGCGTTGCGCATTCAAGGTTCCAACACCATTGGCGCCCAGTTGGGTCCGGCGCTGGTCATGGGGTTGCTAGGCGAACAAGGCGCACGCGCCGTCGAGCTGCAACCGGGTGCACGCGCTAATGAAAGCCGTGTCGTTGGTCAGCTGCCGTCCGGTGAGAATGTCCGCATCGACATTGCCGCTCACGGCTCAAGCACAGGCTTCAGCGCGCTGAAAAACAATCATGCAGACCTCGCCGCGTCTTCACGACCCATCCGGGACAGTGAGGCCAGCGAACTCTCGGCACTGGGCGACCTGCGCAATGCCAAGGCTGAACAGGTGATCGCCATCGATGGCGTGGCGGTGATTCTCAACCCGGGCAATCCCGTCCGTGAACTGACCACCGCGCAACTGGCCGGGATGTTCAGCGGCGAGATCCACGACTGGGAACAGGTGGGCGGCACCGGTGGCGCCATCCATCTTTACGCCCGCGACCAGCAGTCAGGCACCTATGACACCTTCGCCGAACTGGTCCTGGCCAAATTTGGCAAAACCTTGAGTACGCAGGCGAAACGTTTCGAATCCAGCGAAGACCTATCCGACGAGGTCAGCCAGGACCGCCAAGGCATCGGCTTCATCGGCCTGCCCTACGTGCGCAAGGCAAAGGCCGTGGCGATCATCGACGGCGATTCAAGACCCATGCTGCCCACCGTCAGCCTGATTGCCACCGAAGATTACCCCCTGTCCCGCAGGTTGTATCTGTACCTTGCCCCCGACAGCAAACAGCGCTGGGCCAAGGCGCTGGTGCGCTTTGCCCAGAGTCCGCAGGGTCAGTCCATCGTCGCGCAGAACGGTTTCGTCGCCCAGACCGTGCAGGCGGTGAAGGTACGGCCTACCCAGGAAATGCCGGCGCAGTATCAGGAATTGACCCGCGAGGCCGAGCGCCTTTCAGTCAACTTCCGCTTCGCTCAGGGCAGCGCCACGCTGGACTCCAAGGCCCGGCTGGATCTGAAGCGGGTGGTCGAATATCTCAAGACCCATGACAAGCTGAAGCAGAAAGTCACGTTGGTGGGGTTCGGCGATGCCAAGAGTGACCCGGCCCGGGCGCAGTTGCTGTCCAGGCTGCGGGCGATGGCCGTGCGCCGGGAACTGCTGAAAAGCCAGGTGATCCTGCGCGATGTGCAGGGCTTTGGGGATGAGATGCCGGTGGCAGCGAATGATGTCGATGAAGGCCGGATCAAGAATCGGCGGGTTGAGGTGTGGGTGGAGTGACACCGATCTGTAGGAGCACGCTTGCCCGCGATGGCGGAGTGTCAGTCGGACTTTCGTCTGCTGACAGAATGCTATCGCGGGCAAGCGCGCTCCTACAGGCATTGTGTCGAGATCAGGAACGCATCAGCTCTCTAGGCACATATTTGCCCACTTCATACTTGCCAATAGCCGCCCGGTGCACCTCATCCGGGCCGTCCGCCAGGCGCAGGGTGCGCTGCATGGCGTACATGTAGGCCAGCGGGAAATCGCCACTGACACCCGCACCGCCATGGATCTGGATCGCCCGGTCGATCACCCGCAGCGCGACGTTGGGCGCGACCACCTTGATCTGGGCGATTTCACTTCTGGCCACTTTGTTGCCAACGGTGTCCATCATGTACGCAGCCTTGAGCGTCAATAGGCGCGCCATGTCGATTTCCATTCGAGAATCGGCGATCTTGTCGATATTACCGCCCAACCGCGCCAATGGCTTTCCGAAGGCCGTGCGCTGGACCGAACGTTTGCACATCAATTCCAGCGCGCGCTCCGCCATGCCGATCGAGCGCATGCAGTGGTGAATCCGCCCCGGCCCCAAGCGGCCCTGGGCGATCTCGAAACCGCGACCCTCGCCCAGCAGCACGTTCTCGTAAGGCACTCGCACGTCTTCGAACAGCACCTCGGCGTGGCCATGGGGCGCGTCGTCGTAGCCGAACACCGGCAACGGCCGCACGATCTTCACGCCGGGCGTGTCGACAGGCACCAGGATCATCGAATGCTGCTGGTGACGCGGCCCGTCAGGATTGCTCAGCCCCATGAAGATCAGGATCTTGCAACGCGGATCACAAGCACCGGAGGTCCACCACTTGCGGCCATTGATCACCCACTCATCGCCCTGGCGCTCGGCCCGCGCCGCCATGTTGGTGGCATCCGAGGAGGCCACGTCCGGCTCGGTCATGGCGAACGCCGAGCGGATCTCGCCACGCAGCAAAGGCTCAAGCCACTGCCGCTTTTGTGATTCGCTTGCGTAGCGCACCAGGACTTCCATGTTGCCGGTGTCCGGTGCCGAGCAGTTGAACGGCTCCGGTCCTAGCAGCGAGCGGCCCATGATCTCGGCCAAGGGGGCGTATTCCAGGTTGGTCAGCCCCGCGCCCAGTTCCGATTCTGGCAGAAACAGGTTCCACAAACCCTCGGCCTTGGCCCGTGCCTTGAGCTCTTCCATGATGGCGGTGGGCTGCCAGCGATCGCCTTCGGCCACCTGCCGCTCGAACACCGGCTCGGCGGGGTACACATAGGCGTCCATGAACGCCGTGACGCGCTCGCGCAATTCCTGGACCTTGGGGGAGTAAGCGAAATCCATGGGCAGCTACCTTCTGATGAGGTGTTTCAAAACATGCCGAGGATGCTAGATCACGCCCTTCCATTTATCTAACCTATTCTCGCCGTGTATAAACATTCATCACTGATATATGATTGCCCCGTTCCTGTACGAACGTCCCAAAATAAAAATCAGCGAGAGGCGCAAAGCAATGAATCTGAGCAAGGTCGATCTCAACCTCTTTATTGTGTTTGACGCCATCTATACGGAAGCCAATCTGACCCGCGCCGGTCAGATCGTCGGCATCACCCAGCCCGCAGTGTCCAACGCCCTGGCACGGCTTCGCGAGACCTTCAACGACCCGCTGTTCGTGCGCACGGCCCAGGGCATGGTGCCTACACCCATGGCCCAGAACATCATCGGTCCGGTGCGCAATGCCCTGTCTCTGCTGCGAGTGTCAGTGCAGGAAAGCCGTATCTTCAACCCGCTGCAGGCCGTCAAGAACTACCGCATCAGCATGACCGACCTTACCGAAGCGGTAATTCTGCCAGTCTTGTTCCAACGCCTGCGCCGCCTGGCACCGGCGGTGACCATCGAGAGTTTTCTCTCCAGACGCCGGGAAACCACCAAGGAACTGGCAGCCGGTCGCCTGGACTTTGCCGTGGACGCGCCGCTGAACACTGACCCGCAGGTGCGCCATGTCAAGCTGATGGAAGATCAGTACGTGTGCGCCATGCGCCGCGGCCACCCATTGGCGCAGAAGCAGAGCATTACCCTGGATGAGTATCTGGGTGTGGCGCACATCCACATTTCCAGCCGCCGCAGTGGCCTCGGCTATGTGGACCTGTCACTGGGCAAGATGGGCATCCAGCGCAAGATCGCCCTGCGCTCCCAGCATTACCTGATGGCGTCCCAGGTGCTGCACCAGACCGACATGGTCATGACCGTCCCCGAACGTTTTGCACGGCGCAACGACCTGCATTTCGTGTACCTGCCGGTGAACGACGTGCCCACCGTCGAAACTCACCTGTACTGGCACGAAAGCACCGACCAGGACCCCGCGAACCGCTGGATGCGCGAGCAGATCATCGAGCTGTGCCAACTGGTGACTGCGCAGGAGCGCAAACTTGAGAAAGAACTTGAAGTAGCGGTTAAATAGTTGTTTATCAGTGAGTTATAAAGAATATCTAATGTGGGTTCTAGGCTACAGTCCCGTAGCAGCCTTGCTGGCGTCGGCGATCTCAGGGGCGCTGTCGCGGGCAAGCGCGCTCCTACAGGGGCGGGTGCAAGCCTTACCCGTAGCAGTCCGGCTTGCCGGCGTCGGCGATTATGAAAACGCCCCCGCCGGCAAGCCGTGCTGCTACGTGGAGCATGGCGGTGACTGAGCTATCGCGCACAACTTGACGTTTACGTTAAGGTCGCCGTAGCTTACCCGCAAGCACCCTCCTTCGAGCCTCCCATGAGCAACCCGACCTACAGCATCTCCGACCTGGCCCGCGAGCTGGACATCACCACCCGCACCATCCGCTTCTATGAAGAACAAGGCATGCTCAGCCCCGAACGCCGTGGCCTGGAACGCATCTATTCGGCCAAGGACAAAGTCACCCTCAAGCTCATCCTGCGGGGTAAACGTATCGGTTTTTCCCTCGCCGAATGCCGCGACCTCATCGGCCTGTACGACCCAACCGGCGACAACCAGAAACAACTGACCACCATGCTGCAGAAAATCGCCGAGCGCCGCGCGCAGCTTGATCAGCAGTTGCTGGACATCCAGCAGATGCAGCTGGAACTGGATACCGCCGAAGAACGATGCAAAATCGCGCTGGGCAATTCAGCTATATAACAACGAGTTAAGCGATAGATCTCGAACCACTCTCACCGAGGAGCACTGCCATGTCCCTTCCCCAACGCGTACGTCTGGTCGAGGTAGGCCCACGAGACGGACTGCAAAATGAAGCGCAGCCCATCAGCGTCGCCGACAAGATCCGCCTGGTGGATGACCTGACAGACGCAGGGCTGAGCTACGTCGAAGCCGGCAGCTTCGTATCGCCCAAATGGGTGCCGCAAATGGCCGGATCTGCCGAAGTATTCAACGGCATCCAGCGCAAGGACGGCGTCACCTACGCCGCCCTCGCCCCCAACCTGCGGGGCTTCGAAGATGCACTGATAGCCGGCGTGCGTGAAGTCGCCGTGTTCGCTGCAGCCTCTGAGGCGTTTTCCCAACGCAATATCAATTGCTCGATCAGCGAAAGCCTCGATCGTTTCCTGCCGATCATGGAAGCAGCGCGCCTGCACGGCATCAAGGTGCGCGGTTACGTCTCATGCGTACTGGGCTGCCCTTACGAAGGCGTCGTTGCGCCCAAGCAGGTGGCGGCGGTGGCGAATGAGCTGTTCGCCATGGGCTGTTACGAAGTGTCACTGGGGGACACCATCGGTACGGGCACCCCGGGCGCGACTCGCGAGCTGTTCGATGTGGTGGCCGGGCAGATTCCACGCGGGCGGCTGGCCGGGCACTTCCATGACACCTATGGCCAGGCGCTGGCGAACATCTACGCCAGCCTGCTGGAAGGCATCCAGGTGTTCGACAGCTCCGTCGCCGGGCTAGGCGGATGCCCTTATGCCAAGGGCGCCACCGGCAATGTCGCCAGCGAAGATGTGGTCTACATGCTGGAGGGCCTGGGGATCGAGACGGGGATCGACCTGAACAGGCTGATAGGCGCCGGACAACGAATCAGCCAGGTGCTGGGCCGCGCCAACGGCTCCAGGGTGGCAAAGGCACGTTTGTCGGGCTGATGTGCGACAACTTGTCACAGAGTGTTACCCTGCTCGGCGATGAGGTGCTGGAAACGGGTAACACGGAAACACACAGGTCTGATTTCGGCCTTGGGCCAAATCCCTGATTTCCCGCAAAGCCCCGGTTTCCGGGAACCTGAAAAAGTTGGCATGGCATCTGCTATGTCTTACGTACAACAAAAATAAAAATTGTGACAACCCAATAAAAACAAGACGTATCGGCTCTGACATAACAAGAACAACACGGACAGAGACGCAGCTAACTGATTTTTTTGGAGTGGATCGCTTTGTGAGGCCTCTGGTCTCTCAACCGGACAGAGAACAATAAAACTGCCCCGAGGCAGCTACCGTACCGGATGAATCGCAAGATCGAAGCAGCATCAGCGCTCAAAAAAATACGTTTGCTCTTGGCCCCGAATGGGGGTCGCTCAAAAAGGAAAAAAGGTCTGGCCACCAAAAACAACAATAGGCCGCCTAAAAACAAAAAAGAGCATGCAACGATTTGGAGGGGAGCCCAGGCTCCCCTTCATGCTGTCTGGCGTTCAGAAACCTCCCCCGCATGACCCCACCGATCCCTTAGCAGCACGGTGCCTATCCCCGCAAACTTCTTCATCCAGGCAGCGTTGACATCGACTGCGCTCAGGTTTACGTTAACGTAAAGGTCATTCCACCCCTTTCTGACAGCCCCTCCAAAAACAACAAGGGAACGCAGTCTCATGAACTACCCCACCCTCAATTTCGGCCTCGGCGAAACCCTCGACATGCTCCGCGACCAGGTTCAGGCCTTCGTCGCCGCGGAACTCGCGCCCCGCGCCGCACAGATTGACAAGGACAACCTGTTTCCCGCCGACATGTGGCGCAAATTCGGCGAAATGGGGCTGCTGGGCATCACCGTCGGTGAAGAGTACGGCGGCGCGGGTCTGGGTTATCTGGCCCACGTAGTGGCAATGGAAGAAATCAGCCGTGGGTCGGCCTCGGTCGCCCTTTCCTACGGCGCGCACTCCAATCTGTGCGTGAACCAGATCAATCGCAATGGCAACCCGCAACAGAAAGCGCGCTACCTGCCCAGGCTCATCAGCGGCGAACACATCGGCGCCCTCGCCATGAGCGAACCCAACGCCGGCTCCGACGTGGTGTCGATGAAACTGCGCGCCGACAAGCGCGGCGATCGCTTCGTGCTCAATGGCAGCAAGACCTGGATCACCAACGGCCCCGATGCCAACACCTATGTGATCTACGCCAAGACCGACCTGGAAAAGGGTGCACA
The DNA here is from genome assembly GCF_044746765.1 of Pseudomonas sp. NPDC090203. NCBI lineage: Bacteria > Pseudomonadati > Pseudomonadota > Gammaproteobacteria > Pseudomonadales > Pseudomonadaceae > Pseudomonas > Pseudomonas sp. NPDC090203. Next base: position 260,381 of record NZ_JBIVCV010000003.1, read on the forward strand.
CGGCATCAGCGCATTCATCGTCGAGCGTGACTGGAAAGGGTTCTCCCGCAGCAACAAGTTCGACAAGCTCGGCATGCGCGGCTCCAACACCTGCGAGCTGTTTTTCGACGATGTGGAAGTGCCTGAAGAGAACCTTCTGGGCGCCCTCAACGGCGGCGTCAAGGTGCTGATGAGCGGCCTGGACTACGAACGCGTGGTGCTCTCCGGTGGACCGACCGGGATCATGCAGGCCTGTATGGACGTGGTGCTGCCCTACATTCATGACCGCAAACAGTTTGGCCAGAGCATCGGCGAGTTCCAGTTGATCCAGGGCAAGGTCGCCGACATGTACACCCAGCTTAACGCCAGCCGCGCCTATCTGTACGCCGTGGCCCAGGCCTGCGAGCGCGGCGAAACCACGCGCAAGGACGCCGCAGGGGTGATCCTCTACAGCGCCGAACGCGCCACCCAGATGGCGCTGGACACCATCCAGATTCTCGGCGGCAACGGCTATATCAATGAATTCCCTGCTGGACGTCTGTTACGTGACGCCAAGCTGTACGAAATCGGCGCGGGGACCAGTGAGATCCGTCGCATGCTGATCGGTCGCGAACTGTTCAACGAAACGAAGTGACGCAGCGGCAAGCTGCAAGCCCTAAGCCGCAAGCAACAGCGGTCTGCGCGGGTCGCAACTTCGGATTCCAGGCCTTGGTCGGAGTAACACTCAGGTGACAATTCTAAAAACACATCTCAATCCGCGGTCTGCGGATTTCAAGGTCAACGAGCAGGCGTTGCGCAGGCAAACCGACGACCTGAACACTCTGCTTGCCCGCATCCATGAAGGCGGCGGCGCCAAGGCTCAGGAACGCCATACTTCGCGAGGCAAACTGTTGCCTCGCGAGCGTATCAACCGGCTGCTCGACTCCGGCTCGCCCTTCCTTGAGATCAGTCAACTGGCGGCCTATGAGGTCTACGGCGAGGACGTTCCGGCGGCTGGAGTGATTGCCGGAATCGGGCGGGTCGAAGGCGTCGAATGCATGATCATCGCCAACGACGCGACGGTCAAAGGCGGCACCTATTACCCGCTGACGGTGAAAAAACACTTGCGTGCCCAGACCATCGCCCAGCAGAACCGCCTGCCGTGCATTTATCTGGTGGATTCGGGTGGAGCCAACCTGCCCCGGCAGGACGAAGTGTTTCCGGACCGTGAGCACTTCGGACGTATCTTCTTCAATCAGGCCAACATGAGCGCCCAGGGCATCCCGCAGATTGCCGTGGTCATGGGTTCCTGTACTGCAGGCGGCGCTTATGTGCCGGCCATGGCCGACGAAGCGATCATGGTGCGCCAGCAAGCGACGATTTTTCTCGCCGGGCCGCCATTGGTGAAAGCCGCCACGGGCGAGGTGGTCAGCGCCGAGGACCTAGGTGGTGCCGACGTGCACTGCAGGATTTCCGGTGTGGCCGACCACTATGCGGACAGCGACGAACATGCGCTGGAACTGGCACGGCGTAGCGTCGCCAACCTCAACTGGCGCAAGCTGGGTCAGTTGCAACTGCGCACGCCGGTCTCGCCGTTGTACGCCAGCGATGAGCTGTATGGCGTGATCTCGGCCGACCCGAAACAGCCGTTCGATGTGCGCGAAGTGATCGCGCGACTGGTGGACGGCTCGGTGTTCGACGAATTCAAGGCGCTGTTCGGCACCACCCTGGTCTGCGGTTTCGCTCATTTGCACGGCTATCCGGTGGCGATTCTCGCCAATAACGGGATCCTGTTCGCCGAAGCCGCACAGAAAGGCGCGCATTTCATCGAGCTGGCCAGCCAGCGCGGCATTCCACTGATCTTCCTCCAGAACATCACCGGCTTCATGGTCGGCCAGAAATACGAAGCCGGCGGCATCGCCAAGCACGGGGCCAAACTGGTCACCGCAGTGGCCTGCGCCAATGTGCCCAAGTTCACGGTCATCATCGGCGGCAGCTTTGGTGCCGGCAACTACGGCATGTGCGGCCGCGCCTATGACCCGCGCTTCCTGTGGATGTGGCCCAACGCCCGGATCGGCGTGATGGGCGGCGAACAGGCGGCGGGCGTGCTGGCGCAGGTCAAGCGCGAGCAGGCCGAACGCAGCGGCCAGCCCTTCAGCGCCGAGCAGGAGGCCGACATCAAGCGGCCGATCCTTGAACAGTACGAGCACCAGGGCCACCCGTACTACTCCAGTGCCCGCCTATGGGATGACGGCGTGATCGACCCGGCCCAGACCCGCGACATCCTGGCGCTGGCGATCAGCGCCTCGTTGAACGCCCCCATCGAACCGACGCGCTTCGGCGTGTTCCGCATGTGACCGCAGGACTGCCCATGACTGACTTCGACACGCTGGAACTCGAACGCGACCCTCGCGGTTTCATCACCCTGTGGCTCAATCGCCCGGAGAAGAACAACGCCTTCAACGCGCAGATGATCCGCGAACTGATCATTGCCCTTGACCGCATTCAAAGTGACAGCAGCCTGCGCTTCCTGCTGCTGCGCGCCCGGGGGCGTCATTTCAGCGCCGGGGCGGACCTGGCCTGGATGCAGGAATCGGCCAATCTGGACTACAACACCAACCTTGGGGACGCCAAGGAACTGGGCGAGCTGATGTACAACCTCGCCAAGCTCAAGCTGCCCTCGCTGGCGGTGGTACAGGGCGCCGCCTACGGTGGTGCGCTGGGCCTTATCAGTTGCTGCGACATGGCCATCGGCGCCAGTGACGCACAGTTCTGCCTGTCGGAGGTCAAGATCGGCCTGGCCCCGGCGGTCATCAGCCCCTTCGTCATCCAGGCCATCGGCGAGCGCCATGCGCGGCGTTACGCGCTGACGGCAGAACGTTTCGATGGCCTTCGGGCCAGGGAGATCGGCTTGCTGGCCGAGGCTTATCCGGCCGATCAGCTGGAATCCCAGGTCACGAGCTGGGTCGACAACCTGCTGCTCAACAGCCCCCAGGCCATGCGCGTCAGCAAGGATTTGCTGCGCGAAGTCGGCCACGGCGAACTGTCCCCTTCCCTGCGCCGCTTCTGCGAAAACGCCATCGCCCGCATTCGCGTCAGCAGCGAGGGCCAGGAAGGCCTGCGCGCCTTTCTGCAAAAGCGCGAGCCTGCCTGGCGCATCGATAACACCAATGGAGAGCCACGTTCATGAGCGGCCCGAAGAAAGCTGTCTTGACGTCCGTGATGATCGCCAACCGCGGCGAAATCGCCTGCCGTGTCATGCGCACTGCCAAAGCCATGGGCCTGACCACGGTGGCGGTGCACAGCGCGACCGACCGCAACGCCCGGCACGTGCGCGAGGCTGACATCGCGGTGGACCTGGGCGGCAGCAAGGCGGCCGCCAGCTACCTGCAAATTGACAAACTCATCGCCGCCGCCAAAAGCAGCGGCGCCCAGGCGATCCATCCCGGCTACGGCTTCCTGTCCGAGAACGGCGGCTTTGCCCGCGCAGTGGAACAGGCCGGGCTGATCTTCCTCGGCCCGCCCGCCTCGGCCATCGATGCGATGGGCAGCAAGTCGGCAGCCAAAGCCCTGATGGAGACGGCCGGCGTGCCCCTGGTGCCCGGCTACCACGGCGAGGCCCAGGACCCTGCGACCTTCCGCGAGGCAGCGGCGCGCATCGGCTACCCGGTGCTGCTCAAGGCCACGGCGGGTGGCGGCGGCAAAGGCATGAAAGTCGTGGAACGCGACGAGGACCTGGCCGACGCACTGGCATCGGCCCAGCGCGAGGCACTCTCATCATTTGGCGACTCGCGGATGCTGGTCGAGAAATACGTGCTCAAGCCCCGTCATGTCGAGATTCAGGTATTCGCCGACCAACATGGCAACTGCCTGTACCTCAATGAGCGCGACTGCTCCATTCAACGCCGCCATCAGAAAGTCGTCGAAGAAGCCCCCGCCCCCGGCTTGAGCCCGGAACTGCGCCAGGCCATGGGTGAGGCCGCTGTGCGGGCGGCCCAGGCCATCGGCTATGTCGGCGCCGGTACGGTGGAGTTTCTGCTAGACGCACGCGGCGATTTCTTCTTCATGGAGATGAACACCCGGCTGCAAGTCGAGCACCCCGTGACCGAGGCCATCACCCGTCTGGACCTGGTGGCCTGGCAGATTCGCGTGGCCCAGGGTGAGCCGCTGCCGATCACCCAGGAGCAGGTGCCGCTGCGCGGCCACGCCATCGAGGTGCGACTCTACGCTGAAGACCCGGCCAACGAGTTTCTGCCAGCCACAGGCCGGCTCGAGATTTATCGCGAGTCGGCCAAAGGCCCCGGGCGCCGAGTGGACAGCGGCGTCAGTGAAGGCGATGAAATTTCGCCGTTCTACGACCCGATGCTCGGCAAGCTGATCGCCTGGGGCGAAGACCGCGAACAGGCCCGCCTGCGCCTGCTGTCCATGCTGGATGAATTCGCCATTGCCGGCGTTCGCACTAACCTTGCGTTCCTGCGGCGAATCATCGCGCATCCGGCCTTTGCCGAGGCCGAACTGGACACCGGATTTATCCCGCGCTACCAAAGCGAGCTTCTGCCCCCTGCCCAAGCGCTTGGCGACGAGTTCTGGCACGTGGCCGCCCAGGCCTTTCATCTGAGCAGCGCCGCAGTGGAACGCACTGATGACCTGCACTCGCCCTGGTCCACCGGAAGCGGGCTGCGCATGGGCTTGCCGAACGAAGTGGACCTGCACCTGAGTTGCGGACAGGACAGCCGCACGGTCAAGCTGCGCGCTCAGGAGACCCATGGGGTTCGCCTGAGCGGTGATCAAATCAGCATCAGACATGACGGACTGTCCCGCCAGACCACGGCAATCCGTCGCGGCGATACGCTGTACCTGCGCTGGGATGGCGAGATGCACGCCATCCGCCGTTTCGACCCGATTGCCGAGGCCGACGCCAGCCATACCGAGCAAGGCGGTCTCAGTGCGCCCATGAACGGCAGCATCGTCCGGGTGTTGGTTGCGGTTGGCGAACAGGTCGAGGCAGGCACGCCTCTGGTGGTGCTTGAAGCGATGAAAATGGAGCACAGCGTTCGTGCCAATCGCACTGGCGTGGTCTCAGCGCTGTATTGCGCCGAAGGCGAGATGGTTAGCGAGGGCACTGTGTTGATTTCCATTGAGGACTGAATAACTTCAGCAGTCGGAACGGCGACCCGTTGATCCGCTCAGGGTCGCCGTGCTCATACATGGTTGCCACTTCATCAAGCCGAACTCACAATCCGCAATACTATCCCGCCTGATTAACACTCTTTACAGTCGACACGCACCTAAAAGTGTATTTAACTCCCCGGTGTCTGACGCACCCCGTCATTCATCACTTTAAAAGCGAACCTATTGTCACGACATGGAGTCAATGACATGAACACAATGGAACTACTTGCCGAACAACTTGACATCGCACCCGGTGACCTTGACGATTCAGGTCAACATGTCCCTTACCAAGAACCTGTATTCGAGCCCGTTTACACCCAAGAAGAGCTGGCACTACCTCATCCACCACTGGACTCGCTTGTTACATCCCCTGAGCAAGTTGAGACGTCAACAGACGACACCGGCGCAGAGCTTGCCAGCATCGCTCCCCCCAACAATGCCCACCGAGCCAGTTGGATGGGAACCTACCGGACTGTCGCTAACTTGAAGATCGAAAACATGATCCTTCCTGGCACGCACAACTCTGGTTGCGACAAACAAGCGCCCAGCTCCCCAAGTTCGGAAACCTGCCAGGACTACTCTCCCCACGTGCAGCTGCAATACGGGATTCGCGCTCTAGACTTACGGGTTCAGTTCTATTCCGGCTATACCAGGGGAGATCCGCGACGCTTCAGCATCTTCCACATGACCAGTAATGGTCGTACTGTACAGGGAGATATCATCGGTGCAGTCAACAACTTGCATCGGGAGCATGCGAGAGAAATAGTCATACTTGATTTTCATGAATTCAAGAATTTTACTACGGCTGCGCATCAGGAACTGGGAGCCATTATCAAGGCGGCATTCGGTTCGAGACTGATTGATCCGTCTGACAAAGACCTGCTGGCTCACCAACTCTGGAGCCGAAATAAAAACACTGTTATCGCGTACAAGTCGTCAGATCGTGACCGGTCATTCTGGCCCGGTGTCAATCAACGCTGGATTGGTGAAAATACCCCCAGCAATAACAAGCTGCGGGATTTTGTTCGCAATGTCGGTAACGAAACCAAACCCGCTGGAGAACTTCGCGCGGTTCAAGCAGCAAAATACTCAATGCCATTTTTTGTCCCAAAAGACATTACCAAAGAAACCATGTCCTGGTTCGCAGCCGGTGATGTCAACCACCCCATCATGAAGCATTACATTATCAACACTGATTGGTCCCTGCGTAACCGCCTGGTGGACAACTGCATCTACGCCAATCAATTCAGAAAGTAATGAGCCTTGCAGCCTGTTGACCGAACAAGACGCTCTCCTTCTCAGGCTGGCTAACCTCTACGTACATATAAGGGCACGCAGGAACATCCCTGCGTGCCCTTTCACTTACGCCGCTACTTCATACAACTTCGGCATAGCCACCTCCCCGCTGACCAGGCTCTGACGCAGGCGGATTGCCTGCAACGCAGCAGCCTTCATCGCGCTTTCCTTGACGTGACCATAGCCGCGAATCCGCTCAGGCAGACGCGCAAGACTCAACGCCGTATGACGATTACCCGCATTCAGATGCTGGAGAATCAGTTCGACATCACCCACGTAGCTGTCGATCAGCTCGCGCTCCTGACGCCGCTCCAGGCTACGACCAAACGGGTCGAACGCTGTGCCACGCAGGAATTTGAACCTGGCCAGCACGTCGAATGCCTTCACCATCCAGGGGCCGAAGCTGCGCTTGCGCGGTGCGCCGTTGTTCGGGTCGCGCTTGGCCAGCCACGAAGGCGCCAGATGGAATTCCAGTCGGTAGTCGCCTTCGAACTGCGCCTGCAATTGGCTGGTGAACTCGCCGTTGCTGTACAGACGTGCGACTTCGTACTCGTCCTTGTAGGCCAACACCTTGAAGTAGTTGAACGCCACCGCCTCGGTCAGCGCCGGTTGCTCGCCGGGGAACAGTCGGCGTTCAGCCTCAAGCACCTTGTCGACCAACGCCAGGTAGCGTTTGCCGTAGGCCTGGTTCTGATACTCGCCAAGGATTTGCACGTTTTTCGCCAGGCGCTGTTCCAGAGTCAGCTCGAGCGGTTCCTGCTGCGCAATCGCCTGAGGATTGGCAGCCTTCTGCACCGCTGGCAGATCGAATGCCGCACGACGGCCCCAGAGGAAGGCCTGCTGGTTCAGGCTGACCGCCACGCCGTTGAGCTCAATGGCCTTTTCGATCGCCTTGGACGTCAGCGGGATCAGGCCCAACTGGTAGGCATAGCCGAGCATGAACAGGTTGCTGGCAATGCTGTCGCCCATCAGTTTGGTAGCCAGGTCGGTCGCCTGGACGAAGTGGGTCTTGTCTGCGCCCACCGCCTCGCGAATGGTCTGCATCATGGCTTCGGCAGGAAATTCGGCGTCCGGGTTGCGGGTAAATTCTGCGGTTGGCGTCTGTTGGCTGTTGACCACAGCGTAGGATTTATCGTTGTTGAGCTTGGCAATCGCATCGGGGCCTGCGGCCACCAGCAGATCACAGCCCAACAGCAGGTGCGCTTCACCGGCGGCGATGCGCACGGCGAACAGGTCTTCCTGACGCGCCGCGATCCGGATATGGCTCACCACCGGGCCGAACTTCTGCGCCAGACCCGCCTGGTCCAGCACGCTGCAGCCCTTGCCTTCCAGGTTTGCCGCGTAGCCGAGCATGGCGCCCACGGTCGTCACGCCAGTGCCGCCCACGCCGGGCAGCAGGATGTTGAATGGATGATCCAGCCCGGGCAGCGTCGGTTCCGGCAGCGTCGCGAAGGCCTGGTTCTGGTCAGGGCGTTGCGGTTTGCGCAGTTTGCCACCGTGCACCGTCACAAAGCTTGGGCAGAAGCCTTCGACGCAACTGAAGTCCTTGTTGCAGGCGCTCTGGTCGATCTCGCGCTTGCGCCCCTGGGCGGTTTCCTTGGGCAGAATCGACAGGCAGCCGGATTTGCTGCCGCAGTCGCCGCAGCCTTCGCAGACTGCCGGGTTGATCACCGCACGTTTGTCCAGATCGACCATGGTCCCGCGTTTGCGCCGACGGCGTTTTTCGGTGGCGCAGGTCTGGTCGTAGATGATCACCGACGCGCCTTTGAACTCGCGCAGTTCGCGCTGCACGCTATCCAGGTCGCGACGATGGTGGAAGGTGGTAATCGGCGCAAACGCCTCGCGACTCGGGTATTTGTCAGGGTCGTCCGAGACCAGTGCGATGCGTTGCACGCCTTCGTTGAACACCTGGCGGCTCAGTTGATCGACCCGCAGGATGCCGTCGATGGGCTGGCCACCGGTCATGGCCACGGCGTCGTTGTAGAGAATCTTGTACGTGATGTTGACCTTCGACGCCACGGCCGCACGCAGCGCCAGGTGACCCGAATGGAAATAGGTGCCGTCGCCCAGGTTCTGGAACACGTGGGGCGTGTCGGTGAAAGGCGCCTGGCCGATCCAGGTCACGCCCTCGCCGCCCATCTGGGTGAAGGTATCGGTTTCCCGGTCCATCCAGATGGTCATGTAGTGGCAACCGATGCCCGCGAGCGCACGGCTGCCTTCGGGCACCTTGGTCGAGCTGTTGTGCGGACAACCGGAGCAGAAATGCGGCGTGCGCTGGGTCTTGAACAGCGGCGCGGCCAGGGCCTTTTCCTTGTCCTGCAGGAACTGCAGACGGGCTTCGATTTTCGGGCTGCTGTAGATCGGTGCCAGACGCTTGGCGATGACCCGGGCGATCATCGCCGGCGTCAGTTCGGCGAGGTTGGGCAACAACGAACGGCCTTCTTCGTCGAACTCGCCAACCACCCGAGGGCGCTGATCCACCGGCCAGTTGTACAACTGGCCCGTGAGCTGATCCTCGATCACGCTGCGTTTCTCTTCGACGACGAGGATTTCGTCCAGGCCTTCGGCGAAGTCGTGCACGGAGACCGGTTCCAGCGGCCAGCTCATGCCGACCTTGAGCACACGGATGCCGACGGAGGCGCAGAGTGTTTCGTCGATGCCGAGCTCTTCAAGGGCCTGGCGCACGTCCAGGTAGGACTTGCCGGTGGTGATGATGCCCAGACGCGGCGTGGGCGAGTCGATCACCACCTTGTTCAGGTTGTTGGCCCGGGCAAAGGCGCGGGCAGCGTAGATCTTGTAGGTGTTGAGGCGCGCTTCCTGGGCCAGGGGCGGGTCTGGCCAGCGAATGTGCAGGCCGCCTTCGGGGATTTCGAAGTCTTCGGGAATTTGTGTCTGGATGCGCAGCGGATCGACTTCGACCACGGCCGAAGAGTCGACATTTTCGGCAATGGTTTTCATCGCCACCCAACATCCGCTGTAACGCGACAGTTCCCAGCCGATGATGCCGTAGTCGAGGATTTCCTGGACGTTGCTCGGGTTGAGCACCGGGATCATCGCGGCGATGAAAGCGTGTTCGCTCTGGTGGGCGATGGTCGAGGATTTGCAGCCGTGGTCATCGCCGGCGAGGATCAGCACTCCGCCATTTTCAGCGACGCCGGCCGAGTTGCCGTGCTTGAAGACGTCGCCGCAACGGTCGACGCCCGGGCCCTTGCCGTACCACAGCGCAAACACGCCGTCGTATTTGCCGTGAGGAAACAGGTTGACCTGCTGGCTCCCCCACACTGCCGTCGCGGCCAGTTCTTCGTTGACCCCGGGCTGGAAATGGATGGCGTTTTCTTGCAGGTAATCCTTGGCGTCCCACAGGCTCTTGTCGAGGTTGCCCAGTGGCGAGCCGCGATAACCGGAAATGAACCCGGCGGTGTTCAGGCCGCTCGCTTCATCGCGCTGCTTCTGCAGCATCGGCAGGCGGGTCAGGGCCTGGGTTCCGGTCAGGTACAGATTGCCGGTGGCGAGCCGGTACTTATCATCCAGACGAATATCAGCCAAAGACATTCAGGCACTCCTTTGTTTTTATTAGTGCGTTTTGAATGTGGCGAGCGGTGCTGGCGCGACCTTGTGAGCCGTGCGCGAACTGCCCGGATGCCGGGACGGTTGACCCGGCATTCACAGAGCCAATACTGCCTGTGGCGCGCAGGCTTTTTCTTTCTAAATTGGCCCGTATCTGCTCAAATCCTGCATGCCTGTTTCGTTTATAGAATAAAAAAGGGTCAATTCATGCAGGTCAAACTCAGCCCCATCGATCGTAAAATCCTTCGCCTGTTGCAGCGCGACGCTGACCTGTCCGCTGCTGAAATCGCAGAGCGCGTAGAGTTGTCGCAATCGCCTTGCTGGCGGCGGATCAACCGCCTCCAGGAAGAAGGCGTGATCGAACGCAAGGTCGCCCTGCTCAACCCCGCGAAGCTGGGGCTGACCATGACGGTGTTCGTGGACGTCAAGCTGTCAGGCCACGGGCGGCGTTATCTGACGGAGTTCGAGCAGGCGATTACCGGGTTTCCCGAGGTGCTGGAGTGCTACACCATGGCCGGCGACATGGATTTCATGCTCAAGGTGGTGGTGCAGGACATCGCCAGCTACGAGCGCTTCCTGCGCGATCACCTGCTGCAGAGCCCGCACGTGCAGGAGGCGCATTCGAACATCGCGATGAGTGTGGTCAAGCGCACCACCGAGTTGCCGCTGGATTGAGCGCTTCATGGCGCAAATGGGGATTGTTTTGGGGATAGTACGGGCACACGAAAAAATCTTTTCACCAGAATGCGAAAAAACATTTGACGTGCAAATGATAATGATTATTATTGAGCGCAACCAGTCGCGAGACTGGCTGGTAACCCAGAAGCCTTAGGTCGGCTTCCGGATTATCTCCTCATCAGGCTAATCACGGTTTTTGACCCGGCTTTTTGCCGGGTCTTTTTTTTGTGCCCTTCAAGGGTCTGGGTTCGGTCTGTTGCTGCGTCTTCAGGCTAATGAAGAGGGTTGGCTGGCATCTGCGGCCTGCTCGATGGCGCGCATGATAGCAAAAGAAAAATGAGCACTGAACCGTCCACACGGTCAAAAACGACATATTTGGTAAAAAAGTCGAAAAAAGCGACACTGCTTACTTGAGAATGACTCTCATAAGCACTAACATCGATGCGCGTCACGGACGATGCCCCCACTCCTCCCTTCGGATGAACCACGGATGACAAGCGAGTGAAATGCCATGACTAATCCACTCACCCCTGCTCTTTCCTTGCCGACGCGCCAATCGGGCGTGCCTGTCAGCCCTGAAACCGAACTTTATCGTCGCCGCATCCAGAAACTGCCGCGCAAGACCCGGCAGGTCTTCCTGTTGAGCCGTCTGGACCAGATGCCCTACACCGATATCGCCCAGCTTATGGAAACCGATGTCGAATCCGTCGAGCGCTGCATGGTCCGCTTGCTCGATCAATGCGCTGACGAATCGGCAGATGCCGAGGCCGCCCGCCTGCAAGCCCGCCGCTGGTACGTGCATCTGCAAAGCCCGCTGGCCACCGCCAGCCAGCGTATCGAGTTTCGTCACTGGGTCGATGCCGACAGCCGTCATCTGATTGCATTCCAGGATACCGAGCGCCTGTGGTGCAAGCTCCAGGCCCCTGCCACTGCCCTCGGTGCCAACGGCTGGCACCGCCGCAAGCGCCGGGGCTATATCGCCTGGATGGTGCTGACGGCGTTCCTTTGCAGCCTGTTGGTGACCGCAGAAGCCTTCACCTGAACGTGACTCATTGACTGAACAATCTGTCGCGGTGCGACATCCTGATCCGTGTAAAGTACCCGTCATATAACAGCCCAGCGTGGTCGCCCGGCCTCCCCGTGACCGCCACCCGATGGGCGTTGAGTTGGCATTAACGTACTCAGGATCTTCCCGTGATTCAGACCCCGCTTTCCGTGACCTGTGATTTTGACAGTGGCAACGTCGTGGTGCTCGACACCAGCAACCCGCAAAACGTGCAACTGGCCATTCGCCCTGATACACGCAGCGCGCACTTCCAGTGGTTCCATTTCAAGGTCGATGGCATGCAGGTCGGCCAGCCTCATGGGTTCAGCCTGACCAACGCCAGCGAGTCCAGCTACAACCGTGCCTGGACCGGCTACAACGCCGCCGCGTCCTATGACCAGAAAACCTGGTTCCGGGTGCCCAGCACGTTCGACGGCAAGGCCCTCAATTTCGCCCTTTCGCCCGAACAGCCGCAGATCTGGTTCGCCTATTTCGAACCCTACAGCCGCGAGCGTCATGACTGGCTGATCGACCAGGCGCTGAACAAGTCCGGCACTCAATTGCTCGCCACCGGCAAGAGCATCGAAGGCCGTGACATCCCCCTGTTGCGCAAGGGCGATGGCGCAGAAGGCAAGCGCAAGATCTGGATCATTGCCCAGCAGCATCCCGGCGAGCACATGGCCGAATGGTTCATGGAAGGCGTGATCGAGCGCCTGCAGGAAGATGACGAGCAATTGCAGGCGTTGCTGGCGTCCGCCGACCTGTACCTGGTGCCGCACATGAACCCGGACGGCTCCTTCCATGGCCACCTGCGCACCAATGCCCAGGGCAAGGACCTGAATCGCGCCTGGCAGGATTCGACCCCGGAAGTGAGCCCGGAGGTGTTTTTCGTCAAGGAGCAGATGGAAAAGTACGGCGTGGACATGTTCCTCGACGTGCATGGCGATGAGGAAATCCCCTACGTGTTCACCGCTGCGTGCGAAGGCAATCCGGGGTACACCGACAAGCAGCGTGAACTGGAAGCCGATTTCCGCGCACGCCTGAGTGGCCGCACCCGGGATTTCCAGACCCGTTACGGCTACCCACGGGCCGAACCGGGCCAGGCCAACATGAACCTGGCCTGCAACAGTGTCGGCGAGCGCTACAAGTGCCTGGCCCTGACCCTGGAAATGCCTTTCAAGGACAACGACGACGCCCCGGACGTGCTGACCGGCTGGTCAGGCAAGCGCTCGAAACAATTGGCCAGGGACGTGTTGGCGACCCTGGGCGAGATGGTGTCGGTCCTGCGCTGACGCTCGACCGCCCGTAGCAGTCCGGCTTGCCGGCGTTGGCGATTTCAAGGGCGTCGACGCCGGCAAGCCGGACTGCTACGAGGTTTTTTGGGGTTAGTGCGATCCAGGGTTCGCCACATAACCGTAGCAGCACGGCTTGCCGGCGGGGGCGGCCTCGAGATCGACCCGCCGCCAAGGCGTGCTGCTACGGGTTTCGGTGTTAACGCGATTTGGGATTCCGCAAATATCCGTAGCAGTCCGGCTTGCCGGCGTCAGCGATTTCAAGGGGGCCGACGCCGGCAAGCCGGACTGCTACGGGGTTTGGTGTGGGTCTTGGGATCAGGTGCGTGGGCGGCCTTTGAGCATGCTGTCCAATACCTCGTCGCGGCGGATCCAGCCATGGAACAACGCCGCCCCCAGGTGCGCGAGGATGGTCAGGAAGAGCAGGTACGCCAAGTATCGATGGGCCCCGCGCAAGAAGGCAAATGTCTCGGCATGGGCGGCCACGATTGAAGGCAGGCGTATCGAGCTGCTCAGCATCACCGGATCCCCCGCCGCCGAAATCATCGCCCAGCCTATCAGCGGCATCGCCAGCATCAGCGCATACAGCAGGTAGTGCGACAGCTTGGCCGCCAGCGCCTGCCAGGCCGGCAAGTCAGCGGGCAATGCTGGCGTCACGGTGCAAAAGCGTACGATCAGGCGCACGATGACCAACAGCAGAATCGCAATCCCCAAAGGTTTGTGCAGGCTCAACAGCCATTCATGCCGCTCAGATACCGAAGCCACCATCCCGGCGCCGATGAACAGCATCGCGATGACCATGACCGCCATCAGCCAGTGCAGAAGCCGGGCCAGCGGGGCGAAATGCGAAGTGGGCGTACTCATGGCTGTTTCTCCTGCGCAGGCGGTTTTTCAAGCTGACCGACTTCAGAGGTTCGGCGCATGTAGGACGCGGCATAGGCCGCCGAGCGGGCTGCCAGCAACGGGTCGTCGGAGCCTTCGATGCCATTGGGCAGTACCAGCGGATCGTAGTTGATATCACGGCAGGCGCCGTCGAGTTGCGCACTGTCCCCCTCCACCACCAGGGTCCCGGCGTTCACCGTCTTGTGTTCGCCGGCCCAGGCCTTGGAGGCGTCACCGGTCGGGTCTGTCGGGTTGGCCAGGGTCAGCACCAGGTCCCAGCGCTGCGGCCCGCTGGCCAGTTTGTCGCTCAGGTCCTGTTGCAGGTAGTCCTTGGCATCCGGCGCGGGCGCGTCGCCCTTGGCGGCAGGCACCAGGCTCCAGCGAACGGCCTGGCGTTTACCCTGGGCATCGACCAGCACGAAAGCGTTGACGCTGTTATAGGTCTCGGTCACGAAGCTGGCCGACGGCCTGGCGGTCTTGACCCAGGCCAGGAACGGCTGCGCCTCGGGATGCGCGGCAAAGAATGCTGGAGGCTTGGCCGGGTCCGGCTTGCCGGTTTTCGGGTCCGGTGCCGTGGCCTTCTGCAGGTCGACGAACGCCTGCACCGTGCCCACAGGGAACACCGGCATGCTGTTCATCCCGGTGCGCCACTGCTGACCGTCCGGCTGGGTGAATTGCACGGCGAAACTGCGGATCGGCGCTGCGCTGTCTGGCGAGTAAGGATTACCCGTGGGCAGTGCCAGCCGGCCGATCACCGGGGTTCGCCCGGCAGCGAACACCTGGGCTCTGGACAGCGTACTGGCCGCGCCGTTGCTTTCGAAATAACCGGCGACGCAAATGCCTTTGGGGTGGTTGCGGCGGTAGCCAGGGTGCACGCCGTTGTTGTGTTCGAACACATCGACCACTCGTGCAGGCGTCAGGCGCTGTGGGTCAAGGCTGCCGTTGACGTAGGCAAACGCCCCGGCTGCGATCACCAGGACCAGGCCGATACCGCCCAGGCGGGCGAGCTTCTCAGCGGTCGTCAACGGTGGTTTGCGAAGGTGTGGCGGTTCAGGCTCAATCATCGGTTACGCTCCGGGCCTCTGGCCTCTACGAATGACATGGGCGAATACGGTTCACAAGGTGTGACGCGGCGCCGGCGCAGTTATTCCAGCCATCGATTTTTATTTTTTGCGGGCAGGAATAATCTTCACGCTGCGGCGTCTTCCCTTGCATACGATCCGAAGCGGTCGAGCCCATCGACCTGGAAGCCCTCCATGAATGATGTCGACGATCAACTACGCGAGCTGCTGCCGCGATTGCGCAGGTTCGCGGTTTCGCTGACCCGCGATTACAGCAGCGCCGACGACCTGGTGCAGGCCAGCCTGGAAAAGGCGCTCTCAGCCTGGCCCGGCCGCCGCCCGGAAGGTGACCTGCGGGCCTGGCTGTTTTCGATTCTCTACCGACAGTTCGTGGACAATCACCGCCGTTCGCGACGTTACAGCCGCATGCTGGAACTGTTTACCGGCGCCAGCGGCGAGGATCAACACGAACCCTCGGTGGAGCGGACCGTCGTCGCCCGGACCACCCTGCAGGCCTTCGAACGCCTGAACCCCGAACAACGCGCCCTGCTGCTCTGGGTGTCGGTCGAGGGCCTGAGCTACAAGGAAGTCGCCGGGATTCTCGAGGTCCCCGTGGGCACCGTCATGTCGCGTCTGTCTCGCGCACGTCAGGCACTGCGCCAGCTCAGTGAAGGCGAAATCACCACCCCTGCTTTGCGGATACTCAAATGATGACCTTGCCCCCCAGTGAACGAGACTTGCACGCCTACATCGACGGCAAGCTCGACGACGCCGACCGGCAAACCATGGACACCTGGCTTGCGGCCAATCCCGAGATCGCAAAACAGGTGCAGGCCTGGCAACTGGACGCGCAAAACCTGCGGGCCGGCCTGAGCGGTGACCTGCATCGGCCTGCCAATCCCGAGCTGGACCCGGCATTCATTCGTCAACGCATGCGCCGAAATCGCAGCCGGCATTTCGCCAGTGCCGCGCTGTTGCTGATCGCGGTGTCCATTGGCGGCCTGGCCGGCTGGCAGGCACGGGACATGACCCTGGCCAATGCCGTGCTGCCCATGGCCGATGCGGTGCAGGCCTACCGCATGTTCGCCGTCAACGACAACGTCGCCAGTGACTGGAACACCGGCAAGCCGAATAACGTGCAGGTCTGGCTGGACAAGAACTTCGCCCAGGCCAACCGTCTGCCGGATCTTGAGTCGGCGGGCTTCAAGCCAGTGAGTGGGCGTCTGAGCAGCACCGAGCAAGGCGCTGCGGCGATGGTGGTATACAAGGACGCCCAGGGCCGCACGCTAAGCTTCTACATCCGTCCGCCCATCGAACAGCACCGCATGCTGCCCCGAGGTACGCGCCGTGATGGCGAGCTGCAGGCCGATTACTGGTCGGGGGGCGGGTACAATTATGCGATGGTCGGCCCGGCCGATGACCCGGCGGCGCAAGCGGCGCGACAGGCGTTGAAGCGGCCGATATGAGGGCGTCGAACCGATTGAACCACCCGTAGCAGTCCGGCTTGCCGGCGAGGCGGCCATGAGATCGCTCCCGCGGGCAAGCCCGGCTGCTACGGGGATTGTGGGGTCAGCCACGTAGCAGCACGGCTTGCCGGCGGGGGCGGCCTCAAGATCGCCGACGCCGGCAAGCCGGACTGCTACGGACGGTGGGGCTTAGCCGTTCAACTTCTCGGGATCAGGCTGCAACAAGACCTTGTCCTGGATGTTGGCCAGGGTGTCTTTCAAGCGCGACGTACCGCGCCCAAGCTGTGCATCCTTGTCCTGCTGAATCGCCTGCTGCAATACATGCAGGAAATTCTGGTTCTTCGAGGATTTGAGCGGTGTGGTGGTGTCCGATTCCAGATGCCCCATCACGTATCTGGAAATGCGCGTGGTCTGGCTGGCGGTCTGGGCCACCGAGGCATTGATCAGCGCGCCCTTCTCGTAGCCGATGCTGGTCTTGCTGCTGGCCTGATCGTTGATCTGGTAATACAGATAATTCTGCGAGGCAGGGTCCGTCGACAGGTCCAGCTTGTTCGCCCCCGGCAGCGGCTTGTGGTAACTGGCCACCAGCGACGATTGCTGATCCTGCACGATGCTGCGGTTGAGCTGATCGCGGCCCTTGGACTGGGTGCTCTGGGACAGTTTGTAGGCGAAGGAGTCCAGCTCGCCGGGACGCGCCGGGTTGCCCTCCTTGCCCTTCTCGGTCACCGACGCACTGAAATCCCCAAGACCGGTGAGCAGGCCATGATCGGTTTGGGTCAGCTCGATGGAACTGACGGTCTGCGGCGTGGTGGCTGCGCGCGTGCCGGGATAGTCGCTGTGCAATGTGGTGAAGGCATCCTGGAACATCGACAGCAATTGCGCATCGCCATCGCCGCGCTTGCGGGCGGCCTCGATCTGGCTGACATAACCCTTGAGCGCCTTTTCCTGCTGGTTGGCGTCACCGATGATGGCGCTGTTCTTCAGGTCAACCGAGACGTCCAGATCCCCCGAGGCGCCGCTCATGCGCATTGAACGGCCATCGGCGTCGGCATGCAGCTCCAGGGTCTGGATGCTTTTATCGTCAAGCTGGATGCGCGTGTTCAGGTCGACCGAAGAGAAAACGTTCGAATCGAACTTCGTCAACGCGTCCAGCTTCAGTTGCGGTGGTTTGGCCGTCAGGCCGTCGATGGCCGACTGGAACCCGTCGGACATCTTGCCCAGCGCTGCCTGCTCATCGGCGGTCAACTCGCCGCCGCTGACCTGCGCCTGCACCGCCAGCCCGTTGTCGGAGCTGGTCAGGGTCAGTTGCACGGTCTTGCCGCTGGCGGTCTTGAGGGTCAGGCTGATGCTGTTGTCAGCCGCGTTGCTATGCAGTTTCGCCTGGGCGGCTGCCAGTTCGGCGGGTTCCAGTGCCTTGCCGGTCGATGAGCGGATCACCGATTGCGAGATGTTCTTGTTGGTCTCAGCCAGTTGCGCAAGCAAGGATGCGCCCAGGCCCTGGAAGCGGCTGGCGGCGCCTGAGCTGGCAAAGTTGCCGGTCATGTTCAGCGAGACCTTGTCCTGCTGGGTGTATTCCCAGGCGGGCAGCACGTCGGGATTGGCGATCAGGCCCCGCACCGTGTAGGTCTGGGCATCGGGCACGCGCGTGTTCTCACCCAGGGTCACGGTATCGGAAGTCGATGCACTGCTGACCGTCGTGGCGGCCGTGACACTGACCGCAGGCTCGTTGGCGGCTAGCTTGGCGACCACCTGGGGCTGGATCACCGAAACAGAAGAAATCGCTGACATGGCAGGTCCTTGCTCGAACAGAATGTTATTTTCCTGTCCGGTATGTCGGCACCTGCCACGGCAACTTGAGTCATTTGATGCAGACTCAGGCAAGACTGGCGGCGATCTCTTGCAGAATCGCCGGGTCGTCGATGGTCGCGGGGACGCTGTAATCCTCGCCATCAGCGATCTTGCGCAGCACCGCACGCAAGGTCTTGCCCGAGCGGGTCTTGGGCAGGCGCTTGACCACCACCACCCGGTTGAAACACGCCAGCGCGCCGATACGCTCGCGCACCTGTGCCACCAGTTGCTGCCGTACCTCCGCGGCGTCCTGCTGCGTCCCGTCCTTGAGCACCACCAGCGCCAGCGGCACCTGGCCCTTTATCTCGTCGTGCACACCAATCACCGCGCTTTCGGCGACGGCCGGATGCTGGCCGACCAGATCTTCCATCTCCCCGGTGGATAGCCGGTGGCCGGAGACGTTAATCACATCGTCGGTACGGCCCATGATGTACACCAAGCCATCAGCGTCGACATAACCGCCATCGCCGGTGTTGTAGTAGCCCGGGAACGCTTGAAGGTAGGCCGACAGGTAGCGGGCGTGATCGCCCCACAGGGTCTGGCTGCACCCTGGCGGCAGCGGCAGCGCGATGACAATGGAACCCTGCTCGCCCGCAGGCAGCGGCTTGCCCTCTTCGTCCATGACCTGAACGGCGTAGCCCGGCACCGCACGATTGCTCGAACCGGGTCCGGCCACGTGCCCTCCCAGGCCCAGACACGGCGCCGTGACCGGCCAGCCGGTTTCGGTCTGCCACCAGTGGTCGAGCACCGGTTTGCCGGTCAGGCGCTCCAGCCACTGGTGGGTGCTCGAATCCAGTTTTTCCCCGGCCAGAAACAGTTGCCGGATGGAACTCAGGTCGCGGCCCTTGAGCAGTTCACCCTGGGGATCTTCCTTGCGAATGGCACGCATGGCGGTCGGCGCGCAGAACAGCGCATTGACCCGGTACTGCTCGATGATTCGCCAGTAGGCGCCGGCATCCGGGGTACGCACCGGCTTGCCTTCGTAGAACACCGTGGTGCAGCCGGCCATCAGCGGCCCGTAGACGATCAGCGTATGCCCCACCACCCAGCCCACATCGGAAACACCCCACCAGACATCCCCCGCAGCCATGCCGTAGACCTGATGCATGGTGTAGAGCATTGCCACCGCGTGCCCGCCGTTTTCCCGCACGATGCCCTTGGGTTTGCCCGTAGTGCCGGAGGTGTAGAGGATATACAGCGGGTCGGTGCTGGCCATCGGCATCGGGTCGGCGGGCTTGGCCTCTTTCAATGCGGCCTGCCAGTCGAGGTCGCGGCCCGGCAGCATTGTCGACAGCGCTTGCGGACGCTGCCACAACAGCACGTGTTCCGGCTGGTGTTTCGAAAGCTCCAGGGCCTTGTCCACCAGCGGCTTGTAGGCAATGACCCGGTCGAACTCCAGACCGCAGGACGCCGTCAGCAACAGCCTGGGTTTCAGGTCATCGATGCGCAGCGCCAGTTCATGGGGTGCAAAGCCGCCAAACACCACCGAATGCATCGCGCCGATGCGTGCGCAGGCCAGCATGGCCATCGCCGCCTGCGGCACCATGGGCATGTAGATGATGACGCCATCGCCTTTGCCGACACCCAGTTGACGCAACAGCCCCGCGAGCCGGGCGACTTCGGCGTGAAGTTGCCGGTAGGTGTAGCTGGCCTGCTGGCCGGTCACGGGTGAATCGTAGATCAGCGCCAGTTGCTCGCCGCGCCCCAGTTCGATCTGCCTGTCCAGCGCCAGATAGCAGCTGTTGAGCGAGCCGTCGGCGAACCAGCGATGGGTGCCATCGGGCATGGACTGCAAAATCTCTTGCGGCGCGCGATACCAGGCCACCTGCTGCGCCTGTTCGGCCCAATAGGCCGCAGGGTCCGTGATGGAACGAGAGTGATGCCGGTCGTAATGGGCTGCGTCAGGCGCGTGGCGCGGCGCGCCGTTCTGATGATTCATCCGTGGATCCCTGTGCTTGTTCTTGTAGAGAAAGAAGCTAGCAGAACCTCGAACGAATGCAGGGCCGGGCGCTATGCCGTCCGTGGGCGCTCGGCCCGGCGCAGCAACAAGCCGCCCAGCGCCAGCAGCGCCAGTATCACCACCACCGAGCCGTAGACATTGGTGGTCACGATCAGCCCTTGAGTCTTGACCGCCAGCCCGGCGATCAGCGCGGGCACACAGAACGCCAAGTAGCTGAGCGCCAGAAAGGTCGACATCAGCCCTGCCCGTTCATGGGCGTGGGCCAGCGGCAGCAGCAGGCGCAGCGACCCGAGGAAACTGGCGCCGAAACCGATCCCGGCCACCACGGCGCCGGTGAAGAACAGCCAGAGCCAGCCCAGATTGACCGCCAGCAGCACCACTGCTACGCCTGCGGCGAGAAAACTGGTGCCGACCAGCAAGGCCAGGCGTGGTGCTTTCAAGCGCAGGTTCATGATCGAAACCGCGCCGCTGATGGTCAGCGCCGCCACCGCAAGCCCGCCGTTGACCACCGACACCGCCCCGGTGGCCGCCGCCAGCAGCGAAGGCGCCAGTGACAGGAAGAATCCGCCCAGCGCCCAGGCCGCGATGTCCGCCGGCAAGATCAGCAGCAAGGTGCTGCGTGCCTGGGGCGGAACGCGCATCGCAGGCTTCAGGGTTTTCAGCACGCCGGGCTGCGGCGTCACGGTTTCCGCCACGCGCCACAGGTACAGTGCCTGTCCGACGAAGGCTGCCAGCAGCAACCCATAGGCCAGCAGCATGGGCAGCGGCGCATACTCCACCAGCACACTGGTGCCCAGCGCACCCACGGCCATGCCGAACATCGGCGTGATGCTGTTGACCAGCGGGCCCTGTGTCTGGTCGGTGTCCAGCATGGCTGCGGCCAAGGCGCTTGAAGCAATGCCGGTGGCGACACCTTGCACGACGCGGGCTGCGATCAGCCAGTTGACGTCACTGGCCAGGATAAACAGCCCCATCGAGGCGATTTCCAGCAACAGCGCCGCCAGAATCACCGGCCTGCGCCCCAGGTAGTCCGACAGCGAGCCGAACACCAGCAGAGTCGTCAGCAGGCTCAAGGCGTACACGGCGAACGCCAGCGTCAACAGCACCGAGGAGAAGCCCCACGCCTGTTGATACACGTGATACAGCGGCGTCGGCGCACTGGACGCAGCGAAGAAACAGAGCATGACGAAGGCCAGATACATCAAGTGACCTTGTCGCGGGCTCCGACCATCGTTTGGCGGGTTCTGCAAAGAATCAGACACGGGTACACTCTCTCGAAAAAGCACGCATTAAAAGCTAAATATTTGCTTTAGTGAGTGTGCGAGCTAAATCTGCTTAAAGCAAATACTTTGTGTTAGGGTCCGCTTCATGGCTATCAAAGAAGGCATTCGCACCGGCGGACGTAGCGCCCGGGTGCAGACATCGATCCACGCCGCAGTGCGTGATCTGTTGCAGGAACTGGACCGCTCCGCCCTCAGCGTGCCGATGATCGCCGCGCGGGCGGGGGTCACGCCTTCGACCATCTATCGACGCTGGGGCGACCTGACCTCGCTGCTCGCCGACGCCGCCGTGGAGCGCCTGCGCCCTGACGAGCCGGTGGATTGCGGCAACCTGCGCGACGACCTGCGCACCTGGGTCGAGGTCTACCTGGAAGAAACCAGCTCCGCCCCAGGCCGGGAAATGATGCGCGATGTGGTGGGCAGCAGCGCCACCCTGTGCTCCGGCAAATGCCTGAACATGGTGCGTGACCAGTTGCAGATCATCATCGACCGCGCACAGGAACGCGGCGAGCGCAGCCCCGACGCCGATGAGCTGATCGATGCGGTGGTGGCGCCCATGGTCTACCGCATTCTCTACGCCGAATCGGCCCCGACCCTCGAACGCATGTACCAGTTGCTGGACCGTTGCCTGGGCTGATCCCTGCGCCGTTAGCCACAGTCCCCGCCGACTCGCTATGATGGCGGGCCCTGAACCACGGCAGCCGTCACCATGCACACCCTTGAAGATCTGCGCGCCGGCAAGCTGGCCGGTATCACGCGGCTGGACCTCAGCTGTGGCCTGACGCACTTTCCCGATGAGATCTTCAGCCTCGCCGATTCGCTTCAGGTGCTGAATCTGAGCGGCAACCAGCTGACTGATCTGCCTGCGGACCTGCATCGGCTCGAACACCTGCAGATCATCTTCTGCTCGAACAATCCGTTTACCCGCCTGCCCGAAGCGCTCGGATTATGCGAGCAACTGTTTTTCGTCGGGTTCAAGTCCTGCCAGATCGTTGAAGTGTCACCACGCGCGCTGCCGCCGCGTTTGCGCTCGC
Source organism: Pseudomonas sp. NPDC090203 (assembly GCF_044746765.1). Lineage (NCBI taxonomy): Bacteria > Pseudomonadati > Pseudomonadota > Gammaproteobacteria > Pseudomonadales > Pseudomonadaceae > Pseudomonas > Pseudomonas sp. NPDC090203. Next base: position 282,920 of record NZ_JBIVCV010000003.1, read on the forward strand.
TGGTGCTGACCGACAACCGCATCGAGTCGCTTCCCGAAGAACTGGGGCAATTCGAACACCTGCAAAAGCTGATGATGGCGGGCAACCGGCTGACCAGCCTGCCGGCCTCGCTGGCGTCGTGCCAGCGGCTGGAACTGGTGCGCATCGCCGCCAACCGGATCCGCCAACTGCCAGACTGGCTGCTGAACATGCCTGCCCTGGCCTGGCTGGCGTTCGCGGGCAACCCACTGCACGACGCCCATGTCGAGGAGCCGATCCGCCAGATTCCCTGGTCGCAACTGACGCTGCACGACGTGCTCGGCGAAGGTGCCTCGGGGATCATTCATCGGGGCGAATGGCGGGATGATCAAGGCGTTGCACAGGACGTCGCGGTCAAGCTCTACAAGGGCGACCTGACCAGCGACGGCTCGCCCCTCGACGAAATGGCCGCCTGCATCGCCGCCGGCCAGCACCCGGACCTGATTCCATTGCTGGGCCAGATCTGCGGCCATCCGCAGCAGGCCCGGGGCCTGGTGATGGAACTGATCTCCCCGCGCTTCACCACCCTCGCCCGCCCGCCGAGCCTGCAATCCTGCACCCGGGACGTCTACAACGGCACGCGCATGAGCCTGGCCACCGTCCAGCGCATGGCCACTGGCATCGCCTCGGTCTGCGGCCACCTGCATGCCCGAGGAATCAACCACGGCGACCTGTACGCCCACAACATCCTCTGGACCGAAAACGGCGAATGCCTGCTCGGGGATTTCGGAGCGGCCGCGTTTTATCCCGACCACGAAACCGGACAGACGCTGGAACGCATTGAAGTAAGGGCATTCGGCATCCTGCTGGGCGAATGGCTGGAGCGTTGCGATGCCAGCGAAGAGCAGACAGCCCGGTTGCGAGCGTTGCAGGGGCGATGCGTACAACCAGACGTCATGGCCCGCCCGGATTTCGCCAGCGTCGAACAATCGATCCGGGAAAGCAAAATCCAACCGTAGCAGCACGGCTTGCCGGCGGGGGCGATCTTACGGCCGCCGTCGCGGGCAAGCGCGCTCCTACAGGATCGGGGGCGATTTTGAGGACGCCCCCGCCGGCAAGCCGTACTGCTACGGGGCGGTGGTGTGCTTTTGATCTTGGTGCGCGATGGCACAGGCGCCGCAGAATGCGACGTCAAGGCGCCAGGCCGAGCGCAGGTGTCGTGGAGGGGGATGAGCGGCAGGGATGCCGCGAAAGCCGTGCGGGCCAGGGACGGCCCATCACGGCGTGCCCCCGGAGCGGCGCCGGAGCCGAGGGAACCCGACGCAGTCGGGCCCAGCCAGGAGCAAATGGTTTGCCTACTTTCCCGAAAGAAAGTAGGTCGCCCGTAAGGGGCGAAACCCTAGGCCAAAACCACCGCGCCGACGGATATACCCACCGACATCAGAGTCGAGCACGCCGACGCGGAGCGTCAGGACAGCCGTTCCCACGCGGAGCGTGGGAACCATCAGCGGTGCAAAGCGTGGGCACAAAAAAACAGCTTACCCCGCCAACCCCACATAAACGTTCTGCACATCATCATGGCTATCGATCGCTTCCAGGAACGCCTCGACCTCAGCCATCTGCTCATCACTCAAACCCGACACCGGATTCTTCGGGCGATACCCGATCTTCGCCGACTCAACCGTGAACCCCTGCTCCGGCAGCGCCTTGCACACCGCATCCAGATCCGTGGTTTCGGTGTAGAACAGCGTCACACCCTCATCACCCGCTTCAACATCCTGCGCACCCGCCTCGATGGCCGCTTCGTCAGCATCGGCATCAGCCTTCTCTGCAACAGCCTCGATCATGCCCAGGTGCTCGAAGTCCCAGGACACCGAACCCGCCGCCCCCAACTGGCCCTTGCGGAACAGCACGCGGATTTCGGCAACGGTGCGGTTGACGTTGTCAGTCAGGCACTCGACGATCACCGGCACCTGGTGCGGGGCAAAACCTTCGTAAGTGAGTTTTTCGAAGTGAACATGCTCGCCCAGCAGACCCGCGCCCTTCTTGATCGCGCGCTCCAGGGTTTCGCGTGGCATCGAGGCCTTCTTCGCCTGCTCGACCACCAGACGCAGACGCGAGTTCATGTCAGGGTCAGCGCCGGAACGGGCGGCAATCATGATTTCCTTGGACAGCTTGCCGAAAATCTTGCCTTTGGCGTTGGCTGCTGCTTCTTTGTGTTTGACCTTCCACTGTGCGCCCATGATTGCTCTCTTTGTTCCGGTGGCGATTGACCGTCAGGCTGGCCCGGCGTGGCGCGCCGGACGGTGACGATGAATGCTGAAAAGGTGATCGATAATCCTGCGCCGGTACAGATCGACGGCGCCCGGCGCATTTTATACGCGATCACGCCAGATGAAACCCCCGCCTGTGCCAGTCGATCAAACTGGGGCCGATAAGTTTCGCGGAAAACGACACTACAGCGCATCAGATATGCACACACGATCTGTAGGCCATTTCCGAAAATTTGCCAAGCGCCCTTTTGGCCTGTGGGTTTTCGTACCCTCTGCACCTCCAATTTTCAGGGCAGACAGCGGATGCACCACGACCAGCACGTGACAATGACTTTGGCCATCGCCGAAGGCCCGAGCGATCTGCAGGTCATCGGCATCAATGGTCATGAGCGGCTCAACTGGCCCTTTTGCTTCGATGTGGATCTGCTCAGCCGCGACCCGGCGCTGAACTGCATGGATCTGTTGCAGCGTGATGCCCGCCTGACCGTCGGGCCGGATGAAGCTGCCCACAACTCCTTTCATGGCCGGATCCAGGCCGCCCGACCTCTGTTTCAAGGCCCGGAACTGAGCCTCTATCGCCTGCGACTGATGCCCGATGTCGAGCGCCTTGCCAACCGGACAAGGCGCCAGGCATGGAACGGCCTGACAGCCCCGCAGATCATCGAGCGCCTGCTGCGCGATCACCAACTGGCAGACGACGCGTTTCGCTTCGAGCGCCTGGTCGGCGAATATCCACCCCGGGAGCACTGCGTGCAGTTCGACGAAACCGACCTCCATCTGCTGCAACGCCTGTGTGAGGAGGAAGGCATCGCCTTTCGTTTCGAACACCTGGCCGGCCGCCAGGTGCTGGTGTTTTCCGATGATCCGGCAGGCTTTCCCGAGTGGCCCGAGGCGGTTGAGGTCGAGCATCTGGCCGAGCAATGGTCGATGCGCACCTGCTACAGCAGCCACGCCGCAGAATGCGACACGCCTCAAGGCCGGCATCAGGTCAGCGTGCGCACCCTTGAGCGGGTGCGCTGCGAACGCCGGGATATCATGGGCCGCAGCGCCCGCCCCTGGTTACGCAGCGGACAGGTGATCCGTGTCGCGGGTCACCCGGATGCGCTGTTCAACGATCAATGGCTGCTGACCGAGGTACGGCACCGGGCGCGGCAATTGGCGCCGCTGCGTGATGCGCGGGCGGAAAACATCATCGGGATTCTTCACGCCATGGCAACCGACGACATCGCTGCGACTTTTGGAAACGGCGACCACAACCCAAGGCACGCACTCGACCAGTCGCGTCTGCACAGCTACTCCAACGATTTTCGGGTGCTGCCGTGGGCGATGCCGTTTCGCCCGTCCCTGGCGCATCCGAAACCGCTGGTGTCAGAAGTGCTGCTCGCCACACAGACCCATCCGCAAGCTGACCCGGCGGGACGAATCAGGATTCGCTACGACTGGCAGGCCGACCTCCCGGAAGGTGGCGAGGACAATTGGGCGCGGGTGGTCAGCAGCGCCGGGGTACTCGATGCCGGAGCACGGGTGCAGGTGAGCTTTTTCGAAGGCGACCCCGATCAGCCGCTGGTTTGCGGCAGCCCTGCCGACACAAGCCAGGCCACCCATCTGGCCCTCACACTGCAAGTGGACGGCACTTCGCAGGCGCCTGTCGGGCCCGTGCTGCAACTGCGCGATGGCGAGCGGTTGCACATGGACAGCCCGGTCGCGATGTCGCTGCACAGCCCCCACGGGAGGTTATGCATTACCGAATCCGCGGTCGAGGCGCTGGTGTTGCAGACCGAAGGCATGCATGACGAAGACTTTCCCGTGCATGACCTGCAGTTGATGCTACCCAACGACGACCAGCAGCCCCTCGCCCACTGTACCTGGTACATCGTGCGCATGGGTACGCCGGACCTGGGCCAACTGGCACGCCTGGCGCCCGACGATATCCTGTTCGAAGGCAAGACGGACGCCCTGGGCTGGCTGGGACTCGGCCCGCAGGACCTTGTGCGGCTGAACCGACTGCAGCAGCGCCCGGAGAAACCGCTGTGGCTGGTCCATCCGGGTCACTGTCGTTCGCTGCGCAGCGTGCTGCGGCGCGTTTGAAGCAAGGCTCAGCGGTGCTTGAAGTCGGGCTCGCGCTTCTCGATGAACGCGGCCATGCCCTCTTTCTGGTCGACACTGGCAAACGCGGCATGAAACACCCGCCGTTCGAAGCGCACGCCTTCGGTCAGGTTGACCTCGAACGCCCGATTGACGCTTTCCTTGACCATCATCGCCACTGGCAGCGATTTGCCGGCGATGCCATGGGCGACCTTGAGTGCTTCTTCGAGCAACTGGTCCTGAGGCACGATACGCGCCACCAGCCCCGAGCGCTCGGCTTCGACGGCGTCGATCATGCGCCCGGTCAGGCACATTTCCATGGCCTTGGCCTTGCCTACCGCGCGGGTCAGGCGCTGGGTGCCGCCCATGCCGGGCAGGACGCCCAGCTTGATTTCCGGCTGGCCGAACTTCGCGGTATCGGACGCCAGGATGAAGTCGCACATCAGCGCCAGTTCGCAGCCGCCACCCAGGGCAAAACCCGACACCGCCGCGATGATCGGCTTGCGGCGGTTGGCCACCCGGTCGCTTTCGCTGAACAGGTCGTCGAGGTAGATCTGCGGGTAGGTCAGCTCGGCCATTTCCTTGATGTCGGCACCGGCGGCGAAGGCTTTCGCGGAACCGGTGAGGACGATGCAGCCGATGTCGCGGTTGCTTTCGAGTTCGTCCAGGGCCTGGTTCAGTTCGCTGATCAGTTGTGCGTTGAGCGCGTTCAGCGCCTGGGGGCGGTTGAGGGTGATCAGTGCCACGCGGCCTTGAATTTCTTTGAGGATCGTTGTGTAGCTCATGGGGTTTGTCCGTTTTGTTGTATGAGGTGGGTCGGTTCAGGGACGGCGGCGCGTTTGCGGACGTCCCCGCGGGCAAGCCCGGCTGCTACGGGGACAGTGTGCGCCCTCGTAGCTGTCCGGCTTGCCGGCGTCGGCGTCTCGGCGGGCTACACCAATTCCACCGCCATGGCCGTCGCCTCGCCACCGCCGATGCAGATCGCCGCGACGCCGCGCTGCAAACCGCGCTGTTTCAGGGCCGAGAGCAGGGTCACCAGAATCCGCGCACCCGACGCACCGATCGGATGGCCCAAGGCACATGCCCCGCCGTTGACGTTGACCTTTTCATGGGACAATTCGAGCTTGCTCATGGCCACCAGCGCCACCACGGCGAAGGCTTCGTTGATCTCGAACAGATCGACGTCGCTCAGCGTCCAGCCGGTCTTGCTCATGAGCTTTTCAATCGCGCCAATCGGCGCCGTTGGAAACAGGCCCGGCTTGTTGGCGTAGGCCGCATGGCCACGAATCACCGCCAAAGGCTGCAACCCGCGACGCCGGGCTTCGGACTGGCGCATCAGCACCAGTGCCGCAGCGCCGTCGGAAATCGAGCTGGAGTTGGCCGCTGTTACCGTGCCGCCCTGGCGGAATGCAGGCTTGAGGTCGGGGATCTTGTCCAGGCGGGCCTTGGGCGGTTGCTCATCCTGGGTGATGGTTTTCTGTTCCTTGCCGGCGGTGACCTGCACCGGAACGATTTCGGCGTCGAAACGGCCTTCCTTGATCGCGTCCTGGGCCCGGGTCAGGGAGGCGATGGCAAAGGCATCCTGTGCCTCACGGCTGAAGCTTTCGAAAGAGGCGCATTCCTCGGCGAATGTACCCATCAGCCGACCGCGTTCGTAGGCATCTTCCAGGCCGTCGAAGAACATGTGGTCGATGACCTTGCCGTGGCCCATACGGTAGCCGGCCCGGGCCTTGTCCAGCAGGTAGGGCGCGTTGGACATGCTCTCCATGCCCCCCGCGACCACCACCTCGGCGCTGCCCGCCAGCAGCAGGTCGTGGCCCATGATGGCCGCCTGCATGCCCGAGCCGCACATCTTGTTCAAGGTGGTGCACAGGGTGCCATTACCAAGACCGGCACCCAGCGCCGCCTGGCGCGCCGGCGCCTGACCGAGCCCTGCGGGGAGTACGCAACCGAACAGCACCTGTTCGACATCGGTGGCAGCCAGGCCAGCCCGCTCGACGGCGGCACGAATGGCCACCGAGCCCAGTTGCGGCGCGGTCTGGCTGCTCAGGTCGCCTTGAAAGCCGCCCATGGGCGTACGCACGGCGCTGACAATGACGACCGGGTCTTCGATCAGGGTCTGACGTGGGTTCAGTGACATGATGATTCCTCCTCGTTTAACGAGCCGCCATGCGCAAGGCGCCATCCAGGCGGATCACCTCGCCGTTGAGCATGGTGTTTTCGATGATGTGGCGCACCAGGGCTGCGTATTCCGCAGGCTTGCCCAGGCGCGGCGGGAACGGCACACCGGCGGACAGGCTTTCGCGCACTTGTTCGGTCATGCCGGCCATCATCGGCGTTTCGAAGATGCCGGGGGCGATGGTCATGACGCGGATGCCGTAGCGTGCCAGCTCCCGCGCGGCGGGCAGCGTCAGGCTGGCGATGGCGCCCTTGGACGCGGCGTAGGCGGCCTGGCCGATCTGGCCATCGAACGCCGCCACCGAGGCGGTGTTGATGATGACGCCGCGCTCCCCGCCTTCGTCGGCAGTGCCCTGGGCCATCGCCGCAGAGGCGAGACGCAGCAGGTTGAAACTGCCGATCAGGTTGACGTTGATGACCCGGCTGAAACTGGACAGCGCGTGGGGGCCTTCCTTGCCGAGGATTTTTTCTGCGCCGACGATGCCCGCGCAGTTCACCAGGCCGTTGACCTGGCCGAACTCGGCGAGGGTTTTGGCGACGGCAGCCTGGGCGGCGTTTTCATCGGTGATGTCTGTGACACTGGCCCGGGCGTTGCTCCCCAGTTTCTCGACCTGCGCCTCAAGGGCCTGGGCGTTGACGTCGACCAGCATCACGCTGGCGCCCGCCTCGACCAGCATCTGTGCCGTGGCCGCGCCGAGACCCGATGCACCGCCACTGACCAGAAATACCTTGCCTTGGATTTGCATGAGGGTGTCTTCCTTACACTTTTATTGTTGTGGCTTTGATGACTCAAACAGCGAAATACTCCGCCCCTGCGCTCGAATGGGCAATAGTCAAAGCGCGCATCCCTTGTGGCGGTTTTGGCCATCGAGGAATCGGGCGATTATCGAACAGATTGCTCCAGTGGCTGACATCGGGGGGTTCTACAAAATTAACTATCTGGTACATTTTGCTCAAAGGGCGACCGCTCGCTGGAACGCCGAATAACAAGAGTGATTTTCCATGACCTCCACCGCTGCACGCCCTTCCATTCTCGCCGGCCTGATCGGCGCCGGTATCCAGGCTTCGCGCACGCCATCCCTGCACGAACATGAGGGCGATGCCCAGGGCATGCGCTATCTGTATCGCATCATTGATCTGGATGCACAGAAGCTCGACATAACGGCCCTGCCGGGGCTGATAGAGGGTGCTCAGCGCACGGGCTTCACCGGGTTGAACATCACCTATCCGTGCAAGCAGGCGGTGATTCCCCTGCTCGATGAGCTTTCCCCTGAGGCGCGCAGTATCGGCGCGGTCAATACCGTGGTGTTCCGGGACGGCAAGCGTGTAGGCCATAACACCGATTGCCTCGGGTTTGCCGAGGGGTTTCGCCGTGGCCTAGGTGACGTGGCTCGAGGCCGTGTGGTGCAGATGGGTGCCGGTGGCGCCGGGGCTGCGGTGGCCCATGCATTGCTCAGCGAAGGGGTTGAGCAATTGAGTATTTTCGAGGTGGACCCCAGCCGGGCGCAAAGCCTGGTGGACAACCTCAATGCGCATTTCGGACCGGGACGCGCGCGGGTCGGTCTGGACCTGGCCACGGCGGTGGCCGAGGCGGACGGTCTGGTCAACACCACGCCGGTGGGCATGAGCAAGCTGCCCGGCACCCCGGTGGCCGCCGCGTTGCTGCACGCCCGGTTGTGGGTGGCGGAGATCATCTATTTCCCGCTGCAGACGCAGTTGCTCGCCGACGCCCGGGCGTTGGGTTGCCGCACGTTGGACGGGAGTACCATGGCGGTGTTTCAGGCGGTCAAGGCGTTCGAATTGTTCACCGGCAAAAAAGCCGATGCCACCCGCATGCAGGCGTTTTTCAATACGCTGAACATTCCGTAGAAACACGGCTTGCCGGCGGGGGCGATCTTAAGTACGCCGTCGCGGGCAAGCGCGCTCCTACAGGGAATGTTGGTGTCCATGCGGTCCGTAGCAGCACGGCTTGCCGGCGGGAGCGATCTTGAGGACGCCCCCGCGGGCAAGCCCGGCTGCTACGACGATTTTGTCGCCCACATGGTCCGGGGGGCCATCAAGGCATCAGGTACCGCGTCACCGAATCGCTGATCATCGCCTTGTGCCGTGCGCGGGTAACCTGGTCTTCCAGGTCGATCTGGAAGATTTCCGAGAACGTGTGGCGGTTGGACACGCGATAGAAACAGAACGAACTGATCAGCATGTGCAGATCCACCGCCTGCACCCCCTGCCTGAACACCCCTTCCTTTTCCCCGCGTCGCAAGGTTTCGTCCAGCGCGTGCAAGACGTTCTGGCTCAATGCGCGAATGGTCGGCGACTGCTTGACGTTGTCGCCGTTGTGGATGTTCTCGATGCAGACGATGCGCACGAAATCGACATTGCGGTCGTGGTGATCGAAGGTGAATTCGACCAGGCGCTGGATCGCTTCCATGGGCTCGAGCACGTCAAGCTTGAGGCTGCTTTCGGTGTGGCGGATGTCGCCGTAGAGCTTTTCCAGCACCTCGGCGTACAGTTGTTCCTTGCTATTGAAGTAGTAGTAGATCATCCGTTTGGATGTCTGCGTACGTTCAGCGATGGAGTCGACCCTGGCGCCTGAAAGGCCTTGGGCCACGAACTCGGCGACGGCAGCCTGGAGGATGCCGTCGCGGGTCTTTTCCGGATTGTTCTTGCGGCCCTTGCGTGGCGTCTCTACGGGCGCTTCTGCGAGGGTGTCGTCGACGTTTTTCATGCTTGGCTCACGACCACGGTGGAATCACCCCAGTATGAGCCGCATGCTCGCGTTACGGAAGCGGCATATGCCAGCTTGCCATCAGCCGGTCACAGCCGTGCCTGACGCGTCGAGCCACTGCGGGACTTGGCCATGGCCGCCAGCCGCACCGCGACGTTGGCCGCGCCGTAGCCCACATAGTCATTCTTGCGTTGCAGGATCTCGAAGAAAAACCGCCCGTCGAATGCCTCGGTGTACACGTGAAACAGCTCGCCGCCATTGGCATCGCGGTCATACAGGACGTTGTAGTAGGCCAGTTCGCTGAGGAACTCGTCATCGAAATCGAAGCGGGCCGCGAGGTCGTCGTAATAGTTGAGCGGGATGTCCAGCAACTGCACCCCGGCCTCCTTGGCGCGGGCCACCTGGGCGAAGATGTCGTCGCAGGAAAACGCGATGTGGTGCACGCCCGATCCCCGATAGCTGGACAGCGCGTGGGAGATTGCCGTGTTGCGGTTCTCCGAGATGTTCAACGGCAGGCGCACGGTGCTGCACTGGCTGCGCAGGGCCCGGCTCTTTACCAGGCCGTACGGGTCAGGCAGCACCACTTCGTCGTCGGCTTCGAAATCCAGGATGCTCTTGTAGAACAGCACCCAGCTATCGAGGCTGTCGGCAGGCAGTGCCATGGCCATGTGGTCGATACGCTGCAACCCGCCTTCGACCGGCGCCGTGGCGCTGATATTGAAGTCGCTGTCGTAGATCGACTGGCCAGGCGCTGCCGGTTCGACCAGATAGATCAGGCTGCCATCGGGTGCGCGCACCGCCGGGATTTCCCGTTCGTTCGGCCCCACCAGGCCGCGATAGGGCTGGCCCTTGTACTGGCGCGCCCGCTCCAGCGCCGCGTCGCCGTTCTGCACGCGCAACGCCGTGGCGCACAGCGACGGGCCGTGGGATTCGAAGAAACTGTGGGCGAAAGAGTACGGCTCTGCGTTGAGCACGATCTTGATATCGCCCTGCCCCAGCAGGCTCACGGCCTTGGAGCGGTGCTGGCCGAGCCGTGCGAACCCGAGGTTTTCCAGCCAGCCGGCCAGGCGCGCGCCTTGTGCGTCATCGACTGCAAATTCGAGAAACTCCACGCCGTCATAGGTGCTGGCGGCAGGCGGTGCAAACAGCAGTTCCGGCGCCACCGGCTGCTGCTCTTTCTCCAGTAACAGGCGGGCCTTCTCTTCCAGGTACAGCAGCGAGCGCAGGCCGTCAGCGGCATTGGCCCGTGGCGGTGCGGCGCGGAAACCGTCGTTGAAGATTTCAAGGGACAGCGGGCCGGTGTAGCCGCTGCGCAGGATCGGCGCCAGGAAACCCGGAAGGTCGAACTCGCCCTGCCCCGGGAAGCAGCGGAAGTGGCGGCTCCATTCCAGCACGTCCATGGCCAGCAGCGGCGCATCGGCCATCTGCACGAAGAAGATCTTGTCGCCGGGGATGTCGGCAATGGCGCCTGGATCGCCCTCCAGCGACAGGGTATGGAAGCTGTCGAGCAGCACGCCCAGCGCCGGATGATCGACCTTGCGCACCAGGTTCCACACCTGTTGCCAGGTGTTCACATGGCGGCCCCAGGCAAGCGCCTCGTAACCCACTCGCAGGTTGCGGGCACCGGCGCGCTCGGCCAGCAGCGACAGGTCGTCCAGCAGGATGTTTTCTTCACCCAAAGAGTCAGCGGCGGTGTTGCTGCACACCAGCACCAGGTCAGTGCCCAGTTCCTGCATCAGGTCGAATTTGCGCTCGGCGCGGTCGACGTTGCGCTGCAGGCGGTCGCGGCGGCAACCTTCGAAATCACGGAACGGCTGGAACAGGGTGATGGCGATCCCCAGGTCCGCACACATCTGGCGCACGTTGCGCGGGCTGCCGTCGTAGTACAGAAGGTCGTTTTCGAAGATTTCGACGCCGTCAAACCCGGCGGCGGCAATGGCTTCGAGCTTTTCCGGCAGGGTTCCGCTCAAGGAAACGGTGGCAATCGAGCGCTGCATGTTCTGACTCCTGAATAAATGCACCTGACGGACAGTTCTTGTGGGGATGCTCAGGTGTCAAAGCGATTATTCTCTGGGTATTCTGTCACCGCAATTTAAATGTACGGACTGGTTAGTTTTGTGTTCGATAATCGCCCAAAAGCGTTCTGAGTCAATTGACGGTCATTGCCACGGCGCCCACCATCGACTGCACATTGTCGGACAAGGACACCGTTTCACCCGATGCTACTGGCCCAATGCCGCCCTGCATCGCTGTACGCAATACCCGAACCAGACCATAACAATTCCAAGACAGGTTACATGCTCATGCGCTCATACCCTGCTTCGCCTGCGCCGGCCGCCGCCACTCCCGTGCACCCTCACGCCGGGATCGGCGAAAAAATCCGCGGCGCCCTCGCCGTCGGCAAGACCCGCTGGGGCATGCTCGCCCTGGTGTTCTGCGCCACCGCCCTGAACTACATCGACCGCGCCGCCCTGGGCGTGATGCAACCGGTCCTGGCCAAACAGATGAGCTGGACGGCCATGGACTACGCCAACATCAACTTCTGGTTCCAGGTCGGCTACGCCATTGGCTTCGTGCTGCAAGGCCGGTTCATCGACAAGGTGGGCGTCAAGCGCGCCTTCTTCCTGGCGGTGCTGCTCTGGAGCTTCGCCACCGGTGCCCATGGCCTGGCAACTTCAGCGGTCGGCTTCATGGTGTGTCGTTTCATCCTCGGCATGACGGAGGCGGCCAACTACCCGGCCTGCGTCAAGACCACACGGCTGTGGTTCCCCGCTGGCGAACGCGCCGTGGCGACCGGGATTTTCAACGCCGGCACCAACGTCGGCGCCATGGTCACCCCCGCCCTGCTGCCGCTGATTCTCAGTGTGTGGGGCTGGCAGGCGGCGTTCATCTGCATGGGCTCGCTCGGGCTGATGTGGGTCATCACCTGGCGCCTGAAGTACTTCAACCCTGAAGAACATCCGACTGTGCGTCAGAGCGAGCTGGACTACATCAATCAGGCCAGTGAACCTGAGCCGGTGGCCGAGAAGGTGCCGTTCTCGCGAATTCTGAAAATGCGCGGCACCTGGGCATTCGCCATTGCCTACGCACTGACTGCACCGGTGTTCTGGTTCTACCTGTACTGGCTGCCGCCTTTCTTGAACCAGCAATACAACCTGGGCATCAGCGTGACGCAGATGGGCATTCCCCTGATGCTGATCTGGCTGACGGCGGACTTCGGCAGCATCGGCGGCGGCATCCTGTCCTCCTGGCTGATTGGTCGTGGCGTGCGCGCCACCACCTCGCGCCTGATCTCGATGCTGATCTTCGCCCTGACCATCATCAGCGTGGTGTTCGCCGCCAATGCCAGCGGGCTGTGGGTCGCGGTGGCTGCGATTGCCCTGGCTGTCGGCGCGCATCAGGCCTGGACCGCCAACATCTGGAGCCTGGTGATGGACTACACGCCCAAGCACATGATGAGCACGGTGTTTGGCTTCGGCGGGATGTGCGCGGCCATCGGCGGGATGTTCATGACACAGATCGTTGGCGCGGTGCTGACTGCGACGCACAACAATTATGCGGTGTTGTTTACCCTGATCCCTGCGATGTATTTCATTGCGCTGCTGTGGATGTATTTCATGGCGCCGCGCAAGGTTGAAGCCTAAACGTAGCGGCAGGTTCGGATGCTGGGGGCGGTCTTGAGATCGCTCCCGCGGGCAAGCCCGGCTGCTACGGGTATGTCGTTGTTCATGCGGTCCGTAGCAGCCCGGCCGGGCGGCGCTCCGCTTGCCGGCGGGGCGATCTTGAGGTCGCCTTCGCCGGCAAGTGCATTCCTGCGCCCTACCCGCCCTTCTTGCGTTGCTGCCACGCTGCCGCCAGGCCGCTGAGGCAGATGATCGCGATGCCCGCCTGTGCCGTGAGTGACGGCGCATGGTCGAACACGATGTAGCCCCACAACCCGGCGAACACGATCTGGCAATAGCTGAACGGCGCCAGGATCGCCGGCGCCGCGAAGCGAAACGCCTGGGTCAGCATCAGGTGCGCAACCATCCCGCAGGTCCCCAGGGCCAGCATGAACGGCAGGTGTTTCCACTCCGGTGACTGCCAGAAGAAGGGCACGATGGCGCTCATCAACAAGGTGTTGAACAGGCCGGCGAAGAAGTTACTGGTGGTCGGGCTGTCATGGGCGGCCACCAACCGGGTCAACAGCTGATAAAACGCGAAACACAACGCCGACGCCAGCGGCAACAGCACCGCAGGGGTGAACAATTCGCCTCCCGGATGCACGATAACCATCACCCCGCTGAACCCCACCAGCACGGCGATCCATTGCCCTCTCGTCACGGTTTCCTTGAGCAGCGGCACCGACAGCGCCGTGACCAGCAACGGCGCAAGGAAGTTGACTGCGGTAGCCTCGGCAATCGGGATGTACATCAGGCCCGAGGTGAACAGCAGGCTCGTCCCCAGCAGGCACATCGCGCGCAAGGCCTGCAGCAACGGTTTTTTGGTGCGCAACACGCGCAGCCCCGCCGACGGCATGAAAATGCACGCCATCAGCCCCGTGTGCACCACATAGCGCACCCACACCACCATCATGATCGGGTAAATGCCGGAGAGGTACTTGGACAGGGTGTCGTGGGTGGAAAACAGGAATGTCGCCAGGACGATCAGCGCGATGCCCTTCAGAGGCTGGTTGACGCCGGAGAGCGGCGTGCTGGGGGTACTCATCAGCGTTCCTTTGGTCTTACCGGATGACGGGTGGCTCCGTTGCCTCTTCGAGCACTTGGATAGAGGCTCAAAGCATATAGAAGGCGTTGTCAGATAACCAAAGAAACATCGCAGATTCTGCGTATTTCTCTCATCAGATGACGTGCCTTACTGCGTCCATGGCGCAACTGCCCGGCAAGCATAATCGTTCTACGCAAATGCTCAGGAAACACAATGTACTAACCGGTTAATTAACGTTCGATAATCGCCCAAAACCCGCTTTGGCCAATTGAACGGCCTTGGCCGCCCTCGCACCATGGACCTCAGTTTCGCGTTGCCCATAACTACAAAAAAAGGTCCATTCGATGCACAACAAATCCCTTGTTCCCAGCACGCTGTCCGCTGCAATCGCCCTCACCTCCATGGCCTGCCAGGCCCAGGGATTCGCCGAGGATGCGAAGGTCGGGCTGAACCTGCGCAATTTCTTCATCAACCGCAATTTCGTCGATCCGGCCAACGCCCAGAGCGGCGCCCAGGAATGGACGCAGAACTTCATACTCGACGCGCGCTCGGGCTACACCCCGGGCACGGTGGGTTTTGGCCTGGACGCGCTGGGGCTGTACTCGGTCAAGCTCGACGGCGGCAAAGGTTCGGGCGGCACGCAGTTACTGCCGATCCACGATGATGGTCGTCCTGCCGATGACTTCGGGCGGCTGGCGGTGGCGGCCAAGGCGAAAGTCTCCAATACCGAATTGAAAGTCGGCGAATGGATGCCGGTGCTGCCCATCCTGCGCTCGGATGACGGGCGATCACTGCCGCAGACCTTCCGTGGCGGGCAGCTCACCTCCAGAGAACTCACCGGGCTGACCCTGAGCGCAGGCCAGTTCCGCGGCAACAGTCCACGCAACGACGCGAGCATGGAAGACATGTCCATGACCGGCAAGGCGGCGTTCACCTCGGACCGCTTCAACTTTGGCGGCGCCGAGTACAGCTTCAATGACAAGCACACCCAGGTGGGGCTCTGGTATGCGCAACTGGAAGACATCTACCAGCAGAAGTATCTCAACCTGATTCACAGCCAGGCGCTCGGCCCGTGGACGCTGGGGGCCAATCTTGGGTATTTCACCGGTGAGGAAGATGGCAGCGCGCGGGCCGGCGATCTGGATAACCGCACCTGGTCGGCGCTGCTGTCGGCGCGGTATCAGGGCAGCACATTTTACCTGGGCCTGCAGAAGGTCAGCGGCGACAACGCCTGGATGCGGGTCAACGGCACCAGCGGCGGCACCCTGGCCAACGACAGCTACAACTCAAGTTTCGATAACGCGCGGGAACGTTCGTGGCAGGTTCGCCATGACTTCGACTTCGCCACCCTCGGCGTGCCAGGCCTGACCCTGATGAACCGCTACATCAAGGGCGATAACGTGCACAGTGGCAGTGTGACGGATGGCGAGGAATGGGCGCGAGAGTCGGAGCTGGCCTACGTGATCCAAACCGGGACGTTCAAGAGCCTGTCGGTGCGCTGGCGAAATTCCACCATGCGCCGGGATTTCAGCAGCAATCAGTTCGATGAGAACCGGTTGATCGTGAGTTATCCGATTTCGATTTTGTAGACACAAAACGTCGGCACCCCACGGTACTCACCTGTAGGAGCGCGCTTGCCCGCGACGGCGAATCGCCTGAGACGAATCGGGTGCCTGACACGGCGCCATCGCGGGCAAGCGCGCTCCTACAGGAATCCGGGGGTGTTGGCGATATTTGCGTTCAACCCGGGTTATTCGGCGTGATGCAACGACTCCACACCCAACTCGCTCCACACCTCTTCGGCCAAATGAAAGGTCGCGTTGGCCGCTGGAATGCCGCAGTAGATCGCGCTCTGCATCAGCACTTCCTTGATCTCGTCGCGGGTCACGCCGTTATTCTTCGCGGCGCGCAGGTGCAGGCGCAGTTCGCCTTCGCGGTTCATGCCGATCAGCATGGCGATGGTGACCAGGCTGCGGATGTGGCGCGAGAGGCCCGGCCGGGTCCAGATATCGCCCCAGGCATGGCGGGTGATCATCTCCTGAAACTCGCCATTGAACGGCGTCAGTTTCTCCAGGCTGCGGTCCACATGGGCATCGCCCAGCACTTCGCGGCGCACTTTCATGCCCGCCTCGTAACGTTGTTTTTCGTCCATATCTGATCCATTCACGCTTGAAGGAAATTGAAAGCCTGATGATCGGCGACCGCACGTTCGACCCAGCGCCTGGATTGCCCCAGGTACTGCGAAGGATCGAGCAGGCTGTCCAGCGCCTGGGCCGAAAGCTCGGCGCCGATGGCCGGTTCCTCGCCCAGTACCTCACGCAGATGCCTGCCCTGCTCCACGGCTCGCCGGCAGCACTGTTCGATCAGATGATGCGCCGCATCGCGGCCGATTCGCTGCGCCAGCGCGATGCTCACCGCTTCCGCCAGCACCAGCCCTTGAGTCAAATCCAGATTGCGCAGCATGCGTGGCGCGTCCACCTCAAGGCCGGGAATCACCGCCAGCGCTTGCTGCAGAGACCCCGAGACCACGCAGCACAACTGCGGCAAGGTTTCCCACTCGGCATGCCACAGCCCCAGGCTGCGTTCGTGTTCCTGGGCCATGGCGCTGAACATCGTCGCCACCAACCCTGGGGCACGGGTCGCGGCGCCGATCATTACCGCTGCCCCCACCGGATTGCGTTTGTGCGGCATGGTCGATGAACCGCCCTTGCCTGCCGCCGCCGGTTCGAACACTTCACCAGCCTCGGTCTGCATCATCAGGCTGATGTCGCGGCCGATCTTGCCGAGGGTGCCGGCCACCAGGCCCAGGAAACTGGCGAACTCCACCAGTCGGTCGCGATGGGTGTGCCAGGGTTGGTCCGGCAGCGTGAGTTCGAGCTCCCGGGCCAGCGCCTCGGCAACCGGAAAAGCCATCTCGCCCAGCGCCGCGAGGCTGCCCGACGCGCCGCCGAATTGCAGGCTGAGCAAACGCGGTTTCAGTTCACCAAGGCGCTGACGATGACGGGTGATCGCCCCCAGCCAACCGGCGATCTTCGCCCCGAGGGTCACGGGCGTTGCCTGCTGCAGCCAGGTGCGCCCGGCCATCGGTACGTCGGCGTGGCGCCGGGCCTGTTGCGCAAGTGCGTCGCCCAGCAGCGCCAGGTCGCGCGACAGCAAGGCCACGGCTTTGCGCAGTTGCAGCACCAGGCCGGTGTCCATCACGTCCTGGCTGGTGGCGCCCATGTGCACGTAACGCTCGGCAGTTTCGCTGGCCTTCGCGATTTGCCGGCCCAGCGCCTTGACCAGCGGAATGGCCGAGTTGCCCGCGCTGCCGATGGCCACGGCCAGCGCATCGAAGTCATACAGCGAGGCATCGCAAGCGGCCTCGATGTCGCCCACCACGCTGGCCGGAATCGCTCCCACGCAAGCTTCGGCTCGGGCCAGGGCGGCCTCGAAATCCAGCATGCCCTGCACACGGCCCTGATCGGAAAAGACCTGGCCCATGGCGTCCTGGGTGAAATAGCGGTCGAAAAGTTGATTGCCCGGTCTGTTCAACGGAATACTCCTGACGGCTCGTGCATTCTGTTCATCGGGGTTCGATCAGAAATCGAAGAACACGGTTTCATTTTCGCCCTGCACACGGATGTCGAAACGATAGGCGACCTTGCCTTCCACGGTGCAGCGTTTGGCGATCAGGGTCTGGCGCCGCTGTGGCTGCTCGATCAGGTTGAGCACGGGATCGACGGCGTTGCTCTGGGCCTCGTCATCGAAGTACAGCCGCGTGTGCAGGTGAATGTTGATGCCACGGGCAAACAACGAGACGTTGACGTGGGGCGCCATCGGCACACCAGCAGCATTGCGCACCACGCCCGGCTTGACGGTGTTGACCAGCCACTCGCCCTCATCAAGGGTCGCGGTACGGCCAAAGCTGTTGAACGGCTTGCCGAGGTCGTAATCGGTGTCGTATTCACCGTCGGCGTTGGCCTGCCACAGCTCCAGGAAGGAGTCGCGGATCAGGTGCCCATTACCGTCATAGACATGGCCCAGCAACAGAATGTGCTCGCCCGGCGCGCCTGGCCTTGCCATCTCATTCCAGATTTCCTGCTCACGGGGCGGGTTGCCGGCGGCTTCCAGCGCAAGGCCGATGTGCACGTAGGGGCCGGCCGTCTGCGAAGGGGTTTCCGACAGAATTTGAACGGGCATGGTCTTCGCTCCTCAGACGTTTTCGAAGTGGGTCTTGCGCTGGCCGCGCAACACGATGTCAAAGCGGTACGCCAGGCAATCCATGGGGTTGGCCATGCTCATGTCCAGCTTTGCGATCAGGCTCTGCACGGCGTCCGGGTTGGCGATGGACTTGACGATCGGGCACAGCGGAATCAGCGGATCGCCTTCGAAATACAACTGGGTAATCAGCCGCGTGGAAATCGACGGACCACTGATGGAAAAGTGGATGTGCGCCGGGCGCCAGTCGTTGGGGCCGTTGCGCCACGGGTACGGACCGGGCTTGACGGTGCGGAAGCTGTAGTTGCCGTCACGGTCGGTCAGGCAGCGGCCCACGCCGCCGAAGTTGGGGTCCAGCGGTGCGAGGTAGGCGTCTTTCTTGTGGCGATAGCGGCCGCCCGCGTTGGCCTGCCACATCTCGACCAGGGTGTGCGGCACCGGCTTGCCGTACTGATCGATGACCCGGCCCGCCACGATGATGCGCTCGCCAACCGGCAGACCGCCGTTGTTGAAGTTGAGCAGCAGGTCAGCGTCGTGACGACCGAATTGCAGATGGGTGAAGTCCGGGCCGCTGGTTTCGGAAACCGATTGCGGGATGCTCACTAGCGCCTGGCGCGGCGAACGCAGGATCGAGGTCTTGTAATCAGGGGTCAGGGCCTTGGGGTGCCAATTGCGGTCGCGAATGGCGAAGCGGCTGTCGTGGGCGTCAGACATGCCAGTCTCCTGTTTTAGTTATTGGAGGTTGGCGCCTGCGATACATAACAGCAGGCGATGGCGCAGTGTCCCGCGCTATCGCCTATGGCAAAACTGAAATAAACACTCTCATCCATAACCAAATGGTTATGGATAAAGGCCCTCACGGTAGGCCTGCCCCACTTCCCTCAGGGTGTCGACGCACCACTGCGCGGCGATGGGCAACGGCAAGGCCGGGTTGCTGCACAGGCCCACCGAACCGCCGGGCTCGCGAATTCCCAATTCAAGCTCGGCCAGTTCGCCGCGGGCCAGATCCTGACGCACCGCATCGAATGGCGCGATCCACACCGCATCGCTGCATTGCACGTAACGGCGGCTGAGGGTCAGGGACAGGGTTTCCAAACGCTGACGTGGCGGGCTGATGCCATGCTGGACGAACAGGCTGTCGGCGAACTTGCGGATAGTAGTGCCCGCCAGTGGCAGCACCAGCGGGAAGTCTTCAAGGGAGGGTCGGTCTTCGCTTGCGGCCAGCAACGGATGGCCGTCGCGTACTACAAGCGTCATCGATTCGCTGTACAGGTGCTCGAAACTCAGGCCCAGGATCTGCGGGCTGTCGGTCATGCGCCCGACCACCAGATCCAGTTCACCCAGCCGCAGTTGCGACAGCAGGTAGGCACTAGGCCCGGTGGCCACGCTGACCACCAGCGCCGGGTGCCGCTCATGCAGACGCCGGATCACCTCGGGCACCAGCAGGCTTTCCACGGTGGACAGCACACCCAGGCGCACCGCCACCGGCTCGTGCTCGCCGGAACGCAGGCTGTTCACGCCCTCACGCAGCGCCTGCACGCTCGGGCCGGCGTAACGCATGAACGCCACCCCGGCTTCGGTCAACGCCGCCCCGCTCTTGCTACGCACGAACAGGCTCGCGGACAGCAGGGTTTCCAGCTCCTTGAGCGTCTTGGACAACGCTGGCTGGCTGATGGCGAGCTTGTCCGAAGCCTTGGCCAGGCTGCCTTGGCGTGCGACTTCGAGAAAGCACAGCAAGTGGCGGAATTTGATGCGGGTGTCGATGTTCACGTTGATGAGCCTTGCATGCCGCGAGATTTGCATTTGATTCTGCCCGAAGGGCGTAGGAGCTGGCTTGTCCTGCGATCTGCCGCGAAGCGGCGGTAAACCCTGAGTGCACGGTCTGCCTGACACGCCCAGGGTGCCTGATTTTACTGCTGCTGCGCAGCAGATCGCAGGACAAGCCAGCTCCTACGGCCTGCGGCCAGAAGCGAGGTCGGTGTACGGCCAGACCCCAGCAGCCGTTTACGGCCAGAAGCGAGATCGGTGTACCGCCAGACACCGAGAGCCGCTCATGGCCAGTAGCGAGATCGGCGTACGGACAGATGCCGATATCAGCCTACGCCACTGGCACGGTAAAGCGGAATTCGCTGCCCACGCCCACCTCGCTGCTGGCCACCAGTTCGCCGCCGTGGGCCTTGACGATGCCCTGAGAGATGTACAGCCCAAGCCCGGTGCCGCTGGGGTTGCCTTCGCGGATGCGCCAGTAGCGCTCGAACACGTGGGGCAACTGGTCGGGGGCGATGCCGGCGCCGGAGTCGTTGATACGGATCTCGACGAACTCGCCCTGCACCGTCGCCACCACGCTGATCCGGCCTTCCTTGGGAGTGAACTTGATGGCGTTGCCCACCAGGTTCGACACCACCTGGAACATGCGCTCGGTGTCGGCCATGATCCTGAGGCCCGGCTCGCTGGTGAAGGACAGCTCAATGAACTTGTTCACCGCCATCGGTGCCAGCAGCGACCAGGCGTCCTCGAAGAACTGCGTCAGGTCCACGGGCTGCGGCGAAATCGAATAGCGTCCGGCCTCGATCTTGGAGGTGTCGAGCAAGTCTTCCAGCAGGTTGGTCATACGTGCCGTCGCCCGTTGCAGGGTGTCGATGGCCGAGTTCAGACGCTTGGAAGACGGGCTCACGTCAGCGGCGATCACCCGCTGCATCATGCCGCACTGCATGACGATGGCGGTCAGCGGGCTGCGCAGGTCGTGGGACACCACGGCCACCAGCTCATCGCGGGCGCGCACGGCGTCTTTTTCGCGCAGCACCTGACGCGCCAGATCCGCCTCCAGCGCCGAGCGCCGCAGATCGGACACCGCGTAGACCTCGCCCACGCTCCAGGCCCTGGCGGTCGCATCGACCTCCTGCTTCCACGCCTCGAATGATTCACGCGGCTGCAAGCGATTGGCGACCACCCGCTTTGACGCATCGGGGTTGCCGCTCCACTTCACGCTGCCCTTCACTTCCGGGCGAAACCACATCACCGCGTTCTCGACAGGCTTGGGCAGGCTGAAGGCCAACAGGCCGCTGGCGATGCCCGGATAGTCGGCGGCAGCAGGGAATTCACGGCTCAGGTTCGCGGTTTCGATCACCGGACCCGGCTGCGCCTGCACCCATTGCCCCAGCGCCTTGACCTGCTCGGCGGTCGGGCACTGGCCGATCAGGTGCAGTTGGTCTTCGATCAGCACCGCCGCCCCTTCGGCGTCGGCCAGGGCGAGCAGGTCCTGGGCGTGGTCGATCAAGCCCTGATAGACGTCGCCTTCGACCTCGCCCATCGCCTGGGCCACAGATTTCAGCAGGCTGCCCTTGGCCTCGCGCTGGCGCTGGGCTTGCACTTCCTCCAGCGCGCTGATCTGCATCGACAGCACCTGGCCGATGGTCTGACAGGCCGCGCGCAAGCGGTGAGGCACGCGCAGGGGCTGGCGATTGCCGCAACTGATCAGGCCCCACAGCCGGTCATCCTTGAGCAGGGAAATGCTCATGGACGAGCGCACGCCCATGTTGCGGATGTACTGGCAGTGAATCGGCGAAACGCTGCGCAGCACGGCAAAACTCATGTCCAGCGGCTGGCCGTTGTCGGGGCGCAGCGCAGGCAGCATCGGCACCGGCACATAGGTTGCGTCGGGGATGATCCGCAGCCAGTTCAGGCGATACAGCTCGCGGGCCTGTTGCGGAATGTCGCTGGCGGGGAAAAACAGGCCCTGATAGGCGTCCAGATCAGGGGTCGCGGACTCGGCGATGACCTGGCCGTGGCCTTCTTCCTCAAAGCGGTAGATCAGTACCCGGTCATAACCGGTCAGCGCGCGAATTTCGTTGACGCTGATCTCATACAACTCGGCCAGGGACCTGGCCGTTTGCAGGCGACGCAGGGTCCGGGTCAGGTGCCGGTCCAGAGTGCCGTCAGCCTCCTGGACCGCTTCAAGTTCGAGAAACAGCAGGCCGTCGTGGCGATGCAGCAAGCCGTCGAATGCACGCCCGGCAAAGGTCAGCGACAGCGGGTCGAGGTCTTCCAGCGAGCCGCTGGCCAATGCCTGACGCACACAGGCGAACGCCTCCTCACCCAGCCAACGGGCCAAGGGCTGGCCTGCGGCGGCGCCATCGGCACCCAGCAGTGCCTGGGCATTGGCACTGGCCTGCTGCACGATCCAGCTCGACTCATCGACCGTCAGCAACGCGCCATGGGGCTGGATGGCACCCGGAATGCGAATGGGCTCATCGGCGCAGGTCTGCAACAACGCTTCCAGCTTGTGTTCGTTGGCAATCGTCATTGCAGCACTCCCTGGCGGTCCAGCCATTGGGCGAAACAGGCGAAGGTCGCGCACGCGGCGTCAGCGACCTGTGGGTTATGGTCAGGATGATCGAACTCGGCCAGGCGTTGCAGAAAGGTCTTCCACAGCCGACCGGTATCGCGGCCATAGACGTCGAGAAACTCGCCGCCGCTGTCGGCATCGATCCCCAGCCGCTGCGCGATGATCCGCCGCAACACCTGGCCACCCAGCGTTGCGCCTTCCATCACGTACAGGATACCGAACAGATCCGCAGGGCCGTTGAGCTGCGGCAAGTCGCGGCACAGCGGCAAGGCCTGAATCTGCGCATCGCTCAGACCCAGTGCGTGCAGATCCTTGAGCAGTGCGGGAATCTTGTGGCGCTCGGGGTCAGCGTGGGGCCCTGCAAACTCCTCGATGAGCTGCTGCAAGGGCGCATGAAAGCCGTAGTAAGCCTGGATGATGCGCCGGTAGGTCGGCAGGTCGAGATCGGGGTGGGTCAGGGGCAGCCGGGCTTCCAGCGCCCTGTGCTGCTCGGCTGTCGCTGCACGCAGCAGCTGCAGGACCGGTGGGACAGTGCTTGCGCACCTTGGGGGTTGTAACTCGGGGATGGTTTCAACCAAGCGCGGCAACGTCCGAAATAAGTTGGGAATCCTTGGAGTGTAAAGACAGCCGTGGGTTCAAGGCAAAGAAAAGCACGCACGCCCCAGGGATGTCAGGGGCGTGCGTCAGTCAAAGGGCCACAGGATGGCGGCCCGGGCATCAGAAGATGTAGTCGGTGGTCAGGAAGCTCGATTCGCGATTGTGGATGATGTCGCTGACCAGCGCCTTGTTGCTCTCCTGGAACTTGGTCGCCACCAGGGTGCGAATCGAGAACACCCGCAGGGCGTCGTGCACCGAGAGCGTGCCCTCGGCCGAGTTCTTGCGGCCGTTGAACGGGAAGCTGTCCGGGCCGCGCTGGCACTGGGCGTTGATGTTGATCCGGCCCACCTGATTGGCGAAGGCATCGACCAGACGGCCAACCTGCTTGGAGTCGTTGCCGAAGATACTCAGTTGCTGACCGAAGTCGGAGTCGAGCACGTATTCGATCACGGTCTCCAGATCACGGTACGCCACGACCGGCACCACCGGGCCGAACTGCTCCTCGTGGTAGACGCGCATCTCCGGGGTGACCGGATACAGCACCGCCGGATAGAAGAACTGCCCGTGGGTGGTGCCGCCGCCTTCGTTGACCACCTTGGCGCCCTTGCTCACGGCATCGTCCACCAGGCCCTGCAGGTAGTCGGTCTTGCCCGGCTCAGGCAGTGGCGTCAGTGCAACGCCTGGCTCCCATGGCATGCCGGGTTTGAGCTGGGCGAGTTTTTCTTCGAATTTTTCCAGGAAACTGCCGACCACATTCTCGTGCACGAACATGATCTTCAGCGCGGTGCAGCGCTGGCCGTTGAAAGACAGAGAGCCGGTGATGGCTTCGCTGACCGCGTTGTCCAGGTTGACATCCGGCAGCACGATCCCCGGGTTCTTCGCGTCCAGGCCCAGTGCGGCACGCAGGCGGTGCGGCTTGGGGTGCAGCTTTTTCAGGGCGCTGGCGGCCTTGTTGGTGCCGATGAAGGCAAACACGTCGATCTTGCCGCTGGCCATCAGGGCGCTGACGGTCTCGCGGCCGCTGCCGTAGATCACGTTGATGACACCGGCCGGGAAACTGTCGCGGAAGGCTTCCAGCAGCGGGCGAATCAGCAGTACGCCGAACTTGGCCGGCTTGAACACCACGGTGTTGCCCATGATGAGTGCCGGAATCAGCGTGGTGAAGGTTTCGTTCAGCGGGTAGTTGTAGGGGCCCATGCACAGGGTGACGCCCAGCGGCACGCGACGGATCTGGCCCAGGGTGTCCTGCTCCAGTTCGAAGCGGCTGGAGCGACGATCCAGCTCCTTGAGCGCACCGATGGTGTCGACGATGTAGTCGCAGGTACGGTCGAATTCTTTCTGCGAATCCTTGAGGTTCTTGCCGATCTCCCACATCAGCAAGGTGACGACTGCGTCGCGCTGTTCGCGCATCAGCTTGAGAAAGGTCTCGACGTGGCGAATGCGGTCAACCACGCGCATCGTCGGCCAGGCGCCCTGCCCCCGGTCATAGGCCTTGACCGCTGCATCCAGCGCAGTCATCGCGGTGTCGGCGTCCATCAACGGGGTGCTGCCCAGCACGACGCCTTCAAGGCCCGCGTCGGTCTTCAGCGATACGGGGCTGAGCACCGGCGCCAGCGGCCCTTGCCACTGACGCAGTTCGCCATTGACCAGGTACTCGCGCTGCTCGATGGCGGGGCCTGCACGGAACTGCTCGGGGATTTCATCGGCGCGGGGATACAGGTTGTCCAGGCGGTTTTGCAGGGTCATTTCTCTTTACCTCTTCCAATCGGTAACGTGCTGAGCACACTACGCCACAGGTGGGGAAGAATGAAAAGAGTTACTGCAAATGTCACGATCGGGTGACATGAAAGGATTCAGCATTCGCCTCAGGCCGTTGCCGTCTGATTGCGCCCCTGGGACTTGGCGCGGAACATCGCCTTGTCCGCCTCGTTGAGCAACGCGGTCAGGCTACGGTCATCGGCCCCCATGGCCGCAACACCGAGGCTTGCGGTAATCCCGCCCACCTGTTCACAGCTGACCTGGGTCACCGCCTGACGCAGGCGTTCGGCGGTTTGCCGGGCGATGTCCAGCGAGGCGTCGGTGAGCAGAATGGCGAACTCCTCGCCCCCCAGCCGGCCGCAGATATCCACCTCGCGGGTCGATTCGCGGATCACCCGGCCTATCTCCCGCAACGCCTGATCCCCGGCCTGATGACCGAAGGAATCGTTGATGCGCTTGAAGTGGTCGATGTCCAGCATCAGGACCGCCAGTGGCTGGTGATTGCGCTTGCAGCGTTCGTAGATCAGCGCAGCCTCGTGGAAGAACGCGCGGCGGTTCTTCAGCCCCGTGAGTTCGTCGGTCTGGGCGGCGTGGGTGGCGAGTTTGTGGGCGTATTCCATCTCCCGGGTCAGGCGGAACGCGGTTTCCATGGCCTCCGAGAGTTTGCGCGTTGCGCTGATGACGAACGAGGCGAACACCAGCGAGGCGACCGCCATGCCGATCTGCGTGGCGTCCGGCTGGACCAGCAGCCAGAAGGTACAGGGCAGCAACACAAGGCCGATGGAGGCGATGGTCATGGCGCGAAACGCCGAGTAGCACGACACCGCGCTGACCGACATGCCCACCGCGAACAGCAGCACAAGCGTGCGGGTCAGCAGGTCGCCGCTGCACATCAACGCCAGCGCCCCAGCGCCCCAGACCGCGGCCGTCAGCACCAGGGTCAGCCAGTACTTGCGCTCCCAGCGTTCCGGGGTCCGGGTATCTGCGCAGCTTCGGAAATAGCCAAGCAACAGCACGATGCGCAGCAGGGTCGCTGCACCCAGCACGCTCAGCCAGAGGATGACCACAACAGGATCAACACGCTGCCAGCACAGCCAACTGAGCATCAGGGCGCCGAGAAAACTGCCGGTGACCGAGAAAAAGGTTTGCCGGAACAGCAACTGCAAACGATCGGTCCGCACTTGCGCCCGAATCTGCACATCGCGTTCGAGTTGAAACTCATTGGGGTGCATCGGATCCCGCCTGTCCATGCCACGCTGACCGGCGGATTGTGGCACCCGGCCATGACGGTATTCAACATGGATCGCTGCAATTGGCGAGAAAAGCCTCGCCGACCTTTTGTCGACGAGGCTCGTAGGAGCGCGCTTGCCCGCGACGGCGATGGGTCATCCGATACCAAGGTGTCTGGCCCGACGCTGTCGCGGGCAAGCGCGCTCCTACAGAATCCGCAAGGCCGCACCCGTCGGCAGCACGAACCGCTGATAAAACTCCTCGACGGTATTCAACATGGATCGCTGCAATTGGCGAGAAATGCCTCGCCGACCTTTTGTCGACGAGGCCCTTAGGAGCGCGCTTGCCCGCGACGGCGATGGGTCATCCGATCCCGAGGTGTCTGGCCCGACGCTGTCGCGGGCAAGCGCGCTCCTACAGAATCCGCAAGGCCGCGCCCGTTGGCAGCACGAACCGCTGATAGAACTCTTCAACCGCCAGGTTCTTGTCCTTGGCCTCGAACATGATGTCGAACCTGTCCAGAAACTGCCGTGCGTAGGCGTTGGTCCAGTCGTTCCACATGCGGTCGCTGTGCAGGTACAGGTCGCGCTTGTTGACCACCTTCAGCAGGTCGTCCATCTCAAGCTTCTGCTCGGCGGTGAAGCCCAGCGCCTGCAGGCTTTCCGGGGGCTGGGAGTAGTGCATCACCGGCCGCACCCCGCGCCAGCTGTCGATGATCCGTGCGACACGTGGGTCGTCGGGCGAGATGTAGGCGCTCTCGTGAATCCAGCAGTGGTGGATGTCCAGCACCACCGGCGCAAGATCAGCCAATTGCAGGCAGTCATCCACGCCATAGGTTTTCTCGTCGTTTTCAAAGGTGATGCAGTTGCGAGCGACTTCGGACAACCGCGGCCAGACCTTGCGCACACCCTCAGCGCCGAGTTTGCCTGCGATGTGCACGTTGCATTTGAAATCCTGAAACTGCCTGCCGAAGCCCATCATGCGGATCATGTCGGCGTGGTATTCGAACTCGGCCAGGCTGTTCTCGACCACCTCGGGCCGGTCCGAACCCAGTACGCAGAACTGCCCCGGATGAAACGACAGCCGGATATCCGCCTGGCGCGCCGTATCGCCAATCGCAGCGAACAACTGTTCCAGACGCGCCATCAGCGCCGGGTCACGGTAGAACTCCAGCACCTTGGGGTGGCTGTAGAACGGCAGCAGGTCGCTGGAGAGCCGCAGCATCCTGCGCCCCACCGGCAACTGCGCCACGTACCCCAGCAGGCGAATCTGCGCCGCCAGGTTGTGCTCGGCGATTTCCAGCAGTTTTTCCCGGGCCACCTGCAGCGTGACGCTGTCCATCCAGCGCAGGGTGGTGGTGCGCGGGTTGTAGCCGCCTTCCAGGGCCTTGAGTTCCTTGAGCGACAACGCACGCTCAGGATGGCGGTACATGCAGGCAAATCCGATACGGGGGGTGTTCACGATGTTTCCTCAGATGGGCGTTCAGGCCAATGGCCCGCTGTGGGATGGACAGCGGACCCGGCCGCCCGGTTCGCTTTTCAAGCGAGGCCTTTTACGGGGAACACCCGCCCCTTTCAACCCTTGCGCAGGCGAGCGCGCCGCGAGCACACTGGCTGACGTATCGAAATCAACACGCTCACCGAGCGACTGGAAGGACTGAACCATGACAAGCCAAACACAAACCGCGCTGCTGGCCGGCGGCTGCTTCTGGGGCATGCAGGACCTGCTGCGCCGCTATCCGGGCGTGCTGTCCACGCGGGTAGGCTACTCGGGCGGCGACGTCGAGAACGCCACCTACCGCAACCATGGCACCCACGCCGAAGCCATCGAGATCGTCTTCGACCCTGCGCTCATCAGCTATCGCCGGATTCTGGAATTCTTCTTCCAGATCCACGACCCGTCCACCGCCAATCGCCAGGGCAACGACATCGGCCTGAGCTATCGCTCGGCGATTTTCTACTTCGACGACGAGCAAAAGCATATCGCTGAAGAAACCGTGAAAGACGTCGACGCCTCAGGGCTGTGGCCCGGCAAGGTGGTCACCGAGATCAGCCCGGCCGGCGCATTCTGGGAGGCCGAGCCTGAGCATCAAGATTATCTGGAGCGCATTCCCAACGGCTACACCTGCCACTTCATCCGGCCGAACTGGGTGTTGCCAACCCGCGCCTGAACCGCTGACCGAAGATCAGTGGCAGACCAGTCCGTCGCTGATCTTCATGCTGTCGACCAGATACGCATTGCTGCGCAGGTCCCATGCCCTCGCCTGCCCGCCTTCGGACTGCCAGTGACGCAGGCCCGCCTGCAGCAGGCGCAGGCTTTTCGAGTCCGCTTGCGCGAGGTAGACCCGGGCGTCGCTGCTGGCCTCAAGGGTTTGTGGCAGCAAGCGGTAGAAGCGCCAGTCCGGTGTCTGCAACAGGCTGGTGAGCACCGTTCGCTCATCGGCCAGGAATGCACAATCCCCTGCCAGAAATGCCGTCGCGGCGCGGATGCCGGAGGCGTAGGTCCGCACTTGCGCGTGTTGTTTGTGCAAGGCGTCGATCCAAGGACTGCCAAAGGCCGCGCAGACACTCTGCCCTGCGATTGAAGACTGCGGCGCATTGCGCAGGCTCACCAGTGCGCCGTGCTCGAAGGCATCAGGCACCGCACGCAACGACGCACGCTGGTTCTCAAGGCCGGCGACGTCGGCGCTGCCGGCGATCACCGCATCGACTTTTCCGCTGTTCAAAAAGCCTGCAAGGTCCTGGGAAGGAATCGCCGCCAGTTGCACCTCCAGGCCCAGATAACGCCCCAGTGCCTGAGCCAGTTCGCTGTCCATCTCGTCTGGCTCGGACACCAACGCTTCGGTGCTGTAGGTGGGCCTTGGGTAGCTGCGCACACCGATGCGCAGCACATGCTGCTCTTTTGCTCTTTCCAGCAGCGGCCCGGGTGCCTGTTCAGCCGCATCGAGCAGCGGCAGCAGCCACACCGCGCACACCGCCGCGCCACCGATCAGCACAGCGAGGCTGTAGCTGATCCAGCCGCCGCTGAAAGCCCGCACTGTGTTAGCCGGCATGTTTCATCCCGCGCCGCCAGCGAGTGAAACGTCGCTCCAGCAAGGCCAGCAGAAAATTCAGCAGCAGGCCTACCACCGCCAGCAACAGGATTCCGGCGTACATGCTCGGGATCTGGAAAACCTCCTGGGAGTTGAGCGTCAAAAAGCCCAGGCCCGAATGAGCGCCAATCATCTCTGCGGCCACCAGGGCCGTGATGCAATACGCACCGGCCAGCCGCACCCCGGTGAAAATCGACGGCGCCGCCGACGGCAACACGATCTTCAGGAACAGGAACCGGCGATTGGCGCCCATCGACAGCGCCGAGTTGATCAGCAGGCTGTCGACCTGTTTCACCCCGGTGATGGTACTGAGCAGGATCGGCCAGAACGACGCCCAAAAAATGATCGCCACCTTGGACAGCTCGCCGATCCCCAGAAACAGGATGAACACCGGGAACAGCGCCAGCGCCGAGGTCTGCCGAAAGAACTGCAACAGCGGGTCGAGGATGCGCTCAAGGCGCGCAAACCAGCCCATCAGCAGGCCCAGCGTGATACCGGTGACGATCGCCAGCACAAGGCCCGCCAACGAGCGCACCAGGCTGGCCTGCAGGTGCTTGATGAGCGCGCCGTTGCCGGCCATGTCGAAGATCGCCGCGAGCACTTCCGAAGGAGGGCTCAGGTAGCCGGGGTTGACCACGCCCAGACGCGGCAAGGCCTCCCACAGTGCGAGAAAAATCAGGATGCCGATGGAGCTGTCCGCCACCCGGCGCAGGGTTCTCTTGATGCTCATGCCTACACTCCGATCCGGTAGCCGCTGCTCAAGGCGATCTGTTGCCAACTGAAATCGCGAGCTTTGCCCTGCAGTTCAAGGCCGCTGGCCGGCGCACCGCCCATGGCTTCGCGCAGCGACAGCCAGGCGCGCTGGCGCAGATGGACGAAATCGTGGCTGTTGCGCACCTCGGGCAAGCGTGGGCGCGGCAGGTCGATGTCGATGATTTCCTTGATGCGACCGGGGCGCGGGGTCATGACCGCCACCCGGTCGGACAGGAAAATCGCTTCGTCCAGGCTGTGGGTGATGAACACGATGGTCTTCTTGTGCAGGCTCCAGATGCGCAGCAGTTCGTCCTGCAGGGTTTCGCGGGTCTGGGCGTCCAGCGCGGCGAAGGGTTCGTCCATCAGCAGCACATCGGGCTTGTAGACCAGCGAGCGGGCAATCGCCACGCGCTGGCGCATGCCGCCGGAGAGTTCATGGGGATAACGCGAGGCGAAGCCGGTCAGGCCCACCAGGTCCAGGTATTCGCGCGCCTGCTCACGCCGTTCGGCCTTGCCGACGCCACGGATTTCCAGGCCCACGGCGATGTTGTCCAGCACTGTGCGCCAGGGCAGCAAGGCATAGCCCTGAAACACCACGCCCTGATTGCGGTTGATGCCTTGCAGCGGCTTGCCATCGATATTCAGTGTGCCGCCGCTCTTGCGCGCAAGGCCGGCGAGAATGTTCAGGTAAGTGGACTTGCCGCAGCCCGACGGGCCGAGGATCGACAGAAACTCGCCCTCGCGCACATCGAGGTCGAAATCCTTGAGCACCTCGACCCGCTCGCTGTTGCCCGCCTCGTCCTGCGCCTGATATTCCATGTGCAGGCCGGATGTTGAAATTTTATGCACTGCCATTGCGTATCCAGATTAATCATTAAATGTATGACGCCCCATCGGCGTTCCACCCGTCCCGTAGCAGCACGGCTTGCCGGCGGGTGCGGTGGGTCAGGTGCAGATAAGTCATCTGACGCACCGCTCCTGCGGGCAAGCCCGGCTGCTACGGAGGTTGAGTGTTGCCACCGTTCGCGTTCCACCCCGAATCCGTAGCAGCACGGCTTGCCGGCGGGCGCGGTGGGTCAGGTAAAGATGACTCGCCTGACACACCGCTCCCGCCGGCAAGCCGCGCGGCTACGAGGACTGAGTGTTGCCTGCCTTGGCCAACACATTGAACTGGTTGGTGTACACATCCTTCACTGCCACCGCGCCGGGCTTGATCTTTTTCTCGTTCTGCAGGATGTCGATGTAGTACTGAATCGGTGGCTCGGTGACGACCAGGTCGTCGATGTAGGCGTAGCGTTCCACCAGTTCCAGCGGTGTACCGATGCGCTGGGACACGATCTTGCGCGCCTCGTCGGGGTTGGCGTTGACCCAGTTCGCGGCCTTGGCGATGGCGCTGACGAAATCCTCGGTGGCTTCGGGGTTTTCCCGGATGAACTTGCCGTAGCCGCTGTACGGCGCCATGCCGCCCAGGCCCTTGTCCAGGTCGTAGTCACTCCACAGCTTGCGCAGTTCGGGGTTGTGTTCGGCGCCACCGGAGGCCGGCGGATGGATGATCGCGATGTCGATGTTGCGCGTGACCAGCGTCTGCTCGCCCTGGTTGTCCGGCACCACCACCCAGTTGATCTTGTCGACGTCCACCTGATGCTCGCGCAGGTACTTCTTGGTCACGAACTCGGCGCAGGCACCGAAGCTGTTGAAGCCCACGGTTTTGCCTTCCATGTCCTTGGGCGTGAAGATCCCCGAATCGGCGCGCACGAAGTACTTCATGTGCGGCGCTTCCTGCAGGGTCTTGCCGCCTGCGGCGACCACCTTGAGGTCCAGGCCGCTGGCAATCGCCGAAATCACCAAAGGCACCATGCGCGACCCGAAATCGATCTCGCCGGTGCCCACCAACGGGATGATCTGCGGCGCGGCAATCTTGCCGATGTAGTTGGGACGGGTGCGGGTGCCTTCGAAGTAACCCAGCGAGTCGGCCAGGTAGACCAGGTCGAACGAGGGGTTGTCCGGGTATTTGAAGCTGACCACCTGATCGGAGCGCTTCTTGATGATGGCCGGCGCAGCGCTTGCGGTCTTCTCGGACTTGTCGCAGCCCGGCAGCAGCAACCCTGCCGCCCCCGCCGCGCCCAGCAGCGCGACTTGCTTGATGAACGTCCTGCGGCTGTTGTGTTCTTGCATGTTGAAGCTTCCTGAATGAGTGGCAGCCGGAGAACGTCCGGGCGCAGGTCAGACCCGCGACTGGCGGCCGAAGAATGGGTGGCTCGGATCGTTGTAGCCGGGCGTCGAGGAATGCCCGGTGACCACCAGATCATCGATGAAGGCTTCATCCTCGGCGGTGAAGCGGTATTCCAGCGCGGGCAGGTAGTCGTCCCATTGCGCTTCGGTGCGCGGGCCGGCAATGGCGGAAGTGATCAGCCGGTTGTTCAGCACCCAGGCCAGGGCGAACTGGCCGCTGCTGATGCCACGCTGCTGGGCATGGTCCTTGATGCGCTGCGCAAGGTTGAGCGACTCCGGGCGCCACTCGGTCTGTTGCAGGCGCGGATCGTTGCGCCCGGCGCGGGTGTCCTGTGGCGCAGGCTGGTCGGGCACGTACTTGCCGGTCAATACGCCTCGCGCCAACGGGCTGTAGGACACCACGCCGATGCCGTAGTAATCGGCGGCAGGCAGGTGCTCGACCTCGATCTGCCGGTTGGCCAGGTTGTACAACGGCTGGCTGGCCGCCGGACGCTCCACGCCCAGCAAGTCGGCGGCGCGGCTGAACTCGGCGAGCTTCCAGCCCCGGTGATTGGACAAGCCATAGCTGCGGATCTTGCCAGCGCGAATCAGGTCGGACAGCGCACGCACGGTTTCCTCGACCGGGGTCTGCGGGTCTTCGCGGTGCAGGTAGAACAGGTCGATGTAGTCGGTGTTCAGGCGCTTGAGGCTGGCGTCCACCGACTGAATCACGTTGTTGCGCGAAGCCCCGCGGTTGTTCGGCCCGGCACCACTCGGGTCCGGGTTGACGAACTTGGTCGCCAGCACCCACTGCTGGCGGCGCTGGGCGATGAGACGGCCGACCACTTCTTCGGATGCACCGGCGTTGTAGCCGTTGGCGGTGTCGATGAAGTTGACGCCCTGTTCGAAGGCCTTGTCGGTGATGCGCCGCGCGACGTTCTCGTCGGTCTGGCCACCGAACATCATGGTGCCCAATGTCAACGGCGACACTTTTATTCCGTGACGACCCAACGAACGGTACTCGATAGCACTCATGGCAACTCCCGCAATTATTTTCAAGGCAACAGAAACAAGAATGGCCGACGCTTGAAGTACGGCCGATTAAAATGTGCGCCGACAATAAAGAGCGGCAGAGGGAGTCGTCAAATAACAAGCTATAACGTTTTAAACTAAAGTTATTCCCGGTTTCAAAATGGTGTCCATCCTCCAGACCGCTCCCGCCGGCAAGCCGTGCTGCTACGGACATCAGCACCCTTGAGAGCGCGCAAGGTATGCGATCCCGTAGCAGCACGGCTTGCCGGCGGGGGCGATCTTGAATACCCCGCCCTCTAACTGTTGCTGCAGCAACACGTGATAAACACAACTTCCCAAACTTGCGCAGCCAAAACACGGCAAACTTTCCGCCCTGGCCGCACGCCCTCGCTTATTTTCAACACACCCCAACTAAAACCAACTAACGGCACACCCCTTGCAATAACACTTCCACGACATTCAACGCCGGAGTGTTTCTCTTGTCCTTATTGCCTTCGCCTCTCGATTATCCCGACAGTCCGTTATCCCGCGCGTTCGCTCAACCTTTGATGCTGGGTTTGTTCCTGCCTGTGCAGTCGGGTGGCTGGAGTCCTTCGGCGTTGCCACGGGGCACGGACTGGACCTTTGACTACAACAAGCAGCTGACTCTGCGCGCCGAGGCCCTGGGCTTCGATCTGGTGTTCGCGCTGGCGGAGTGGCTGGGCAAAGGCGGTTATGGCGGCGAGATCGGCTATCACGACAAGTCACTGGACGCCTTCATCACCCAGGCGGCGCTGGCGTCGGTCACCGAGCGCATCCTGCTGATCTCGACCCTCCACGTACTCTACGGCCCATGGCACCCGCTGCACCTGGCCAAGTTCGGCGCCACCCTGGACCACATCAGCAACGGCCGCTGGGGCCTGAACCTGGTGACCGGCCACCGTCATCGCGAACACCGGCGCTTTGGCCATGAACCCATCGAGCACGACCAGCGCTACCAGCAGGCGGATGAATTCATTCGCGTGGTCCAGCAGTTGTGGGCAAGCAACGAGAACGTCGATTTCAACGGCGACTATTACCGCCTCCAGGAAGCCTACAGCAGCGTCAAACCCCGCTTCGGCCGTCCGGTGCTGGTCAACGCCACCGGCTCCAGCGCCGGCGTCGATTTCGCCGCCCGGCATTCGGACATCGTCTTCACCACCAGCCCCGGCAGTGCCGAGATCGAAGACGCGCTGGCCAAACTGCCCGAGCACCTGAAACGCATCAAGGCCGCCGCGGCGCACCATGGCCGGCAGATCCGCACCCTGATCAACCCTTTGGTGATCTGCCGCGACAGCGACGCAGAAGCCTGGGAGCACCATGCCGCGATCACTGCTGCGGGCGATCCCGGCGCCCTTGAAGGGCATGTACGCGAAGCCAGCGATGCCCACGCCTGGCGCGGGCACCAGGCCGACCAGCGCTACGTCGGCGGCAACATCCAGCTGGTGGGCAGCCCGGAAACCGTCGTGCGCGACATCCTGCGCCTCAAGCAGGCCGGCATCGACGGCATTCAACTGAGCTTCTTCGACTTCGTTCCGGACCTTGAGCAGTTTGGCGAGCGCGTCTTGCCGCTGCTGCACCAGGCCGGCCTGCGCCTCTGACACCCTTATCAGGATATCCCGTCAATGCCCTTCTCCCGTCGCCAGTTCATCAAAGGCCTGTCCGCCCTGCCCCTGCTGGGCGCCAGCGTGCCGTTTCTGCCCACTGCCCTGGCTGCGGCCACCGAGCAGGCGATCACCGGGCGGCGCATCTTCAACCTGTTGGTCAACCCGGAGCCGCCGTCCCTCAGTTCATTCAACACCACTGCGGGCACCACGATCACCGCCAGCAGCAAGGTGCTCGAAGGCCTGCTGGGGTATGACGAAAACCTCGCGCCGCAACCTGCGCTGGCCACTGCGTGGGAAGCGGCGGCGGACGGCCTCAGCTATCGCTTTACCCTGCGCCAGGGCGTGAAATGGCACGACGGCCAGCCGTTCACCTCCGAAGACGTGGCGTTCTCCCTGGACCTTATCAAGCGCTTCCACCCACGGGGCGGCGGCACCTTTGCCAACCTGGCCAGCGTCGAGACACCGGACGCCCACACCGCCATCGTGCGCCTGAGCAAACCTGCGCCGTATCTGATCCGTGCCTTTGCCGCCGGTGAAACGCCGATCCTGCCCAAGCACCTCTATGCCAGCGGCGACCCGCTGAGCAATCCGCACAACAACGCGCCGGTCGGCACCGGGCCGTACCGGTTCAAGCAATGGCAGCGCGGCAGTTTCATCGAGTACGAACGCAACCCCGATTACTGGAACGCCGGCTACCCGGGGGTCGATACGCTGTTCCTCAAGGTGATCCCCGATTCGGCAGCGCGCCTGGCAGCGTTCGAGAACGGCAGCCTCGACGCGGGTGGCCAGAGCCCTGTGCCGCTGAGCGACCTGGCGCGAATCACGGCCAACGGCAAGCTCAAGTTCACCACCCGCGGCTACGCCTACAGCATCACGCCGACCATGCTGGAGTTCAATCTGGACAACCCGCTGCTGGCCCGCCACGAGGTGCGCCAGGCGATTGCCCACGCCATCGACCGCGAAGTGATCAGGAAGGTGGTGTACTACGGCTACGCCGATGTCAGCGTCTCGCCCATCCCGAAGAGCTTTGCCCAGTATCACTACGATGGGCCCGATCCCTATCCTTTCGACATCGCCAAGGCCAATGCCCTGCTCGATCAGGCCGGGCTGCCCAAGAAAGGCAACTCGCGCTTCAGCCTCACCCTCGACCCGCTGCCCTACGGCGACAGCTACGCCCGCACCGCGACCTACATCCGCTCGGCGCTGGCCAGGGTTGGCATCGACGTGCAACTGCGCGCCCAGGATTTCCCGACCTACATCAAGCGCATCTACACCGACCGTGATTTCGACTTCGCCGTGGTCGGCATGGGCACCACCTTCGACCCCACCGTCGGTGTGCAGCGCCTGTTCTGGTCGAAGAACTTTCGCAAGGGCGTGCCGTTCACCAATGGCACCCATTACAACAACCCGGAAGTCGACCGGCTGCTGGAAAGCGCTGCAGTGGAGACGGATGAGACCAGGCGTGGCGAGCTGTTCAAGGCGTTCCAGAAGATCGTCATCGAGGAGTTGCCGAGCATCACCCTGGTCATGCAGCAACAGGTGACCGTGTTCAATGCGCGGGTGTCGGGGTTCGAGGCGGACGGCAACGGGCTGGACGGTAGCCTGGCGGCAGTCAGTATCACCGGCGAGGCGGTTGCCCATGGCTGACCGCCGACTGCTTCGCCTGACCCGGCGCACCTTGTGGCAGGCGCTGCCGACCGTGCTGGGCATCGTGCTGCTGAACTTCCTGTTGCTGCGGCTGATTCCCGGCGATGCGGTGGATGTGCTGGCCAGTGAGTCCGGCGGCGCAACCGTCGCGACCCTGGCGCAGTGGCGCAGCCATTTCGGTCTGGACCTGAGCCTGGGCGAGCAGTTGCTGGCTTACCTCAGCCATCTGGCGCATTTTGACCTGGGCCTGTCGCCGCGCTTCAACGTGCCGGTCATCCAGCTGATTCTTGACCGCCTACCCAACACCCTGCTGCTGATGGTCAGTTCGCTGGTGCTGGCGTTGGTGGTCGGGATCGCTGCGGGCGCCGTCATGGCCAGCAAGGTCGGGCGCTGGCCTGACCGGGCACTGTCGCTGGCGGTGCTGGTGCTGTATTCCACGCCCGGTTTCTGGATCGGCCTGATGGCGGTGGTGCTGTTTTCGGTGACCCTGGGCTGGCTGCCCAGCGACGGCATCGCCACCCTCGGACTGGACCGTTCCGGAGCGGACTGGTTGCTGGATCGCGTAAAGCACGTGGTCCTGCCGGTGCTGACCCTGTCGTCGTTCTACATCGCACTCTACGCCCGGCTGACCCGCGCCTCGATGCTGGAAGTGCAGCGGCTAGACTTCGTGCGCACGGCGAAGGCCAAGGGGCTGCACCCTGCGCGGGTGGCGATCCGGCACGTGCTGCGCAACGCCCTGCTGCCCGTCACCACCCTGGCCGGCCTGCATTTCGCGGCGCTGCTGGGCGGTGCGGCGGTCACCGAAACCCTGTTCGGCTGGCCCGGCCTTGGCCGCCTGACCCTCGATGCGGTGCTGTCCCGAGATTACAACCTGCTGCTGGGGATCCTGTTGCTGTCTTCGATGCTGGTGGTCGTGGTCAACGTGAGCATGGACCTGCTGCAAGCCTGGCTCGATCCGAGGATTCGCGTATGACCTCGAAATCCCGGGCACACCCGCATCTCGTAGCAGTCCGGCTTGCCGGCGTCTGCGATCTCAAGGACGTCTCGCCGGCAAGCCGGACTGCTACAGAGTCGGGGCTGGAACTCAAATCCTGGCCCCCCTACCTCGTAGCAGCACGGCTTGCCGGCGGGAGCGATCTTGAGGCCGCCCCCGCCGGCAAGCCGTGCTGCTACGGATCGGCGGCGCCCCCAAAGTTCTGCCAACACCCATGAGTGAGGATTCGATGTCGACGATTGCTTTCCCTGTTCAACGCGCAGGCCGCAGCGAATCGCTGTGGGGGGCGCTGCGGCGTAATCCGGCGGCCCTCACCGGCGCTGCGATTCTGCTGCTGACCCTGTTCATGGCCCTCACCGCCGGGTATTTCTTTCCCGGCGACCCGCTGGACATGGTCGCCGCTCCACTGCTCTGGCCCGGCAGCGATCCGACCTACCTCTTGGGTACCGACTCACTGGGCCGCGATGTCGCCGCCGGGATCGCCCACGGCGCACGCGCCTCCCTGCTGATCGCCCTCTACGGCACACTCATCAGCGTGCTGATCGGTGTCACCGTCGGCGCACTGGCCGGCTATCACGGCGGGCGCGTGGACGACATCCTCACCCGCCTCAGCGAAGTGTTCCAGACCGTGCCCTCGTTCCTGCTGGTGATCGTCATCGTCGCCATCGGCACGCCCACGGTGAACATCATCGCCCTGGCGATTGGCGTGTCTTCGTGGCCGACCATCGCACGGTTGATCCGCGCCGAATTCCGCACCCTGCGCGAAGCTGATTTCGTCACCGCTGCCCGCAGCCAGGGCTTCAGCAGCCGAACCGTGATCCTCGAAGAAATCCTGCCCAACGCTTTGGCACCGCTGGTGGTCACGGCCTCGATTCTGGTGGCCTTGGCGATCCTGATCGAGGCTGGCCTGGCGTTCCTTGGCATGAGCGATCCCAACACCGCCAGCTGGGGCGGGATGATCGGCAGCGGTCGCGAACAAATCGCCAGCGCCTGGTACCTGACGGCATTGCCCGGCATTGCAATCATCGCCGTAGTGCTGGCGTTCAATTTGCTGGGCGACGGCCTCAACGACGCCTTGAATCCACGCCTGCGACGGTACCTGCCATGAGCCTGCTCGACGTACGCGGCCTACGCGTGAATTACCAGGGCATCGACGCGGTAAAAGGGCTGGATTTCACTCTGGAGTCAGGTGAAACCCTGGCGCTGGTGGGCGAGTCCGGCTGCGGCAAGTCCACCACCGCGCTGGCGCTGCTGCGGCTGTTGCCCGAGCACGCGCGCACCAGCGGGCAGGTGCTGTTCGAAGGCCGCGACCTGTTGCAGTTGACGCCACGGCAGATGCGCCAAGTGCAAGGGAGTGGCCTGGGCATGGTGTTTCAGGAGCCGCTGTCGAGCCTGAACCCGGTGCTGACCCTGGGCGAGCAGCTCACAGAAACGCTGCTGACCCACACCGACCTCACCCGCCGCCAGGCGCTCAAGCGCGCCGAAGAACTGTTCGGCCTGGTGCAGTTGCCACGTCCGGCCGCGCACCTTGGCGAATACCCGCAGCACCTGTCCGGCGGCCAGCGCCAGCGGGTGATGATCGCCATGGCTATCGCCTGCGAGCCCCGACTGTTGATCGCCGACGAGCCGACCACCGCGCTGGACGTCTGCGTGCAATCGCAGATCCTCGAACTGCTCGATTCCCTGCGCAAGGAATTGCGCATGGGCCTGCTGCTGATTACCCATGACCTGGGCGTGGTACGCCAACAGGCCGACCGGGTGATCATCATGCACGACGGCCTGGCCCTTGAGCACCGGCCCAATGCCGAACTCTTTACCCGCCCCACCCATCCGTACACCCGGGGCCTGCTCAACGCCTCCCTTGGCCGGGACCACGACCAGCATTACCTGCACAATCGCCTGCCGGAGATCCAGGTCACGCGCCACGGCGGCCAACCCAACCAGTACAAGGTCAGCAGCACGCACTACGGCCCCGGCCATGCGCCGCGTCCCGGCAGCCATGACGGCGCTCCCCTGCTGCAGGTACAGGACCTGAGCCTGGGATACGGCGAGCGGGAAGTCTTGAGCGGGCTGTCGTTCGAGATTCACCCGAGGGAAACCGTGGGCCTGGTGGGCGAATCCGGCTGCGGCAAATCGACCCTGAGCAAGGCGCTGTTGGGCCTGATCGAACCTCGCCGTGGGCAGATCGATTTCGCCGGGCGCGACATCGCCACACTCGACCCTGCCCAGCGTCTGGCGTGGCGCGGCCAGTTGCAGATGGTGTTTCAGGACCCTTATGCCGCGCTCAACCCAAGGCACAGCGTCGAAACCATCCTGGACCGCGTGCAACGCCTGCACGGCCAGGACGATGCGAATCTCAGGCGCCGCGCCCGCGAGCAGATGCTCGATGCCGTGGGCCTGGCGCGCAACAGCCTGGAGCGTTTGCCGCATCAGTTTTCCGGTGGGCAACGCCAGCGCATCGGCATCGCACGGGCGCTGATCGTCAAACCCAAGCTGGTGATCTGCGACGAGCCGGTGTCGGCACTGGATGTATCGACCCAGGCGCAGATTCTCAACCTGCTGGTGGAGCTGCGCGAAGCCTTCGACCTGAGCTACCTGTTCATCTCCCATGACCTGTCGGTGGTGCGCTACTTCTCCGACCGCGTGCTGGTGATGCATGACACGCGCATCGTCGAGCAAGCCACGCCCCACAGGCTCTGGCAGAACCCCCAACACAGCTACACCCGGCGCTTGCTGGCGGCCATTCCCGGCAGCCGCGAGGCCTCAATTCCACTGAGCCGCAGCCTGTCGTTCGCGGTCGCCTGCTGATGATCGAATACAAGGAGCAACCCTATGAGCAAACGTGCTGACACCCTGAAACTCGGCCTGTTCCTGCGCGCCACCGGACACCACATTGCCGCCTGGCGCGACAGCGGTTCCCAGGCCGACGCCGGCATTCGCCTGAATCACTTCGTGGACCTTGCGCGCAAGGCCGAAGACGCAGGCTTCGACACCCTGTTCCTGGCCGACAGCGTTTCGGTGCGCGGCATCGACGCGCCGACCTTCGACCGGGTGATCGCTCCCAGCCTCAGCTTCGAACCCCTGACCCTGCTCTCGGCGCTGGCCGCCGTGACCTCGCGCATCGGCCTGGTCGCCACTGCCAGCACCAGCTACAGCGAGCCGTTCAATCTGGCGCGGCAGTTCGCTTCGCTGGACCAGATCAGCGGCGGGCGTGTCGGCTGGAACCTGGTCACCAGCAGCGACCCGGACGCGGCGAAGAACTTCGGCACCGCCACCGAAGGCAATCAGGCCGCCCACGCCGACCGCTACAGCCGTGCGCGGGAATTTCATCAGGTGGTCGACAAGCTGTGGGACAGTTGGGAAGACGACACCCTGCTGCTGGATAAAGAAAAAGGCATCTTCCTGGACCGCAGCAAACTGCACCTGACCGATCACCAAGGCGAACACTTCAACGTGCGCGGCCCGCTGAACGTACTGCGCTCGCCACAGGGCAAGCCGGTGCTGGTCCAGGCCGGCGCCTCGGAAGACGGTCGGGCATTGGCCGCGGCCACCGCCGAAGCGATCTTCGCCGCACACCAGAGCCTGGCCGATGCCCAGGCGTTCTACAGCGACATCAAATCCCGCGCCGCAGTGCTGGGCCGCAAGCCCGAACACATCAAGATCCTGCCGGGCGTGACCATTTTCACCGCACCAACTTCCGCCGAGGCCCACGCCAAGCATCAGCGCCTGCAGAACCTGGTGCATCCACAGGTGGGCCTGAGCCTGCTGTCGGGGCTGCTGGGTGGCGTCGATCTATCCCATCTGCCGCTGGACGGTCCCCTGCCCCAGGACCTGCCCGCCACCAATGCCTCCAAGAGCCGCCAGCAGCTGATTCTGCAAC
This sequence comes from Pseudomonas sp. NPDC090203, assembly GCF_044746765.1. NCBI lineage: Bacteria > Pseudomonadati > Pseudomonadota > Gammaproteobacteria > Pseudomonadales > Pseudomonadaceae > Pseudomonas > Pseudomonas sp. NPDC090203. The sequence continues at coordinate 324,212 of NZ_JBIVCV010000003.1, forward strand.
TGGCCGCCGAAGGCCTGAGCATCCGCGAGCTGTACCTGCGTCTGGCCGGGGCTCGCGGCCACTGGACGCTGGTCGGCTCGCCCGAAGAGGTGGTGGATCAGTTGCAGGCCTGGTTCGAAGGCTACGGCGCCGATGGCTTCAACATCCTGCCGCCGACCTACCCCGAAGGCCTGGACGATTTCATCGGGCTGATCCTGCCGGAACTCAAGCGTCGCGGCTTGGTGCCCGAGCACGGCCCGACCGGCAACACCCTGCGCGAGCGCCTGGGGCTGCCTTATCCGGCGCACCCGGCGACGCTGCGTCGCACCGACACCGTGGCTATCTGAATTGACCGTAAACCGAAGCAAGGAATGTTTTGCATGACTCATCAAATCGACGCCGCCTGGGGCGCTGGCCCTTCGGCCCGCTATGAAGAACTGGCCGAGCGCTTTCGCCCGCTTTTTGCCACCCTGCGCGAAGGCGCCATCGCGCGCGAACTGGAACGCCGCCTGCCCTTCGAAGAGATTCAACTGCTCAAGGCTTCGGGCTTCACCGCGTTGCGCGTGCCCCAGGAATACGGCGGCGCCGGGGTGACCATCCCCGAGCTGACCAACCTGCTGATCGAACTGGGTGAAGCCGACTCCAATCTGGTGCAGTCGCTACGCGGCCACCTGGGCTTTACCGAAAGCATCCTCAACAGCCCCAACGAAGCCCGCCGTGCGCTGTGGCTGGAGCGCCTTGGCCGGGGAGAAATCGTCGGCCCGGCCATCGGCGAGATCGGCCAGACCACCCAGGCGCAATTGACCTCGCGCCTTTATCTGGACGGCGAACAATGGCGCATCGACGGCAGCAAGTTCTACACCACCGGCAGCCTGTACAGTGACTGGGTTGACGTGGCAGTGAGCGACCACGACGGCGAGCGGGTATTCGTCACCGTGCGCCGCGATGCCGAAGGCGTCGAGGTGGTGGACGACTGGAACGGCTTCGGCCAGACCCTGACCGCCAGCGGCACTGCGCACTTTCACAAGGTGGCGGTGGATCCTCGCCACATCAACAGCGAGGAACGCTTCGGCTACTCGCCAGCGTTTTTCCAGATCATCCATCTGGCGAACCTGGCGGGCATCGGCCGCGCATTGACCGGCGAAGTGGCGGCGGCAGTGGGCAAACGCACCCGCAGCTTCAGCAACGGCAATGCCCCGCGGGTGGCGCAGGATCCGCAGGTGCTGCAAGTGGTCGGCAGCCTGCGCGCGGCCGCCTACGCTGCTGGCGCCATCGTGCTGAAGAACGCAGAAGCCATTGAGCGCGCCTACCAGGCCAGGCTGTCGAGTGACGGTGAGGTTCGCCAGCAGGCGGTGGACATTGCCGAGCTTGAGATTGCCCAGTCCCAGACCATTGTCAGCGACCTCATCATCGACGCCAGCTCGCGTCTGTTCGACGCCGTCAGCGCCTCGGCCACCTTGCGTCCGCAAGGCCTGGACCGCTTCTGGCGCAACGCCCGCACCCTGGCTTCGCACAACCCACGCATCTACAAGGACCGCATCGTCGGCGACTTCGCAGTCAACGGCACCCCACCACCGGCACAATGGAAAATCGGCATCGCCTGATCATCCGTAGCAGCACGGCTTGCCGGCGGGGGCGATTCTGAAGACGCCCCCGCCGGCAAGCCGTGCTGCTACGGACGGATGCGCGACACAAATCTCCAACACACCCCACACCCCGTAGCAGCCGGGCTTGCCCGCGGGAGCGATCTTCCGGGCGCCGACGCCGGCAAGCCGGACTGTTACGGGGCGTGTTCGCATCCAGGCGGTGAAAGGTTTCAGCTATTCATAGCGATGCTTCAAAGGGGAATGTAACGGCCATCAGGGTGCCCGATTCTGCCAATCGCCCTGCTAGCGGTTTTGCCCTCCGGATCACTGCGTATACTCGGTCACGACGACACGAGGCGCTTAGGATACGGGGGCTCGATGCCAGAAAAACTTCTACCTCAGGCCTTTTCGGACACCGACAATCCGGCGGCCCCGGCATGGCTGGACAGCTACGACATGTCCACGCCAGACACGGTGTCCACACCCGCACCCGACGTCCTGCCGATCAGCACGCCTGCACCGGCCTCCACCAAGAAGCAGCGCCTGGCGCGGCTGGAAGTGTGGTCGACACCTGCATTCGGCCACTTTCCCCGTTTACTTAGGCAATTCCCGGCAGCCCCATCTGCCGACACCCAGACCGAAACCAGCACCTCTGCTGCCGAATCAGCCCGCAGCGCCCACCTCAAAGTCATGGGTGAACTGACCGTCTCCATCGCCCACGAAATCAGCCAGCCGCTGCTGGCCATCGCCTCCAACACCGCCGCCTGCATACGCTGGCTGCAACGCGACACGCCCAGGCTGGAAGAAGCCATCTGCGGGCTGAACGACATCCGCTCCGAATGCGAACGCGCCGCCAGCATCGTCACCTCCTTGCGCGCCCTTGCCAAACAGACCCCGGCCAAACCCCGGGCGATCAAGATCAACGAGATCATCGAGGAAGTGATTCGCCTCAAGGCCGCCGTGCTGACCTGGCAAGGCGTGACGGTGGAAACCGTGCTGCGCGCCGACAAGACCGTGATCGCCGACCCGGTGCAGATCCAGCAACTGGTGTTCAACCTGATGACCAACGCCCTGGAAGCCATGAGCGCCAACACAGGCTCGGCCGGCATCCTGCGCGTGTCATCCTGCGCCCTGCGCGACGGCATTCAGGTGTCCATCGAAGACAATGGCCCCGGCATTCCCGTGCAGGAGCGCAAGAAGATCTTCGGCGCGTTCTACACCACCCGCACCAGCGGCCTGGGGATGGGCCTGACGATTTGCCGGTCGGTGGTGGAAGCCCACGACGGCGCGCTCTACGTCGAAGCCTCGGACCTGGGCGGCGCCTGCTTTCGCTTCAATCTGCCATCAGGCTGCAAGAACCACTGATCCCTCAATTGGATACGCAACTGTACCGAAAATACCCTCAATTGGCCTAAACTGCCGCCTTGGTCAGGTCGTGCGCCCGGCGCCGTTCCAGGTGCGGGCCAGAATGAAGGCGGTTGGTGTATGCAGGTTGCGAGTGCTCAAAAAACGGTGGTGATGGTGCTGTTCAACGACGTGCTGATGCTCGACGTGACAGGCCCCATGGACGTCTTTTCGATCTCGAACCGCTTGCTGCCCAGGGAAAAGCACTACCAGTTGCTGACCGTGGCCGATTGTCAGGGGCTGATCCGCAGTTCTTGCGGGCTGAAAGTCCATGCCGACATGACCCTGGAAAACTGCCCGGCCGGCGTCGACCTGTTGCTGGTGCCCGGCGGCCCCGGCGCCTATGGGGTAACCCACCCGGCCCTGAATGCCTGGCTGCCGGAGGCGGCGCGCAGTGCCAAGCGTTTCGGCGCTATCTGTACGGGGGTGTTTCTGCTGGGCGAAGCGGGATTGATCGACGGTTACCGCTGCACCACTCACTGGAATTATGTCGATCGCCTCGCCCAACGGCATCCCGAAACCCGGGTCGAGACCGAGCAGATTTACGTGGTGGATCGCAACCTGATTACCTCGGGCGGGATCACCGCAGGCATCGACATGGCGCTGGCGGTGGTGGCGGAAGATCACGGCAAGGAGCTGGCGCTTGAGGTGGCGAAGGTGCTGCTGGTGGTGATGAAACGCCAGGGCGGCCAGACGCCCTACAGCCCGCTGCTGGCCGCGGTACAGCGTGACGGTACGGTGATTGCCAGGGTACAGGCCTATGTGGTCGATCACATCGAGGAGCCGTACACCATCCAGCGCATGGCGGAGATTGCTGCCATGAGCCCGCGCAATTTCGCCCGGGCGTTTCAGCGTGAGGTGAATCTGACGCCGATGCAGTACGTCCAGAATGCGCGGATCGACCATGCGCGCAAGCTGCTGGAGGGGTGCGAGTTGCCGCTCAAGGTTGTGGCTGCGCGCTGCGGTTTCGGCAGTGCGCGGCATATGCGCAAGTTGTTCAGCGAGCGGATAGGGTTGTCGCCGAATCAGTATCGGCAGCAATTTGGTGGCGAGTGATATTACGTACCGCAGTATCGCAAGTGTTACGTACCAATACCTGTAGGAGCGCGCTTGCCCGCGACGGCGACCTGATGATCGCCGCCGCAGGCAAAGGGTGCTCCGCAGAGGTCAGATCCGGAACGTACCCACCAGATGCTGCAACCGTGCGGTCTGGTGTTCCAGGTGGCTGCAGGCGTCGAGGGTCGATTTGAGGTTGTCGACGCCTTCCTGATTGAGGGTGTTGATCTCGGTGATGTCAACGTTGATCGACTCCACCACGGCGGTCTGTTCTTCGGTCGCGGTGGCCACGGACTGGTTCATGCCGTCGATTTCGCCGATGCGGCGGGTCACGCTGTTCAGGCGTTCGCCGGCCTGGTTGGCGATGGTCACGCTGCTTTCGCTCTGGCGCTGACTTTCGGTCATGTTCGCCACGGCATCACGGGCGCCGACCTGCAGCTCCTCGATCATGCCCTGCACCTGCTGGGCCGAATCCTGGGTGCGGTGGGCCAGGTTGCGCACTTCATCGGCCACCACGGCGAACCCGCGACCGGCTTCCCCTGCGCGGGCGGCTTCGATGGCGGCGTTCAGCGCCAGCAGGTTGGTCTGCTGGGAAATGCCGCTGATGACTTCCAGGATCTGCCCGATGTTGGCGGTCTTGGCGTTCAGCGTTTCGATGTTCACGCACGACTCGCTGATCTTGTCCGACAGCTGATTCATGGCTTTGATGGTCTGGGTCACCACGCCCTGCCCTTCGCTGGCCAGTTGCGAGGCTTCGCTGGAATGCTGCGAGGCCAGTGCGGCGTTCTGGGCGATCTCCTGGGCGGCGGCGCCCAGTTGGTTGATCGCGGCCGCCACACTGCTGGTGCGGCTGGACTGCTGGTCGGAGTTGCCCATGGACGAGTTGGACGCCCCGACTACTCGCGCGGCGACTTCACCCAGTTGGCCGGCGGTGGACGCCACTTCGCGGATCGACCCATGGATACGCTCCACGAAGCGGTTGAACGACACGGCCAGTGCGCCGAATTCGTCTTTGGAGACCACCGACAGTCGCTTGGTCAGGTCGCCCTCGCCGTCGGCGATGTCCTGCATGGCGCGGCCCATCTGGTGCAGCGGCTGCATCAGCACACGAATCAGCAGGCCGAGCAACACGATGATGATCGCGACCACGATCACCATGGCGGTGATGGCCGAAGAGCGGAATTCGCTGAGCATCGAGTAGGCAGCGTCGCGATCCAGTACCAGCGCGACATACCAGTTGGCCGAAGAAAGCCCCTCAACCTTGGTGAAGGAAATGAACTGCGCCTTGCCACCGGACTCGATCTCGGTCACGCCCGGCGCAATTTTCGGCGCACCATTGGGGTAGGCCTCGCTGACATTCTTGAGCAGCAGCTTGCTGTCCGGGTGGATCAGGATCTTGCCGTCAGCGCTGACAATGTACGCGTAACCGTGGCCGCCGAAGTTCAGCGAGTTGATGGTCTTGGTAATCAGATCCAGCGACATGTCGGCACCGGCTACGCCGATCATCTGGCCCTGCTGGCGTACGGGCGTGGCCAGGGTCACCACCAGCTTGCCCGATGACGCGGCGATGTAAGGCTCGGTAACGATGGTGCCCTGGGCCGCATCCGCCGCCTTGTACCAGCCACGGGCGCGTGGGTCATAGTCGGCTGCGCGGTTACCGGCAGGCACCGAGAACATCAGGCCGTCCTTGCCGCCGAAGTAACTGAGCTGGAAATTGTCCGCATACACCGGCAGGCTCACGGCGCGTTGCAGGTTGGCAGGCGCCGGGCCGTCGGCCGCGATCTGCTGGGCCATGGAATAAAGCAGCTGGGTGCGGCTGTCCAGCCAGGTCTGGATGTTCTGCGTGGTCAGACTTCCGAGCTGTTGCAGTTCGGCGTCGACGTTGTTTTTCAATGTTTCGCGCTGACGATAATCGTTCACCAGAATGAAACAGGTAAACGCAACTACAACTATCAGTGCAGCGGCCAGCAGGATCTTTCTGCTGAAACCCAGACTTTTGATCATACGATTGTGTCCATAACCAAGAATGACAGCGACGGGATGGCGTGCCGATCAGGCGCGCGCTGCGCTTTTTACGGGGTCGCCCGAAGAAAGGGAAGACGCGGCTCGAAATATAGTTCGGCAGCGTGGATGGGGAGTTGAGCGCCGGTCGTCGTTCTTTTTAGTTGGACGGTTTTCTGAATGGATAAAGGCAGTTTTGTGGGGTTTACTTGTACAGTTATTACAAATCGGGATCCAATTAGTTAGTTAACCCGTAGCAGCACGGCTTGCCGGCGGGAGCGGTACGTCTGACACAGATGAGTCGCCTGACACACCGCTCCCGCCGGCAAGCCGTGCTGCTACGGAATGCGTATCTCTATCTACTTGGCAAACAACTGCCCGATGTCCTTGAACGCCTTGAACTCCAGCGCATTGCCGCACGGGTCGAACAGGAACATCGTGGCCTGCTCGCCGACCTGTCCCTTGAAACGCACATAGGGTTCGATCACGAACTTCACGCCCTGGCTCTGCAGACGGTCCGCCAGGGCTTCCCACTCCTCCCAGCCCAAGACCACGCCGAAATGCGGCACCGGCACGTCATGGCCGTCCACCGCATTGGTGCCGGCGTGGGCCTGGGAGTCGGTTTTCGGGTGCTCGTGGATCACCAATTGGTGGCCGAAGAAATCGAAATCCACCCAATGATCGCTGGAGCGGCCTTCCGGCAGGTTGAACACATTGGCGTAGAAATGCCGGGCGGCGGCCAGATCGAATACGGGGATGGCCAGGTGAAACGGCGAGAGCTTCTGGGTGGTGGCGGTCACGGACATTTCCTCTTGATGGGATGCGATCATCTTTGCCCATTGAATCTTTGATTGAAAGATCATAATCTTTGCGTCGAGCCACAATTATTTCGATCAGTGAGTTGCCGTGATTCGTGAACTGAATACCTTTCTCAGCGTGGAACGGCTGGGCACCTTTGTCGCCGCAGGCAATCAGGTGGGGCTGACGCAATCGGCGGTCAGCGCCCAGATACGCACCCTGGAAAAAGCCCTGGGCACGCCGCTGTTCGACCGCAGTGGCCGCAGCGCCACGCTCAACGCTGCCGGCCAGCGGGCGCTGCCCATGGCCCGGGAAATCGTCGAACTGTTCGAACGCATGGCAGCGCCCCATGCCGACAGCGGCTATTACGGCGAACTGCTGATCGGGGCCATCGCCACCGTCCAGACCGGACTGCTGCCCGCCGCGCTGGTGGAACTCAACCGCCAGGCGCCGACCGTCGAAGCCAAGGTCGTACCCGGGGTGTCGCAGGTGCTGCTCAACAGTGTGGACGCGGGCGAAATCGATCTGGCCATCCTGATCCGCCCGCCGTTCGCGCTGCCCAAGGAGTTGCACCTGGAGGTGATCGAACGCGAACCGTTCGTGCTGATCGCGCCCAGCCATGTAGAAGGAGAGGATGCGCTGGCGCTGCTGCGCGAACAGCGCTTTGTGCGTTATGACCGGCATTCGTTCGGCGGGCGGCAGGTGACGCGGTTTTTGCGGGAACAGAAAATCGAGACCGTGGCCGGCCTCGAGCTGGATGAAGTGGACGCCATCGTGCGCATGGTCGAGGCCGGGCTTGGGGTGTCGCTGGTGCCTCGGGCGGGGCTGTGGCTTGAGCGGGCGTCCAGTATCCGCATCATCGAACTGGGCGCTCTCACCTTTTACCGGGAACTGGCGCTGGTGATGCGCCATGCCAATCGGCAGTTGCCGTTGCAGCGCCTCTTCAGAAGCTGCCTTGGTTAGCCCTCGTAGCAGCACGGCTTGCCGGCGGGGCGGTGTATCTGACACGTTGATGTCGATTGACACACCGCTCCCGCCGGCAAGCCGTGCTGCTACGAGTGAACCGCGATTCAACTATCGGAAATTGGTCTTGGCCAACTCCAGCACCTGATCGGCCTTGCCGTTCATCACCGCCTTCAACATGAACAGGCTGAAGCCCTTGGCCTGGGCCAGCTTGATCTTGGGCGGCAGGCCCAGTTCCTGTTTGGCGGTGACCACATCGATCAACACTGGCCCCGGATGCTCGAAGGCCTTTTTCAGCGCGTTGGGCAGGTCGGCGCTGTTCTCCACGCGAATCCCCAGGATGCCCGCGCCAATCGCGATATTGGCGAAATTGGTGCTGTGCAGATCGGTGTCGTGGGGCACATAGCCGCTGGCCTGCATCTCCATGGCAACAAAGCCCAGCGAGCTGTTGTTGAACACCACCATCTTGATCGGCAGGTTAAGCTGACGAATGCTCAGCAGATCACCCATGAGCATGGAAATCCCGCCGTCACCGCACAGCGCCACCACCTGACGCTGTGGAAACGCCGCCTTGGCCCCCAAAGCCTGGGGCATGGCGTTGGCCATGGAGCCGTGGTTGAACGAGCCGATCAGCGAGCGCTGTCCGTTCATGGTGAGGTAGCGCGCAGCCCATAGCGTCGGCGTGCCGACGTCCACGGTGAAGATCGCATCAGGGTCTGCGTAGGCATCCACCATGCGCGTCAGGTACTGCGGGTGAATCGGCTCACCATGGGCCGACGGCGTGGCGAGTTCGTCCAGCTCCTCGCGGGACTTGGCGTAGTGCGCCAGTGCCTTGTCGAGGAACTTGCGGTCGGTGTGGGCCTTGAGCCGTGGCAGCAGCGCAACAATGGTTTCGGCAATGCCACCGGTCAGCCCAAGGGTCAGCGGCACACGACGCCCGAGGGCGGCCGGGTCGATGTCGATCTGGATGACCTTGGCTTTCTCGGGATAGAAATTGCGGTAAGGAAAGCTGCTGCCCAGGATCACCAGCGTGTCGCAGTTGAGCATCGCATGGTAACCAGAGCTGAAACCGATCAGCCCGGTCATGCCAACGTCAAAGGGGTTGGCGTACTCGATATACTGCTTGCCGCGCAGGGCGTGCACCACGGGGGCCGAGAGCTTTTCAGCCAGCGCCACCACCTGATCGTGAGCATCGGCGCACCCGGCGCCGCAGAGCAGCGTCACGGCTTTGGACTTGTCGAGAATCTCCACCAGCTTCAGCAGGTCGGACTCGGCCGGAATCACCCGCGCCGCAGCCGGTTCAACCCAGGCTGGCTTGGCGTCAGGGCCGGGGCTGAGGGCGACATCCCCCGGAATCACGATCACCGCCACACCGCGCTGGCTGATGGCCGCGCGCATGGCCCGCTCCAGCACCCGGGGAAACTGCTCGGCGCTGTTCACCGCTTCGACGAAATGGCTGCATTCCTTGAACAGGTCCGTAGGGTGGGTTTCCTGAAAGTAATTCAGGCCGATTTCAGAGGATGGAATCTGCGCCGCAATCGCCAGCACCGGGACCCGGCTGCGATGGCAGTCGTACAAGCCATTGATCAAATGCAGGTTGCCCGGCCCGCAACTGCCGGCACACACCGCAAGCTTGCCGGTTGACGCCGCCTCGGCACCTGCGGCGAAGGCTGCGACTTCCTCGTGACGGGTGTGCATCCATCTGATCTTGCCCAGGCGTTCGAGGCTGTCGGTCAGGCCGTTCAGGCTGTCGCCACTCACCCCCCAGATCTTCGAAACGCCTGCGGCGGCGAGGGTTTGGGCGAGGTAATCGGCGAGGGTCGTGCTGGACATGGGGCGGGTTCCTTGTCGAGTCGAAAAATGCGCGCAAGGCAAACGGCTGCAATGCGCGTCGTTTCAAATCGACCTGTAGGGTCCGGCACAGTTCAGTGGTTGTGAAGATGTAAACCGCCCGACCCTCACCGAACTCCCACATCAACCAATGCGCTTGCCCTGCCCCAGCAACGGCGAGTGCGCCGGCAGGTGAATACGCAACGCCCCAGACTTCGCTTCGAATCGCAATTGCTCTCCTCGCAGCGGCTCGCCATCCAGATTGATGTCCAGCCCCTCGGCGGACTTGAGTTCGACCCACGGCAAACGCGCCCGCACGAACATACTGTCCAGCCCCAGCCCGCCCTCCAGCAACCGCTTGAGCGTACCCACCACCTCCTGCGGCGCAGGCAGAATGCTGACGTCCAGCAGCCCGTCATCAGCCAGGGCATTCGGGCACAACGGATGCCCACCGCCCGCCTGGCGACCGTTGCCAATGCCTAGCGCCAGCAACTCCCCCTGCCAGTGGAAATCCGGGCCGTTCAACTCCCCATAGGCTGATTTCAACTCGCTGAAACGCGACAACCCGGTAAACAGATACGCCGCGCCCCCCAGCACCTTTTTCAGATCCTCCGAGGTGTTGGCCGTCACCTGGCTGCCAAAACCACCGGTGGCCATATTCAGGAACATATGCCCATCGACGGTGCCCATATCGACCGTGCGTGCGGGGATGTCAAGCAAGTCGAGCGCCGGACCGATTTCCAGCGGAACACCCGCCGAGCGGGCAAAATCATTGGCCGTCCCCAACGGCAGAATCGCCAGGCTTGCTTCGGAGCCTGCCTGGGCCAGTGCCTCGGCGATGTCACGCAAGGAGCCATCACCGCCACCGGCGATGATCTGCGTATGCCCTGCTGCCAGTGCCTCCTTGACCAGGCGCTGGGCGTCGCCGCCTTCCCAGGTCAAGCGCACGTCAAGCTCCCAACCGTGTTTGCGCTTGCGCTCCACGGCAGCCCGGACGTCTTCGTTGAGCGCCTGTTTGCCATGAAGAATCAGTAAAGCCCTGCGCTGCGCCATAGTCCCTTCCTCTGTTGGTGCGATTCATTGCGTCAGATGTTGACCTTCGCCTGAGAGGAAAAAGCCCTGCCGTCGGCATTTTTTTTGCCAGCAGCCTGCAAGGCCAGTGCAATTTCGTCGCGAAGCCCTGCCCCTGCCATGACACGGGCTGTTTCATGAGCTTTACTGCCCGATACCCTCGTTCGAGGGTTTGCCGGCCGGCATCAGCACGTCATCCCGTAAAATTTCTGAGAAAAACAGGTTTTTTTCTTACCAGCGGGATTGAAATAAGGGCGCGGAGAGCGCTTAATCGACAAATAATTGGCTAAAACAGGAAGCACCCGCAGAAAAGTCATTAAATTGACTTTTACTGAGAAAGCGCTGAGCAAATTGGCCAATCATGGATTCATGGATCGAAGATGTGAGGACGTTTCATGCCACTGCAGCCGGTCGACAGTCTATCGCTGACGCACACAAGCCTTGAGTACATCGAAAACGGTTCCCGCAGATTCGATCTCTACACTCTCCTGCGCACTGTTTCTGCAGTGCCGTTCTCTCGCGAGGCTTACTGATGGGCACCCTGATTCCCTGCATTATCGCCGGCGGTGCCGGCACCCGGCTGTGGCCAGTCTCCCGTGAAGCCATGCCCAAACCGTTCATGCGCCTGCCGGATGGCGAAAGCCTGCTGCAGAAGACCTTCAACCGAGCCAGCAGTCTGGTCGGGGTTGAAAGCGTCCTGACGGTGACCAACCGCGAAGTGTATTTCCGCACCGTGGATGACTACCGGTTGCTGAACAAGCACAAGGTCCATCTGGATTTCATTCTCGAACCCTTCGGACGCAACACCGCACCGGCCATCGCCGCCGCCGCGCTGCATGTGCAGGCTCTGCATGGTGACGATGCGCAGTTGCTGATCCTGCCGGCTGACCATCTGATTCACGACGTCGAGGCGTTCGCCGCTGCGGTCCAGGATGCGCAGAAGCTGGCCGACGAAGGCTGGATGGTGACCTTCGGGCTGATCCCGACCCGCGCTGAAACCGGCTTCGGGTATATCGAAAAGGGTCAGGCACTGAGCGGCAAGGCCTACCAGGTGGCGCGCTTCGTCGAGAAGCCCGATGCCGCCACGGCAGGGGAATACCTCAAGGGCGGCCTGCACCTGTGGAACGCCGGCATGTTCTGCATGCGGGTGGATGTGGTGCTGCGCGAGCTTGAGTTCCATGCCCCGGACGTGCTCACAGCCGTGCGCCATTGCCTGTCCCAGTGCAACAGCAAACAGGGCAGCAACGAGCTGCAGATGGAGCTGGACGCGGCGACCTTCGCGCTGGCACCGGACATTTCCATCGACTACGCCCTCATGGAACGCTCGCAGAAAGTGGCGGTGGTGCCTTGCGAACTGGGCTGGAGCGACATCGGCTCCTGGCAGGCGATCCGCGAACTGGCGCCGGCCGACGAAAACGGCAACCAGTTCAACGGCCAGGTGGTGCTGCACGACGTCACCAACTGCTACATCGACTCCAAGAAACGTCTGGTCGGCGGCGTCGGCCTGGACAACCTGGTCATCATCGACACGCCGGATGCGCTGCTGATCGCCGATGCCGCGCGCACCCAGGAGGTGAAAGTCCTGGCTCAGGAACTCAAGCGCCAGGGTCACCCGGCTTACCTGCTGCACAACACCGTGACCCGGCCATGGGGCACGTACACGGTGCTTGAAGAAGGCAAGCGCTTCAAGATCAAGCGCATCGTGGTCAAGCCCCAGGGTTCGCTGTCTCTGCAGATGCACCACCACCGCAGCGAGCACTGGATCGTGGTCAGCGGCATGGCCAGGGTGACCAATGGTGAGCGCGAATTCATGCTCGACACCAACGAGTCGACGTTCATCAAGCCCGGCCACACCCATCGACTGGTGAACCCTGGCGTGATCGACCTGGTGATGATCGAGGTGCAGAGCGGCGAATACCTCGGAGAAGATGACATCGTGCGGTTCACCGACATCTACGGCCGGGTGCCGGACGCGCCGAAAGTCTGACCCGCATGCGCCAACCGGCAGCCGCGTCCCCTCGCGGCTGCCTCTGTTTTCAGCCACACGAGGCACCACTGCCCTACACCGCTTGACCCGCGCCATATTGGACTTGGCAGTGCAGCCGACATGATTGTCTTACCCGCAAGGGAGTCGTATTCATGCATGACAGGAGTTCCGGACCAATGAAACACGCACGCTCGACCTGCGTGAACGCACTTGGCCTCTGTCTGCTGGTTCTGGCAAGTGCCACGGCGCAGGCCGAAACCCTTCTCAAAGCCCAACGTTCGATCACCTGGAAGGATTTCCTGGGGGTCAACGTGCAGTTTCATGAATTCCCCCAGGACATCTATCAGAAGCAGATGACTCGCCTGGATGACCTCGGGCTGAACTGGGTACGCTGGGGGCTGCGCTGGCCCATGCTCGAACCCGTGCAGGGCCAGTACAACCTGGCGGATCTGGATGCCGCCATGGCCGCAGCCCTGCCGCACCACCTCAATACCGTGGCGTATCTGGCAGGGTCCGCGCCCTTCGACAGCACCGCGCCCCAAGGCGCGAGCAACACCGACCAGTACCCGCCGCGCGACAACAGCCTGTTCGCCGAACGCATGACGGCCCTGGCCCAGCACTACCCGCAGGTCAGCCACTGGCAGGTGTGGAACGAGCCGAACATTGCCTGGTTGCCCCAGGCTGATCCGGCCGCCTACTACGAACTCCTTACCACCACCGCAAAGGCGATCCGCAGCGCCTTGCCGGGCAAACCCGTGGTCACCGCCGGTGTCGCCTATTACGGGCAGATACGCGGCTCGACCAGCTACATGCTGCAGTCGATGGTGGATCAGGGCCTGGCGGGCCAGAACATCATTGCCGCCTACCATCCCTATTCCGACTACCCCGAAGGCGACTCGCCCGGCGACCGGGACTTCCTCAAGCGTGCCAAAGGGCTGAACAGAACCCTGCACGAAGCCGGTATCAAAGAGGTCTGGGCCACCGAATGGGGCTGGTCGAGTTACACCGGGCCCTCGGAGTTGCAGCCGGTGATAGGCCCCGAGGGTCAGGCCGACTACACCCTGCGCAGGCTGGCGCTGATGAGCACCCAGGACTACCAGCGCATCTTCCTGTTCAACCTCAGTGACCTGGACCAACGCGCCAGTGCGCGGGAACGCAGCTACGGGCTGCTGGACCTGAACGCCGAACCCAAGCCGGTGTACAACGCCTTGAAAAACTTCCTTCAAGTCACCGGCCCCACCCTCGCGCCTGCCGACCTGCCGCCTCCGCTGGCCGTGCCGGAAGACCTCTATGCCATCGCCTGGAATCGTCCGGACGGCTCGCACCTGTTGATGGCCTGGAGCGCGAGCAGCGCCCACATGGTCTTTCCGGGCATCAAGAAAGCCGACCTCTACGACCCGCTGAGCGGCAATCACACCCCGTTGGCCGACGCCCGGGGAATCGACGTGGCGTTGAGCCCTTCCCTGCAAATCCTCGCCTGGAGCCGCTAGTCATGCGCATCCTGTGGACGCTGCCCTACCTGCCCTGGCCCACCACCAGCGGCAGCAAGACCCGGCAGTTTCATCTGTTGCGCAGCCTGGCGGCGCGAGGGCACCGCATTACCTTGCTGGTGCATTCGAACACCGAGCTGGACGACGCCACCGATGCAGCCCTTGCGCCCTGGCTTGAGCGCCTGATCGTGATCCCACGGCGACCGCTGCGCAGCCTGCGTTCGCTGTTGACCATGGCCTTCGCCGCGCCGCCTCTGCTGGCCAGCGCCAACGGTTACTCCGACTCACTGGAGCAGCAATTCGAAGCCCTGCTGCAAGAGCCGTGGGACGTGATTCAGGTCGAGCACAGCTACAGCTTCCAGCCCTTCGAGGCACCGCTGCGGCGCTCGGGCAAGCCGTTCATCATGACCGAGCACAACATCGAGTCAGGCATGGGCGCCGCTGGCTATCGCCTGTTCCCGGACTGGGCAGGCCCCTTTACCCGCTTCGACCAATGGCGCTACCGGCAGTGGGAAAAACGCGTATTCGCCCAGACCCAGGCGCTGATCGCAGTGACCGAGGACGACGCCAAGAGCCTGACCCGCCTGACGGCCCGCGCCACCAGCGTGGTGGTCAACGGCGTAGACTGCAGTTACTTCGCCAGGGTCAGCCCGGATCGCTACAGCCGCCGCCTGCTGTTCATCGGCGACTATGACTACAGTCCCAACCTGGATGCCGTGCAATGGGCGCTGGATCACATCATGCCCCGTGTCTGGGCGCTGGACCCCATGGTGCGACTGACCATCGGCGGCCACGGGCTGCCGGAGGACTGGCCCGAGCGCTGGCCTGACCCGCGAATCGACTGGCCGGGCTTCGTGCCTGACCTGCGCTCGGTGCAGAAGGAGGCGGCGCTGTTTTTCGCTCCGCTGCGCGATGTCGGCGGCTCCAGCGTCAAACTGCTCGAGGCGATGGCCGCCGGACTTGCCGTGGTGACCACCGCGCAGGGGTGCTCGGGACTGAAAGTCGAGAACGGCGTCCATTACCTGAGCTGCGAGGATGCCCATGGCCTTGCCCGGTTACTGGTGGACGCCGTCGAGCAACCGGCACGGCTGGCGAAGATCGGCGAGGCCGGGCGTGCCTATGTGCGCCAGCACCACGACTGGTCGGTGTCTGCCGCGCAACTGGAAGCTATCTATGCCCGGGTTCATCAAAAGGAGGATGCCCCCGTCCTGGCGTAGCAACGGACGCCGCGCCGACGCCTACAATCCCTTGCCCCCGTACCGCGCCTCGTGGGTGTCACACGCCTGCTTCAACGTCTGTCGCAGCCAGCGGTGAGCCGGGTCCTTGTCGAAGCGCGGGTGCCAGGCCTGGATCACACTCACCGGTTCAAGCTCCAGCGGGATCACCAGGGGCAGCATCCGCAAGCCCAACTGGCGCATGCCCCAGAGCACAGGCTCCGGCAGGGCCAGGATCATGTCGGAGCCTGCGGTGGAGAAGATCGCCGAGTGGAAATTCGGCGTGATGAAAGAGACCCGCCGCGACAACCCCAAGGTTTCGAGCGCATCGTCGATCGGCCCTCGCGCGCGCCCCCGGCGGGACACGCTGACGTGGTCGAAAGCGGCAAAGCGTTCCGGGGTCAGCGGCCCGTCGAAGATCGGATGTCCCTCGCGGACAAGGCCGACGAACCCGGTGGTGAACAGGTGCTGCATCTTGATTTCGGGGCCGAAATTTCTGCGCGACGTGACGTGCAGGTCGATCCGGCCTTCACGCAATGCATCGTCGTCGCCCTCGCCCTCCGGCACGAAACGCACCGTGGCCAGCGGTGCCTGCTGACGGGTGCTTTCCACCAGCCGCCCGCCGAAACCGCCGAAGAACACGTCGTTGGAGCGCACGTTGAACAGACGCTGGGAGGTGCTCATGTCCACTTCGTCTCGGGCCTGGAACAGCTCGGTGGCCTGGTTGACCAGGCCGCGTACCTGCGCCTGCATCGCCAGCGCCCGGGGCGTGGGCACCAATCCCCTTCCCGCCCGCACCAGCACCGGATCGCCCAGGGCCTCGCGCACCCGCGCCAGCGTGCGGCTCATCGCCGCCGGGCTCAAGTGCATGCGCCGGGCGGCGCCGACCACGCTGCCCTCCTCGAGCAAGGCATCGAGGGCGATCAACAGGTTCATGTCGGGCATGGGCATTGAAGGTATTCCAGTGTCAGAGCAAGCAAAGTGTAAACCCGTAGCAGCACGGCTTGCCGGCGGGGCGATTTCAAGGACGCCGTCGCGGGCAAGCGCGCTTCTACAAACCTCATCCCGTAGCAGCACGGCTTGCCGGCGGGGGCGATTTCAAGGACGCCGTCGCGGGCAAGCGCGCTCCTACAAGGGCATCAGATCAACCCGCGTGCGCGCCACTCGGCGCGCTGCTGCGCGTCGATGCCCAGCCCTTCGAGCACCTCGTCGGTGTGCTGGCCCAGGGTCGGGGCCGGGCGGATGACACCGCCGGGCGTGGTGCCGAGCTTGGGCACGATGCCAGGCAAGGTGACCGGCGTGCCGTCGTCCAACTGGCTGTCGAGCAGCATGTCCCGGGCCTTGTAATGAGGATCGCTGGCGATGTCCGCCGCGTCGTAGATCTTGCCGGCGGGAATTCTCGCCGCAGTCAGTTTGGCAAGCACATCATCCAGATCGAGACTGGCCGCCCAGGCGCCGATAGCGGCATCGATCAACTCGACCTGCCTGACCCGCCCATCGTTGTGAGCCAGCGCCGGATCGGCAGCCAGGTCAGGGCGTTCGATCAGCGTCATCAGGCGCTGATAGATGCTGTCGCCATTGCCCGCGATCAACGCGTAGCGGCCATCCCGGCAGCGATAGGCGTTGGACGGCGCGATACCCGGCAAGCTGCTGCCCGCAGGCTCGCGCACGGCGCCGAACACCGAGTATTCCGGGATCAGGCTCTCCATCATGTTGAACACCGACTCGTACAGCGCGACGTCGATCTCCTGGCCCTCGCCGCCGTTCTGATCGCGATGACGCAAGGCCAGCAGCACGCCGATCACCCCATGCAGCGCCGACAGTGAGTCGCCGATGGACACCCCAACCCGCACCGGCGTGCGCCCTGGCTCACCGGACAGATGACGCAACCCGCCCATGGCCTCGCCCACCACGCCGAACCCCGGGCGATCACGGTATGGCCCGGTCTGGCCGTAACCCGACACATGCAGCACCACCAGTTTCGGATTCAGGGCATGCAGTTCCTTCCAGCCCAGCCCCCAGCCTTCAAGGGTGCCAGGGCGGAAGTTTTCCACCAGTACGTCGGCCTCGGCCAGCAGCTTGCGCACCACGTCCTGGCCTTCCGGCTCGCGCAGATCCAGAGTCACCGAACGCTTGTTGCGCGACGACACCGCCCACCAGACGGAGGTCCCCTCGTGCAGCAGGCGCCACTTGCGCAACGGGTCGCCGGTTCCCGGCGGTTCGACCTTGATCACATCGGCGCCGAACTCACCAAGAATCTTGGCTGCGAAAGGCCCGGCGATCAGTTGCCCCAACTCGATGACCCGAATCCCTTGCAAAGGCTTTTGCATGACATGCCCTTTGTTCTGCGTGAAAAGTGAGGGCAATTGTCTGCTTTGAAGGGCGTTGTGAAAACGGCTAATTTCGCGCGACGGTCTTCAACGGCTCAAACCCGCCGCCCAGTGACTTGTACAACCCCACCAGCGCCAGAGCCTGGGCCGTGCCGCTATCCACCCGTTGCTCCTGGCTGCTGAGCAAGGCGCGCTGCACGGTCAGCACGTTGAGAAAATCCACGGCGCCAGCCTTGTACTGCTCGCGGGCAGTCTGCAAGGCGATGCGGTTCTGTTCCACGGCATCGTTCAACCGCGACTGCTGCACCTGGCTTGCGTTGTACAGGCTCATGCTGTCGTCGATTTCCTGCCAGGCGCGCAGCACGGTCTTCTGATAATTCAGCGCCGCTTCCTGCTCCTGGGCCTCGCGCAGATGCAGCATGCCGCGCAGGCGCCCGCCTTCGAAGATCGGCACGCTCAATTGCGGACCGATACCGAATTGCCGCGAGCCCCAACTGCCGAAATCCGACAGTTGCATGGCCTGAAAACCGACATTGCCCGACAGCACGATCCGCGGATAGAAGTCGCCTTCGGCCACACCAACGCTGGCAGCGGCCACATGCATGCGCGCCTCGGCCTGACGGATATCGGGACGGCGTTGCGCCAGCTCCGAAGGCAGGCCGACAGGAATCACCTCAGGCAACGGCGCCCTGTCACCAGGCCGGATCAGCTCCTCTTGAAGCGTGCGTGGCGTCTGCGCCAACATCAGGCTCAAGGCGTTCATCAGTTGCGCCTGGCGCTGCTCAAGGACCGGAATGCGCGCCGCGACGGTCGCCACCTGAGCGGAGGCCTGGGCCACGTCCAGATGGGTCGCGACCCCGCTGGCCAGCCGCACGTTGGACAGCTCAAGGCTGTTGCGCGCCAGCTCGAGGTTTTCCCGGGTCACGGCCAGGGTCTCCTGCACGCCGCGCAGTTGCAGGTAGTCCTGCGCGGTTTCAGCCTGGACGGCCAACAGCACCCCTCGGCGATCGCTGTCGGCGACCGCGACGGTCGCATCCGCCGCCTCCACCTCGCGCTTGACCCGGCCCCACAGATCCACTTCCCAGGAGGCGTCCAGGCCGCCGTCCCACAGGCTGAAAGCCGTCTTGCCGCTCTTGCCCGAAGGATCGCTCAAGCCCTCGGCGCTGTTACGGGCGCGCTGATAACCCAGGCCACCCGACACGCTGGGCAGTTGTTCACCGGCCACCACCTGCCGCGCGGTGCGGCTCTGCTCCAGTCGGGCACCGGCGATTTTCAGATCAAGGTTGGTTCGAGTCGCCCGGTCGATCAACGTAGCCAACAGCGGATCGTTGAAAACCTCCCACCAGCGCTCGCTGATCTGAACCGGCTGGGGTTTGCTTGCGCCCTGCTCGCCCTGGATCGGCAGCCAGTCCACCTGCACATCGGCCTTGGGTTGCAGGAAGTCATGACCGACCTGACAGGCTGACAAGCTCAGGACCATGGCCACCAGTCCCAGCCACCGACGACCTTGGGGGTAGTCCGTTGTGGGAGCGAGCTTGCTCGCGAAGAGGCCGGTACATCCGGCCCAGATCTGTTGCCTGTCGCCCAGCATTCGCGAGCAAGCTCGCTCCCACAGGTTCGAAGTTGGCTGTCTGTTGTTCATCGGGCGCCCACCTCTTGTGCGCCCGTGCTGCGGGTATCGACAGTGGCGTACACCGACATCCCCACCCGTAACCGCGCCAGCAGCGGTTGCCCCGGATCGAGCACGATCTTGACCGGTAGGCGCTGCACGACCTTGGTGAAATTGCCGGTGGCGTTGTCCGGCTTGATCGCCGCGAAGGTCACGCCGGTGGCGGGGGCGATGCTTTCCACATGCCCTTTGAGTGCCTCACCGGAGAAGGTATCGACCCGCACATCAGCCGCCTGCCCCGGCGTCACCTGGGTGAGCTGGGTTTCCTGAAAGTTCGCCACCACGTAGACCTGATCCAGCGGCACCACCGACAGCAACCGTGCGCCGGGTGTCACGTAGTTGCCGATCCGCACGGCACGCTCGCCGACCATGCCGTCAACCGGTGCGACGATGCGCGTATAGGACAACTGCAACCGCGCCTGATCGCGGGCGGCCTGGGCGCGCTTGAGCCCGGCTTCGGCAGCGTGTTGCTGCGCGGTGAAGACGTCTACCTGCTTGCGGTCTGCGGCCAGAGACGCGATGGCGCTGTTCTGCCGTGCACGGGCAGTGTCGATGCGATTGCGCGCCTGCTGCGCATTCTGCACCGTGCCTGCGCCCATGCCCGCCAAGTGGGCATAACGGTCCTGCTCCTGCTCGGCAAACGTCACCTCGGCCTTGCTCACTTCCACCGTGGCCTGAGACTGGGCGATCACCGAGGCCTGACGCTGCACCACCGCGCTTGCCTGTTCGTACTGCGCCTGGGCGGCCAACACTTCGGCCTCTGATGCGGCGAGCGCGGTCTGGAAGTCGCGGTCATCGATCACCGCCAGCAACTGCCCGGCCTTGACCTGCTGGTTGTCCTCCACCAGCACCTGGCTGATGAAACCCGCCACCTTGGGCGCGACGTTGGAATAGTCGGCGCTGACGTAGGCGTCATTGGTACTCTGCTGCCCGCGCTCGCCGGTGAAACCGTAGATGCCCAGCGCCGCCACAACGAGCACGGCGCCACACAAGGCCAGGGTCTGTTTCGAAGTGATGTTCATGAAGGTGCTCTCAAAAAAAAATCAGGCGGCGGCGCGCGGCGGGTAGACGCGGCTCGGCATCAGCGGGATCAGCAGGATCAGCGCGGCGGCGACCCAGCCCATACAGAAATAGAGGTCGATACTGGTCAAGGTGACCACCTGCTCATGGATGCGGTGGGCCAGTGACGCCGCCGAGTCCTGGCCGGCAAGCTCCGGCGAATTGCCCAGGCGGTCCACCAGCATGCTGGAGTGAAAGTGCTGCCGGGACCGGGTCAGGGCATCCAGCACGCCGGTGGCCAGGACCGACGCCAGGCCGCGAACGGTGTTGAACCACGCCGAGGCAAAGGGGCCGTCCGGTGGTGCGATGCCGCCCGTGGCCTGCATCAGCAGCGGCAGCACTGCCATGGGCTGCCCCAGCACTTGCAGCAGTTGCAGGCTGTAGAAATTGTCGCGAATCCACTCCGGGCTCATCTGCGTCGCGGCAAAGCAATACAGCGACAGCAGCACCAGTCCTGTGGTCAGCACCCAGCGGCAGTCGATCCAGCGGATGTTGCACAGCGCGGCCACCAGCGGCAGCACCAAGAGTTGCGGAATGGCCACCAACAGCATCATCGGCGCGGTTTGCAGCGCCCGATAGCCATGGACTTGCGCCAGGTACGAGGCAGGAATGGAACCGGTGGCCGTCAGCACCACCAGCACCCCGCCCAAGGTAATCAGCGCGTGGGACAGGTTGAGGTTGGAGAGCATCTGCAACTTGAAGAACGGCACCGGGGTGAACCATTCGTTGACCATGAACAGCACCAGCAGCACCAGCCCGCCGATCAGCAGAAAGGTGATCAGCCCGGATTCGAACCAGTCCAGGCGGTTGCCTTGCAACAGCCCCGTCACCAGCATGCAGATGGCCGGAGCGCCCAGCAGCACGCCGCGCCAGTTGAAACCTTTGAAGCGTTCCAGGCGAGCCGGGTCCTGGGGGATGCCGTGGGAAATAGCGATCATTGCCACCAGACACGGCGTGATGACCTGCCAGAATGTCCACTGCCAGTTGAAGTATTCGGTCCATAACGCTGCCAGCGGCGTGCCCAGGCTTGGCGCGAAAGTGGCTGTCAGCGCGTAGCCCGCCAGGCCATAGAGCTTGATGTCCGGCGGCAGGAAACGCAGGGCCACGGTCATCAGCATCGGCGGCAGGCAGCCTGCGGCCAGGCCTTGCAGTGCGCGCAACAGCAGCAGGCTCTGGTAGTCGGGGGCCAGCGGACAGAGCAGCGCCAGCACCACGAAGGCGGCGATGGCGCCCAATGTGAAACGGCGCAGTGACAAGGTGACCGCAAACCAAGGCGCGAAGGCCGTGGCCGTGAGCGACGTGGCGGAATACAGTGAGGTAATCCAGCTGCCTTCATCGAAGCCGATGAACATCGCACCGCGGATGTCGGAGAGCGCAACGCGAGTGACACCTTCGTTGATGCCTGCGACCAGCACCGCAACCAGCACGCCTACCAGCCCGATGATGGTCTGCACACCGAATGCAGCGGGCGCAACCGCGGCCTTGAGCGGTGCAATGGGGGCAGCGGCCGTCACGACAAGGCCCGCTGGCAGGCGTCCGACACGCGAAAGGATGAGTCAGCGAGCATGTAGAAACTCCGGGAACAGGTTCATTCCCGGTAGTTTAAAAAGCCCTGGCATGAAGAAAAATTTACATTTGGGCAGTGTATGAGTGCGTCAGACGCACGAATCGATCCCGACTGTTGTGCAAAGGGGCATCACCGACGAAGCTGCTCACTGTCCCAGAACCGCTTGTACAGCCCCAGCCGACGCTTCAATGGTCGGGACAGGCGCGCCTCTTCCTTGCCCAGCTTGAACGCCAGCATCTTCAGGCCATTGCGCAGCAACGACGCGGGCCACAGGTAGAAACGACGCAGGCCGAGAAAGCCCAGCTCGGATTTCATGTAGCGCAGCGCCTCGACACCGGCACCGCCAAACCTTGCCTGAATCCACGACTCGCGCGCCTGGAACACGCCCATGTCGAAGTAGCGACGAAATTCTTCACGCACGCTGAAGTTGCGGGAATGGCGGCAGACCGCCGTGCCCTGATAAGCCACCTTCCAGTGGGAGAGCAGCATTTTTGCCGCCACGTACATGCCCTCGGACAGGATCACGTGCCTGGGGAATCCGCCCACGGCGCGCAAGGCATTGCACCGGTATGCGCCGAAGGCGTTGGACATGAACGGCACCCTGGCGCCCAGTTCGGCTACATCGGCCAGGCTCTTGGTGCGGGAAACAGGTGGGTAATTGAACCAGCGTGCGTGCTGCGACAGCACAGTGGCGTCCTGATGCGGCAATTGCCGCCCGCAGACTGCACCCACCAGTTGATCCTCGAAGGGTTCCAGCAGCAGCTCGACGGCGCGCGGGTCATCCAGCCAGGTGGTCTGCGCCAGATAGACCAGCACATCGTATTGAGGGTATTTCTCGGCCATCATCTGCCGGGTGGCGCCGTGGTTGAAATCGCCGGGGGCGATCTCGACCACCTGGCTGCAGCGCGAGCGCGCCAGCTCCAGCGTTCCATCGGTGGAGCCGGAATCGACGATCAGCGTGTCGAATTCGGCGGTCTGGGCCCACAGGGACGTGAGCAATCGCTCAAGTTCCCTGCGCCCGTTGCAGGTCGGAATGACGCAGGCCACACGCAAAGACTGCATAACAATACTCCGGGGCTGTCCGTGATGCCCACTTGTCATGACACTCTTTTGAGGGTAGTTCACGATCCATATTTTGGATCCAACCGCTCGTCAGCCCATCACTTCACTCAAAGGGATGAAATTGAGCAGGTCGCCTTCGGCCACGGTGGTGCCCTCGATGACCTCGATCAGGCCGTCGGCCCAGGCCGCACTGCGCAGCACCCCGGAGCTCTGATTGCGATAGGCGACCAGACGCCCCTGCTCCAGGCGCCCGCGCAGGTACTCACGGCGATTGCCTGGTTTGCCCCAGACGAAACCGGCAGGCACCTTGAATTGCAGCGGCGTGACCTGTTGCACCCCCAGCCGGCGCAGCAGATAGGGCCGGGCCAGCAGCGCGAAGGTCACCAGCGTCGACGCTGGGTTGCCCGGCAGGCCGATCACCGGCACGCCGCGAAAATGACCGAAGGTCAGGGGTTTGCCCGGCTTGATCGCCAGCTTCCACAGGGAAATTTCCCCTTCCTCGCGCAGGGCGTGACCGAGAAAGTCCGCCTCGCCTACCGAAACGCCGCCGGTGGACAGGATCAGGTCAACATCCCCCAAGGCGCCCAGTGCGGCGCGGGTTTTCTCAAGGTCATCCGGGAGAATACCGGCGTCCACCACTTCGCAGCCCAGGCGCTGGAGCCAACTGCACAGCAGCACGCGGTTGCTGTTGTAGATCTGCCCTGGCCCCAGCGCCTGGCCCGGCTCGATGAGTTCATCACCGGTGGACAGCACGGCGACGCGGGCGCGACGCTTGACCTGCAAATGGCCCAGCCCCAGCGTTGCGGCCAGGCCCAGTTCCACCGGGGTCATGACGGTGCCGGCGTCCAGCACCTTGTCGCCGACCGTGGTTTCCTGGCCCTTGGGCCGGATGTTCAGGTCCAGGCTCAGGGTTTCGAGGAAGCGCACCCGATCATCGGGCTGCACTTCGGCGTTCTCCTGCATCTCGACGCAGTCGGCGCCCTCGGGGACCGGCGCGCCGGTGAAGATTCGCGCGCAGGTGCCCGGCTGCAAGGGCAACGGCGCCTGGCCTGCGAAGATCCGCTGGCTGACCGGCAGCGGCTCGCCGGTCCAGTCGGCCACGCGCAGGGCGTAGCCGTCCATGGCGCTGTTGGGCCAGGGCGGCAGGTCCAGGGTGGAGACCAGGTCATCGGCCAGCACCCGACCCTGGGCATCGGCCAGGGCCACGGTTTCCCGTTCGTTGATCGGCGCCGCTTCGGCCAGGCTCATCAGGCGCGCCATGGCCTCTTCTACCGGAAGCAGGCCGCGCATTTCAGGCTTGCTCATCGATATCACCCACGGGTCGCGCAGGGTTCGGCCTTTTTCAGGTGCGGCACGAAGTTGCACGGGCGGAAACTGTTGTTCAACTGATCGGCCAGAATGCCGTCCCAACCAGTGCGTACCGCGTTGGTCGAACCCGGCAGGCAGCACACCAGCGTACCGTTGGCCAGCCCCGCCAGCGCCCGGGATTGAATGGTGGAAGTGCCAATGTCGGCCACGGAAATCTGCCGGAACAACTCGCCAAAGCCTTCGACCTGCTTGTCCAGCAGGCAGGCCACGGCCTCCGGCGTGCTGTCGCGGCCAGTGAAGCCGGTGCCACCGGTGATCAGCACCACCTGCACTTGATCGTCGGCAATCCAGGTGGCGACCTGGGCGCGGATCTTGTACAGGTCGTCCTTGAGCAGCACGCGTTCGATCAGCCCATGACCGGCGGCGGTCAGGCGGTCGACGAACATCTGCCCGGAGGTATCGTTTTCAAAGGTGCGGGTGTCGCTGACGGTGAGAACGGCAATGTTGAGCGGCACGAAAGGGGTGTCAGCCTTGGCTTTCATCGAGCAGGTCCGGTTGTAGAGGAAACAGAGCGGTGTTATATCACAGCACCCCTTTTTTCTCTGCCCGACCGCGCCGTTTCAGGAGCCCGCCATGACCGCCAGCACTGCCCTGCCCCCTTGCTCGATCCTGCTGCTGGCCGGTGGTCAGGGCCGGCGCATGGGCGGCCGGGACAAAGGCCTGCTGACCTGGCGCGGCGAGCCGTTGATTGCCCATCTGCAGCGTTTGGCCAGGCCGTTGACCGACGACCTGATCATTTCCTGCAACCGCAATCACGAGCAGTACGCAGCCTTCGCCGATCGCCTAGTGCAGGACGACGAAGAAGGTTTTCCCGGCCCCTATGCCGGCATTCGCGCAGGGCTGGCGGTGGCCCGGCATGGGTTCCTGCTGGTCATGCCATGCGACACGCCGATGCTGGACCTGCATCTGCTGCAAGGCCTGCGCGCCACAGCCGCCGCGCATCCCGGCAAGCCGGTGATGATTCGCCAGGGGGAACAGTGGGAGCCGCTGCTGTGCTGCATCCCAACCGCCCACGCCGAGGTGTTCGAACACCACTGGCAGGAAGGCCAGCGCAGCCCGCGCCGAACCATGGCCGAGCTGGGTGCGGTGGCGCTGCAATGCGCCGCCGATGACCCGCGGCTGGCCAACCTGAACACGCCCGAGCTGTTGACCGAGATCAAGCCTTGAACGAGCGTGCCATCTTTCATGGAACTTTGCCGTTAACCTCTGCGTCAGAAACCTTACTACACAAAGAATTACCCTCGGAGACACAGCAATGAAACAACGGACTATCCCCGCAGCCTTCCTGCTCGCACTTGGCCTGGCTTCCCTGGCCGGCTGCTCCTCGCCGACCGTGATCACGCTGAACGACGGCCGTGAAATCCAGGCCACGGACTCGCCAAAGTACGACGAAGAGTCCGGTTTCTATGAATTCAAACAACTCGACGGCAAGGAAACCCGGATCAACAAGGATCAGGTTCGTACCGTCAAAGAGCTGTGATGAAAGTTTGAGTAAAAAAAGACCCGCCTGATGGCGGGTTTTTTTTGCCTGCAGCGAGGAACGGTACCGGTTACCTCGTGGGAGCGGGCTCGCCCGCGAATGCGTCAGGCCTGACAACTCGACGGTAATTCATACGCCGCCTTCGCGGGCAAGCGCGCTCCTACAACGATCGCGCCGCCGACGCGGTCCGTAGCAGCACGGCTTGCCGGCGGGGGCGGCGTCAGGTCAGAGCAATTCCTTGAGCCGATACCACATCATTCCCAGCGCCAACAGCGGCGAGCGCAGCCGTTCGCCGCCGGGGAAGGTGCGGTGCGGCACGCGGGCGAACAGGTCGACTGCGCGGCTGTCGTTGTCGGCAATCGCCTGGGCCAGCACCCGCGCTGCAAAGTGAGTGACGTTGAGCCCGTGACCCGAATAGCCCTGGGCGTAATACACATTCGGTTTATTGGCCACCGAGCCGATCTGCGGGAAGCGATTGGCGCTGATGCCGATCATCCCGCCCCACTGAAAATCGATCCCCACGCCCTTGAGCTGCGGGAAGACCCGCTCCATCTTCGGCCGCATGTAATCGGCAATGTTCTTCGGATCACGCCCCGAGTAATTGCAGGCACCGCCGAACAGCAAGCGGTTGTCCGCTGACAGCCGGTAGTAATCCAGCGCGACACGCTGGTCACACAGGGCCATGTTCTGCGGAATCAGCGAGCGCGCCCGCGCCTCACCCAACGGCTCGGTGGCGATCACGTAGCTGCCCGCCGGCAGCAGCTTGCCGGTCAGCGCCGGTTCCAGTTTGTTGAGAAACGCGTCGCACGCCAGCACGATCCGGTTGGCAGTGACCTGGCCATGGTCGGTGAACACCTGAATCTGCGGTCCATGGACGATACGCTGCACGGGACTGGCCTCATGAATCACCGCGCCCATCTCTTCTGCCAGCCGCGCCTCGGCCAGGATCAGCTTGAGCGGGTGCAGGTGCCCCGAGCCCATGTCGATCAGGCCGCCCTGGTACACTGACGAACCGACCACCTGGGACAACGCCTCTTTCGCTACCAGCCGCACTTCATGGGGGTAGCCCTGGGCCGCCAGCGTCTGCTGTTCTTCCTGCAAGCCCTTGAAGTGCGCCGGGGTGTTGGCCAGGTCGCAATAGCCCCAGCGCATGTCGCAGTCGATGCCGTACTTCTGCACCCGCTGGCGCACGATATCGACCGACTCGAACCCGGCCTGTTCCAGGTAGTGCACGCCCTCCTTGCCCACCCAGCGCTCGACGCCACTGACATCGTGCCCCAGGCCGCGAATCAATTGTCCGCCGTTGCGTCCGCTGGCGCCCCAGCCGATGCGCTGGGCCTCCAGCAGCACCACCGACACACCCCGTTCAGCCAGTTCCAGCGCGGTGTTCACCCCGGTAAAACCGCCACCGATGACGCACACGTCGGCGCTGATGGCGCCGGTCAGCGG
Source organism: Pseudomonas sp. NPDC090203 (assembly GCF_044746765.1). Lineage (NCBI taxonomy): Bacteria > Pseudomonadati > Pseudomonadota > Gammaproteobacteria > Pseudomonadales > Pseudomonadaceae > Pseudomonas > Pseudomonas sp. NPDC090203. Next base: position 351,575 of record NZ_JBIVCV010000003.1, read on the forward strand.
TGAGCGTTCAGGCGGCGTCCCAGCAGAAGCTGCGTAGTAGGAAGCGATGTGTGGCAGTGCAACGGACATGGGTTTTCCTTAACGGTTGGATTTGATGTCGGACCATTTGCGCGTCATCAGGCGCAGGGTCGCGGGGCTCAATTCCGAAGAGATGTAAAAGCGGCTCATGACTTCCGGCGATGGGTAGATCGACGGGTTCTCGGTGATCTCGGTGCCCATCAGGGCATTGGACGCAGGGTTGGGGTTAGCATACCCGACTGTCTCGCTGACTTTGGCGATCACCTGCGGATCGAGCAGGTAATTGATGAACGCCAGCGCTTCTTTTGGATGCTCGGCGTCCTTGGGGATCGCCAGCATGTCGAACCAGACGTTGGCGCCTTCCTTGGGAATCGAATAGGCGACGTTCACGCCGTTGTTGGCCTCGATGGCGCGGTTCTTCGCCTGCAACACGTCGCCTGAGTACCCGAAGGCCACGCAGATGTCGCCGTTGGCCAGGTCCGACACCCATTTGGAGGAATGGAAATAGGTCACGTAGGGGCGCACGGCCTTGAGCTTCGCCGCAGCGCGCTCGTAGTCCTTGGCCGACTCGCTGCGCGGATCCATGCCCATGTAGTTGAGTACGGCGGGAAAGACTTCGTCGGGGGAATCCATGAACGACACGCCGCATTTCTGCAGTTTCTTCATGTTCTCGGGCTCGAACAGCACCGCCCAGGAATCGATGGTGTCGACACCCAGTGCCGCCTTGACCTTGTCGACGTTGTAGCCGATGCCGTTGGTGCCCCACAGGTACGGCACGGCGTACTGGTTGCCGGGGTCGTTGGCCTCCAGTTGCTTCATCAGCTGCGGATCCAGGTTCTTGCGATTGGGGAGCTGGCTCAGGTCCAGTTTCTGAAAGGCCCCGGCCTTGATCTGCCGCCCCAGGAAATGGTTGGAAGGCACCACCACGTCGTACCCCGACCGGCCCGTGAGCATCTTGCCCTCCAGGGTTTCGTTGGAGTCGAACACGTCGTAGGTCGGCTGGATCCCGGTGGCCTGCTGGAAGTCCGCCAGGGTGGTCGGGCCGATGTAGTCGGACCAGTTGTAAATCTTCACGGTGTTGCCTTCAGCGTGCGCCGTTGCGACCGCGCCAGCCAGAACGGCCGGCACGAACAGCGTGGAAACGATCAACTTCATGGTGCCCCCAACGTCAATGAACAAGACGGTTGCGCTTACACACTCATCATCAGGAACTGGCGTTCCCAGGAGCTTATGACGCGCTTGTAGTTTTCATGTTCGGCGCGTTTGACCGCGACGTAGCCCTGCACGAACTTGTCCCCCAGCACTCGGCGCAGGGCGGCGCTGCCTTCCATGCGTTCCAGTGCATCCTCGATGGTCAGCGGCAGGCGCAGGCTGCGCCGCTCGTAGCCACGGCCCTGCACCGGCGCGCTCGGGTCGCAGCCTTCGATCATGCCCATGTAGCCGCACAACAGGCTCGCGGCGATGGCCAGGTACGGGTTGGCGTCGGCGCCTGGCAGGCGGTTCTCGACGCGCCGCGCCTGGGGATCGGACCCCGGTACGCGCAGGCCGACGGTGCGGTTTTCTTCGCCCCACTCCACGTTGACCGGCGCCGAGGTGTCCGGCAGAAAGCGCCGGAACGAGTTGGCGTTGGGCGCGAACAGCGGCAGCACTTCCGGGATGTAGCGTTGCAGGCCACCGATGTGTTGCAGGAACAGCTTGCTGGCCTCGCCCTCCTCGGTGCTGAACACGCTGCGCCCGGTGTGGATGTCGACCACGCTCTGGTGGATGTGCATGGCGCTGCCCGGCTCGTCGGTTATCGGCTTGGCCATGAAGGTCGCCGCCACGTTGTGCTTGAGCGCCGCCTCACGCATGGTGCGTTTGAATACGGTGATCTGGTCCGCCAGGTCCAGCGCGTCGCCATGGCGGAAGTTGATTTCCATCTGCGCCGGGCCGTCTTCGTGGATCAGCGTATCGAGGTCCAGGCCTTGGGCCTCGCACCAGTCGTAGACGTCTTCGAACAGCGGATCGAACTCGTTGGCCGCCTCGATGGAGAACGACTGACGACCGCTTTCAGGCCGACCCGAGCGCCCGGTCGGCACTTGCAGCGGCAGGTCGGGGTCTTCGCAGCGCTGGGTCAGGTAGAACTCCATTTCCGGCGCCACCACCGGCCGCCAGCCCTGCTCGGCGTAGAGTTGCAGCACTTTTTTCAGCACGTTGCGCGGCGACAGTTCGATGGGGTTGCCGTAGCGGTCGAAGGTATCGTGGATGACCATCGCCGTGGGCTCCAGCGCCCAGGGCAAAACGTACACCGCCTGCGGATCGGGGCGGCAACTCATGTCGATGTCGGCAGGGTCCAGCAGGCTGTAGTAGATATCGTCGTCGACGTAATCGCCGGTCACGGTCTGCAACAACACGCTCTCGGGCAGGCGCATCCCGTGCTCGTTGAGAAACTTGTTGGTGGGCAGGATCTTGCCCCGGGCAATGCCGGTCAGGTCGCTGACCACGCATTCGACTTCGGTGATGCCGTAACTTCTCAACCACTCGGCGAGTGGATCTTTCACGCTGCTGTCCATGGGGCCTCTGGCTGTCGGGACGGGTCGTGGCGCTGCGCACTGGGGTCGCAACGTCGTGGTGGCGACATGCTGAAGGGGACGCTGTCCGTTCGTCTATCCACTTTCGCTCGCCATGCACGCCTCATTTTGGTGCGCAGCCTGGTTCACCCATGGTGTATTGCCCGGCCTCGAACCATGCTGCTAAGGTGCTCGCACTCATAACAACACTGCCAGAGCAGGTTTTTCATGTCGGTCAGGGTATTTGAAACCGTCGCCGCCGATCAGCAAGGTATCTCCAACGCGGGCTGGAGCCTGCACTACGCACAAATGTCTTCGGGGCAGTTCAAGGGTCGTCTGGTGGAGGCGGAACTGGGCGGCGTGCAAGTCTACGAAGAACACATGAATACCCGCATCGAGCAGTATTACAAGGCGCCCAGCGATGCCCTGGTGTTCAGCTTCGACATGAGCGAACGCGCGCTGTACCTGCTCGACGCCAGCACCCAGAACCTGTGGATCACACCCGAGAACTACCGCGAAATCGCCGTGGTGATCCGCCAGGATTGCCTGGGCTCGCGCCACCTGCACGAGACTTTCGAAGAGCTGTTGCTGACCCCACTCACATCCCCTCATGCCGCGCTGTTCAGTGGCTGGCTGAGCACGATGCTGACCCGCCTTTCCCAGCAGAGCGATGCCGAACAGGCGCGGCTTCTGGGCGAACAACTGATCGAGGATTGCCTGTTCGTGCTGGAACAATCGGACCCCGCACGCATGGGTGACGCCTGCCTGCGCCTGGCCGGGCAACGACGGATCGTGCAACGGGTGTTCGAGCAGGTAAGCGCCTACCCCACCGAAAACTTCAGCGTGGTGCAACTGGCCGACAGCGCCGGCACCTCCTTCCAGCAGCTGCGCAAGGCATTCACCGCCTGCGTCGGCATGGCCCCCACCGCCTGGCTGCGCAGCCGACGGCTGAATCTGGCGCGTCAGGACCTACTGACCTCGCGCGCGGAAGACACCAGCGTGGCCGATGTCGCCATGCGCTATTCGTTCTGGCACCTGGGGCGTTTTGCCGAGGCGTACCGCGAGTTGTTCCTGGAGTATCCGAGCCAGACGCTCAATCGCCAACGCTGAATTCCCCCGCTCTGCGCACTGATGCACTCGCTGCATCTCCGCGCCCCGCACTCGCCGCAACTCCGCTCCCCGTACTCGCCGCCACTCCACTCCCCGTACTCGCCGCAAATCCGCTCGCTGTAGGAGCGCGCTTGCCCGCGATCTGCTGCACAGCAGCAGCAAAACCATGCTCACTGGGGGTGTCAGGTACACCGCGAACTCAGGTTCTACTGCCGCTTCGCGTCAGATCGCGGGCAAGCGCGCTCCTACAAACACAATGCGCATTGCGAGAATGTCCCCATATTAGAATCAATGAGTCTCAATTTAGGGTAATTGTTCCCCATTCGTTTAGTCCGTAGATTTACTCCCAAGCCAGCAAGCAAACAGCCAGCGAGCTGAAGCGGCGAACCATACAGACCATTTTCGAATTCAAGGGAATACACATCATGTCCATCCGCGAACTGCTCAACCCAACCAACTCCGCCCTGATCCTGATCGACCACCAGCCACAGATGGCCTTCGGCGTGCAGTCGATCGATCGCCAGACCCTGAAGAACAACACTGTGGGTCTGGCCAAGGCGGCGAAGATCTTCAACGTGCCGACCATCTTTACCTCGGTGGAAACCAAGAGTTTCAGCGGCTACATCTGGCCAGAACTGCTGGCGGTGCACCCGGATCAACAGCCCATCGAGCGCACATCGATGAACTCCTGGGAAGACAAGAAGCTGGTGGACGCGGTCAAGGCCACCGGGCGCAAGAAGCTGATCATCGCCGCGCTCTGGACCGAAGTCTGCCTGAACTTCCCGACCCTGGACGCGCTGGCTGAGGGCTACGAGGTGTACATCGTCACCGACGCCTCCGGCGGCACCACCAAGGAAGCCCACGACATGTCGGTGCAACGCATGATTCAGGCCGGTGCCGTGCCTGTGACCTGGCAGCAGGTGCTGCTCGAATTCCAGCGTGACTGGGCTCACAAGGAAACCTACGAAGCGGTCATGCAACTGGTGCTGGAACACAGCGGCGCGTACGGCATGGGTGTCGACTACGCCTACACCATGGTCCACGGCGCACCACAGCGCAAAGCCGGCTGAACCCTTTGATCCGGGCCTCGATACGGGGCCCCTTTTTCACCACGACCCCATTCTGATTTATAAGTGAGCCCATCATGAACACTGTTAAAAAAGCCCTGACCGCAACCCTGCTGGCCCTCTCCATCGGCAGCGCCTTCGCCGCTGAAAACACAGTGCCTGAACACCAGACCCAGGCCTTCCTCAACGCCCTGGCTGCTGGTGGTGGCCGGCCGCTGGAGCAACTGAGCCCCAAGGACGCACGTGCGGTGCTGACCGGCGCGCAGAGCTCGGTGAAGGTCGATATGTCGGGGATTCAGGTCAGTGAAAAGACCATCCAGGCCGACGGCCAGAACATCAAGCTGACCATCGTGCGTCCGGCCGGGGTCAAGGGTGAGTTACCGGTGTTCATGTACTTCCACGGCGGTGGCTGGGTGCTGGGCGACTACCCGACCCACGCTCGCCTGATCCGTGATCTGGTGGTCGGCTCGGGTGCGGTGGCGGTCTACGTGGATTACACGCCATCGCCGGAAGCGCACTACCCGACCGCGATCAACCAGGCCTACGCCGCAACCCGCTGGGTGGCCGAGCATGGCAAGCAGATCAGTGTCGACAGCTCGCGCCTGGCGGTGGCCGGTAACAGCGTGGGCGGCAACATGGCGGCGGTCGTTGCGCTGAAGGCCAAGGAACAGGGCACGCCGAAGCTGCGCTTCCAGTTGCTGCTGTGGCCGGTGACCGATGCGAGCTTCGACACCGCCTCCTACGACCAGTACGCCGAGGGGCACTTCCTCACCCGCAACATGATGAAGTGGTTCTGGGACAGCTACACCACCGACGCCGCCCAGCGCGCCGACATTCATGCCTCGCCGCTGCGTGCCAGCACCGAGCAATTGAAAGGGCTGCCACCGGCACTGGTGCAGACTGCGGGCCTGGACGTGTTGCGTGACGAAGGCGAGGCCTATGCCCGCAAGCTCGATGCCGCCGGTGTGGATGTCACCGCCGTGCGCTACAACGGCATGATCCACGACTATGGTTTGCTCAACCCGTTGAGCAACATTCCAGAGGTCAAGGCGGCGATGCGTCAGGCAGCCGGTGAGCTCAAGGCGCATTTGAATTAAGCCAACCGATACACGTAGCAGCACGGCTTGCCGGCGGGAGCGATCTTACGGACGCCATCGCGGGCAAGCGCGCTCCTACAAGATCAGGGTCACACAGAACCGTAGCAGCACGGCTTGCCGGCGGGAGCGATCTTACGGACGTCCCCGCCGGCAAGCCGTGCTGCTACAGGGCATAGTCACCTACGAAAATTCATTGGTTACACGGAGTTCATCATGTCATCCATCCACCGCACCACCGCCCCGGCCCTGAGCTTCAACGGCGGCTTCGTCGACACCATCGGTTTCCTCGCGTTACAAGGCCTGTTCACCGCCCATGTCACCGGCAACTTCGTGACCCTGGGGGTGAGCATCGTGCACGGCACCTCCGGCGCGCTGGCCAAGCTGCTGGCCCTGCCGATGTTCGCCCTGGTGGTCGGCCTGACGCACCTGGCCGCGGTGGCGATCAACCGTCGCGGCCTGGTGCCCCTGCGGCCGCTGCTGATTCTGCACACCCTGCTGCTGGCGCTGTTCGCCGCCTTCACCCTCTGCTTTGGCCCATTCAACGATGGCGACAGCGGCGCTGCCCTGCTCACCGGCATGACCGGCGTGGCAGCCATGGCGGTGCTCAACGCGATTTCCCGTCAGCACCTCAAGGGCGCCCCGCCCACCACCCTGATGACCGGCAACGTCACGCAACTGTCCATCGACCTGTTCGACCTGATCGGCCTGCGCGATGTCGAGCAACGGGCCGTCATCAAAAAGCGGCTCAAGCCCATCGGACTGAATCTTCTGGGCTTCACCGTCGGCTGTGTCGGTGCCGCACTGTTGTACCTGGCCATCGGCCTCTGGTGTCTGTTGGTGCCTGTGCTGGTGTCGATCTGGACCTGCATCAACACTTTCGGCACCACCGACGGCATCGCAGATTCAGTCGCTTGAATGCATCTCGAACAGGTAGCGGTTTCGGCCTGCGCTCTTGGCCTTGTACATCGCATGGTCGGCATGCTGCACCAGCGTGCCGATGTCGTCCCCGTCGCGGGGGAACAGGCTGACGCCCATGCTGGCGTGGATCTGCACCTTGCGCCCGTCGATGAACAGCGGCAACTGGAAGCACTGGTGGAGTTTTTCCAGCAACGCCGCGATTTTCTGCGGGTCCTTCACATCGCAGAACGAGATGACGAATTCATCACCGCCCAGCCGCGCCACGCAATCGGCGCCGTCACTGGCGGTGGTCAGCAGCTTGGCCACCGCCTGTAACACCTGATCGCCGAAACGGTGACCATACTGATCGTTCATTTCCTTGAAGTGGTCCAGGTCGACGAACAGCAGGGCCATCTTCTTCCCGCCCTCCCGCGCCTCGATCAACGCCTGCTCCAGACGTTCGAAGCACATGCGCCGGTTGGGCAATTCGGTCAGCGGGTCATGCCGGGCCAGGTGCTCGAAGGCGGCGCGGCTGGACGTCAGATCGTCCAACTGGCCGAGGATTTCCTGTTTCATCGCATGGAAACGATGGGCGAGCACCCCCAACTCGTCGTCCCTGGGTGCCAGCTCGCTGATCTTGCGCTCCCGGGAGAACAGCTCCACCGCGTCAGTCATGCTGCGCAACGGCCGGATCAGCGCACGGGAGGCGATGAAGGCCGCCAACAGCGCCAGCACGCTGAACAGCAACGCGATCTGCACGATGCTGTTGCCCACGCGGGACACCTTGGCCAAAACATGGCTTTGCGGCTGGCCCAGGCCCAGTACCACGAAGGGTTCGGCATCGCCGTTATGGGAAAGGCGCACGAACGCCGCCACCAACCGGTCCTGCTGGCCTTGCTCGACACTGCGGCTGATAAGGCTGCCAGGCGCCTTGTCGGACAGCAGCCCGGCGACTTCCGGGAATTCATCCTGCAAGAACAACCGCCGGCCCTGATCGAAACCGAAGGTGCGGCGATGGTCCGGATGCACCAGCAAATCGCCCCAGCGGTTGCTCAGGTAGACCTGGTATTCCTTGGGCAGATCGCTTTGCAGTTGGTTGAACAGCTGATCGAGGTCAACGTTGATGACCAGCAGCGCAAACACCTTGCCTGTCGCATCCGCCACGGGCGTGGAGACATGCAGCGTCGGTTTGCCCAGCCCCGAGTGCGCGCCCTGCTCGTGGTTGATCACGATCGGCGAGATACGCACCTCCCCTGGCGCCAGGCGCAGGGTTTCGAAGACGTAGGCGTAATGGGCCTTCTCCTGCAGATCGGCGCCCTCGACCCTGACGATATCGGCCCCGTCGCGGTCTTGGCGCACCAGTTCCAGACCATGGTCGGTCGCGCTGATCAGACGGATCTGCATGTAATCGGGATGGGCCAGCAACATGGCCCGGAATGACTCGGCGAGGTTGTCACTGACGGTCTTGCGGGTCGCAGGATTGGTCAGCTCGCCCAGTTCGTGCACCTGGGCCCCGTTGGTCAACACCGTGGCATCCAGGGAAATGTTGCGCAGGCTGCCGTGCAGGTTGCGGCCCAGCACCTGGACCGACGTCAGCAAGTCACGCTCGGCGGCCTGCAGCAGCATTTCCCGGCTGCTGTTGTAGATGTAGTAACCGGCGAGCCCCGTGGGCACCATGCCGAACAGGGCCATCAGGCAACCGAGCTTGAACGCGATACCGAACCTCATCGCGCCTCCACCAGCGGCGGACGCTCGCCGGACACGATCCGCTGCCACAACTCGGCGCGGCGCTGATCGTCCTCGACCGGGCGTAGCCAGATCATGCGATTGGAGGGGCTGGCATCCAGCGGTTCCTGCACCGTGTTGGACAGGTCCTGGCGTTCGCTCAGGGCGCGGCTGACATCCGGTTCGAGCATGTAATTGATCCATTCATTGGCCAGTCGCAGGTCATGGGCGCCCTTGCTGATCGCCCAGCAATCGAGCCAGGCCAGCGCGCCCTCCCGGGGTACCACATAGCCGACGTCCACGCCTGCATCGCGCAGTTGCTTAAGTTGCTGACGGCCATAGTTGGCGAAAATCAGCGCCACCGAATGGCTGCGGAACAGCTCGGCCGCCTCCTCCGGCAGGGAATAGAAGGTCAACACATTGCGCCGCAACGCGATGAGCTTTTCGGTCACCCGGGGAAAGTCCGCTGCGCCGATGTGAAACGGATCACCGCCGAGGGCCAGGCTTGCCAGGGAGAAATTGTGGTTGCTGGTGTTGAACGCCAGCACGCGGCCCTGAAACCTTGGGTCCCACATGCTCTGAATCGAGTCGGGCGGCTGGCTGAACTGCTTGCGATCGTAGATCAGGCCCATGTCCGACCAGGCATAGGGCACGGCATAGACATGCCCGTCGACGACAATGTCGGGGATTCTGGAATAATCGCGAAAACGCGGGAGCTGACGCGCCGTATTGGCGATGCGCTCGGGATGCAAAGGCTGCAACAGGCCCTGGTTCACATAGTGGTGAATTTCGGCAGTGTTGGCCGCGATCACGTCAAAATCGCCACCCTGATTTTCAGACAGTTTGGCCCGCAGCACTTCATCGCTGCCCACCAGCGTGACTTCGACCTTGACCTTGAAACGCTTCTCGAAAACGCTCACCAGGTCAGTGTCGGCGTAACCGGGCCACGCCAGCACACGCAGCGTCTGCTCGGCAGCGCCCGCCGGCAGCGACGCGAGAAGGCCGCACATCAATAACCCCAACGGGCGCAGGTATTTCATGGACGATGCCCAGACCGGGGAATGTCGCCACTATACCTATGGCGATGTGCCGTTGCTCGCCAACCTGTTTGCGCAAATCGCGCCTTCGGTCGGAAACGCTGCCTGAATCCATTCACCCTTGGTTTGGGCACGCATTGGGTTAGACTCGGCGTTTTTGCACCAAGGAGTGAGGCGCATGCAGATTTCAGGGGCGATTCCGGTACTTCGCATGTTCAGCGAAGAAAAAGCCCGGGAGTTTTATGTGGATTTTCTGGGGTTCTCGGTGGACTGGGAGCACCGCTTCGAAGCGGACTTGCCGCTGTACATGCAGATTCGCCGCGGGGATCTGCTCATTCACCTCACCGGCCACCACGGCGACGCCACCCCGGGCTCGACCATTTTCGTACCGATGCAGGAAATCGAGCCGTTCTGCCAGGCGCTCAATGCCAAAGGCTACGGTTTTTCGCGGCCGGGGATCGTCGAACAGGGCTGGGGCAAAGTCATGGAAATCGCCGATCCGTCCGGTAACAGGATCCGCTTCTGTGAACTCTCGCAGGATTGACCCGTAGCAGCACAGCTTGCCGGCGGCAGCGATCTTGTGGACGCCGCCGCAGGCAGCCGTGCTTCAGGTCATACCGGCGGCTGGACCACCGGTTTGTTCGGCGCTGCGATCTGCACTTTCGGGTTGACCGGCGCTGCATTGGGCGTCGCATATTGCTGTTTCAGATGCCCATCCTGATCCAGCAACCAGGCGTCGAGAATCTGCCGCACCACCGGCCCTGCCACCCGACCACCCGCCTCGCCGTTCTCGATCATTACCGAAACCACGATTTTCGGGTTGGCCGCCGGGGCAAAACCGACAAACAAGGCGTTGTCACGATGCCGCTCCAGGGTCTTGTCACGGTTGTAACGCTCGCCCTGCTTGATAGCCACCACCTGCGCCGTACCGCTCTTGCCGGCGATACGGTATTGCGCCCCTTGCGCCGCCGCACGGGCGATGCCGCGCGGGTCGTGCATCACCGACTGCATGCCATTGTTGACCTGATCCCACTCACGGGGATCACGCAGGACGATGTTGGGCATCGGGTGCTCGTCCACCGGCGCCACGCCGCCGATCTCCTTGGCCAGGTGCGGGCGGTTCCACACGCCCTTGTTGGCGATCAGCGCGGTGGCCTGGGCCAGTTGCAAAGGCGTGACCTGCATGTAGCCCTGGCCGATGCCGAGAATCACCGTTTCCCCCGGGAACCAGGCCTGGCGGCGGGTAATGCGTTTCCACTCCTTGGACGGCATCAGGCCTGCAGACTCCTCGAACATGTCCAGCGAGACCTTCTGGCCGATGCCGAACATGGTCAGGTAGTCATGCAGCCGGTCGATGCCCAACTTGTGCGCAAGATCGTAGAAGTAGGTGTCGTTTGAACGCATGATCGCCGCATTCAGGTCCACCCAGCCGTCGCCGCTGTGGTTCCAGTTGCGGTATTTGTGATCGAAGTCCGGCAACTGGAAATAGCCAGGGTCGAACACCCGGGTAGAGGGCGTGATGATGCCGCTGTCGAGCCCCGCGATCGCCACTTCCGGCTTGATCGTCGAGCCTGGGGCATACAGGCCACGCAGCACGCGGTTGAACAGCGGCCGGTCGACCGAGTCCCGCAGCGCCGAGTATTCCTTGAAACTGATGCCGGTGACGAACAGGTTCGGGTCGAAACTTGGCTTGCTGACCATCGCCAGCACCTCGCCAGTGGCCGGGTCGATGGCCACCACCGAACCACGGCGGTCGCCCAGTGCCTCTTCGGCGGCTTCCTGCAACTTGATGTCCAGGCTCAGCGTGATGCTCTTTCCGGCCACCGGATCGGTGTGCTTGAGGACGCGCAGTACGCGGCCCTGGGCGTTGGTTTCCACTTCCTCGTAACCCACGTGGCCGTGCAGCTCGGGCTCATAGAAGCGTTCGATGCCGGTCTTGCCGATGGACTGGGTGCCACGATATTCCACCTGGTCCAGTTGCGAGGCTTCCTTCTCGTTGATCCGCCCGACGTAACCGATGGAGTGCGCAAAATGCGCCCCCAGCGGGTAATGGCGAACGAACTGCGCCTCCACATCCAGCCCCGGCAGGCGGAACTGGTTCACCGCCAGCAGGGCGATCTGTTCTTCGGTGAGTTCATAGAGCAGCGTCACCGGTACGAAACGGTGCGGCGAGTTCTTCATGGCCTTGTCGAAGATGATGCGGTCTTCGTCCGGCAGGTTGAGGATCTGCATCAGGGTGTCGATCACCGCGTGCCAGTCCCCTGCCCGTTCGCGGGTCATGGTCAGGTTGAAGCTGGGCCGGTTATCGGCGAGGATCACGCCATTTCGGTCATAGATCAGCCCGCGCTCTGGCGGGATCGGCAAGACGTGGACGCGGTTGTTTTCGGAAATGGTGGAGTGATAGGCGAATTCGATGACCTGCAGGATGTACAGGCGGCAGACCAGCGCGATGCTCAACGCGACCACGAACACGGCGCAGGCGATCAGGCGTCGATTGACCAGCCGCGTCTCTTTTTCGTGGTCTTTTAACGGTATGGGATCAGGCATTTCTACAGCTACTCGGTGACGACAGGAACGATACAGACAGCGTCCTCTGAACCAGGCCAGGACGCAAATGGCGTGCACGATACCAAGAAGCACCTGCACTCATCGGGCGAACTTCATGAAAATCCTGTCATGTTGACGAAAGGTGCCCGGGATCTGGAACGTTGAGGGCCGCCTTGACGGTCACCAACCTGTTAAAAAGTGAGACGGGTTTGTTGCATAAGTGCAATAAATCTCGTCGTACGACAGGGATCAGATCGCGCAACGAAAATCGGCTCAGATGAAGTCTCGACCGCGCGACTGATTTCTGTAAAAACGACAACCGCACTGGAACGAGCCTTGCGGACCTACCCCGGTCCATCACGGACGCGCACCGCAAAAATCGCAGAAAACCGTACTGTTACATATATTGCAACAGTCATTTACCGATTTAACAGGATGCAACAGTCAGTAACACATCTATGATTGCGCTTCGCGTGGAAAAGATGGCTAGCGGCCTGGCTTCCCCCCGCCTAGCGTGCGCCATCTGCCCGCAGGTTTGCCAGAGACCCAATGTCACACCCGCCGCTGCACCCTGCGCCCGACACCTCGCGCTGTCGGACCCAACCGTGAGAAACATTTACAACGCCACCCGTTACGGACCATGCCCCGGCATGGCTCTTTGTACAGGTGCGTTTGCAGGAGCCCTGAATGACAGAGAAATCCAAAGGCCTCACCCGCCGCCAGTTGCTGAAATCCTCAGCCACGACCCTGGCCGTCGGTGCTGCCGCAACGGCCAAGGCGGCCACCGTGGTCGGTGTTCCGCAATGGATCCCCTTCGACCATAACGGCCCGATGCATTACGACACGCCCGGCTGGCAGTTCTTCACCCAAGCCGAAGCCAGCGCCGTGGAAGCCATCGTTGCGCGCCTGATTCCCGCCGATGAGCTGAGCGTCAGCGGCAAGGACGCCGGTTGCGCGGTGTTCATCGACCGCCAACTGGCGGGGGAATACGGCACTTTCAGCCGCCTGTACATGCAGGGCCCCTTCCAGAAAGGCACGCCGATGCAGGGCGACCAGTCGGAACTGGTGCCGCGCGAGCGTTACCGTCTGGGCCTGGCCGGGCTTGAGGCCTACTGCCAGAAAGCCTTCCAGAAAAACTTCGAAACCCTCGCTCCAGAGCAGCAGGACCAGGTGCTGACCGGGCTTGAAAAAGGCGAGATCACTCTCGAAGGCATCGACGCCAAATTGTTCTTCCAGCAGGTGCTGGGCAACACCATGGAAGGCTTCTTCGCGGACCCGGTGTATGGCGGCAACCGCGACATGGTGTCGTGGAAAATGATCGGCTTCCCCGGTGCGCGCTACGACTACCGCGAGTACGTCGGCCTGCACAACCAGAAGCTGAACCTGATCCCGCTTTCCATTTCCGGAAGCGCAGCCTGGACCAAGAAGGGTTAATTCGACATGGCCAAAAAACTACCTGCCACGGACGTCGTGGTTGTCGGACTCGGCTGGGCCGGATCCATCATCGCCAATGAACTGGCCGACGAAGGCCTGAACGTCATCGGCTACGAACGTGGGCCGTGGCGCGACACCGCAGCCGACTTCAACGTCGCCTCCGCTGCCGATGAACTGCGTTACAACCGCCGCCAGGACCTGATGGTGAGGACGCGGCAAAACACCACGACTATTCGCAATAGCGTCAACGAGACAGCGCTACCCATGCGCAGTTGGGGCTCGTTTCACCCCGGCAACGGCACCGGCGGCGCCGGTAACCACTGGGCCGGCATCACCTTTCGTTTCCAGCCCCATGAATTTCGCCTGCACAGCCACCTGACCGAACGCTATGGCAAGGAGCTGTCGCCGGAACTCACCCTGCAGGACTGGGGCACCGACTGGGAAGAAATGGAGCCGTTCTACGCCAAGTTCGACCGCCTGGCCGGCATCTCGGGCAAGGCCGGCAACATCAAGGGCGTTATCCAGGAAGGCGGCAACCCGTTCGAGGGCGCGCGCTCCGAGGAATACCCCAACCCGCCGACGCAACAGACCTACGCCCCGACGCTGTTCGCCGAGGCCGCCCGGAACCTGGGCTACAAACCGTTTCCGGTGCCGTCTGCGCTGGTGTCCCAGCCCTACGTCAACTCCCTTGGCGTGGCGATGGGCCCGTGCACCTACTGTGGTTTCTGCACCAACTATGGCTGCGCCAACTACTCCAAGGCCAGTGCCATCACCACCGTTCTGCCGGCGCTGATCCGCAAGCCGAACTTCACCGCCATGACCAATTGCGAAGTGCTGCGAGTGACCATGGACAGCAGCGGCAAGAAGGCCACCGGCATCGTCTACATGGACGCCAACGGCCAGGAATGGGAACAGCCAGCGGAGCTGGTGGTGGTCAGCGCGTTCATCTTCGAAAATGTGCGCCTGATGCTGCTCTCCGGCATCGGCAAGCCGTACGACCCGGTGACCAACACTGGCACCACCGGCCGCAACTACGCCTACCAGACCGCCAACAGCGTGCGGATGTTCTTCGATGACAAGAACTTCAACCCGTTCATCGGTGGCGGCGCCATCGGCATGGGCATCGACGAATTCAACAACGACAACTTCGACCACTCGGGCCTGGGCTTCGTCGGCGGCGGCAGCACCCGCGTCACGCCGATTGGCGCGGCGCCCATCGACTCGCGCCCGCTGCCACCCGGCACCCCGACCTGGGGTTCGGAATGGAAGAAAGCCACGGTCAAGAACTACGCCAGCACCATGTCCATCGGTTGCGAAGCGAGCAGTTACGCGACGCGCACCAACTACCTGTCGCTGGACCCGACCTACAAGGATCCGCTGGGCCGACCGCTGTTGCGCATCACCTTCGACTTCCCGGAGAACGACCGCAAGATGGCGGCCTACGTCACCGGCAAAGTGGGTGAAATCGCCAAGAGCATGAACCCGCGGCAGATGGTCCCCAGCTCCCAGCAAGGGCACTGGAACAGCGCGCCGTACCAGTCTTCGCACATCGTCGGCGGTTTCATCATGGGCGCCGACCCGAAGAACAGCTCGGTCAACAAACACCTGCAAGTCTGGGGCGTGCCGAACCTGTTCGTGGTTGGTTCCTCGGCCTTCCCGCAGAACCCTGGCTACAACCCGACCGGCACCGTGGCGGCGCTGGCGTTCAAAGCGGCGGATGCCATTCGTACCCGCTACCTCAAGCGTCCAGGGGAGATGATCAGCGTATGAAGACCCTTCTGACTGTATGCGCAGGCGTCATCGGACTGTCCCTGAACATGGCTCACGCCGCGACGGGTGCTGATTCGTACAATCTGGTGGAAAAAGGCCGTTACCTGACCACCCTCGGTGACTGCACCGCGTGCCACACAATGCCGGGCAAACCGCTCTTCTCCGGTGGCGTGATTCTCGATACGCCGTTCGGCAAACTGGCCGGCGCCAACATCACGCCCGACCCGGTCAACGGTATCGGCCGCTGGAGCTTCGAGGACTTCCAGAACGCCATGTCCAAGGGCCACGGCCTGGACGGCAAACGCCTGTACGGCGCGATGCCGTTCACCGCGTACACCAAGGTCACCCGCGAGGATAACCAGGCGATCTGGGCCTACTTGCGCACCGTCGATGCCTCGGACAACCACGTCGAAACCAACCAGCTGCCGTTCCCGTTCAATGTGCGCACCAGCCTGATCGGCTGGAACCTGATCAACTTCAAGGAAGGCGAATTCAAGCCCAACCCGCAGAAGTCCGAGCAGTGGAACCGGGGCGCGTACCTGGTCGAAGGACTGGGCCACTGCGGCACCTGCCACACCCCGAAGAACCTCATCGGCGGCGACAAGAACGAGCAGTTCCTCACCGGCGCCAACCTGCAGAACTGGGTCGCGCCGAACATCACTTCCACCGGCCATGACGGCATCGGGGCGTGGAGTGAAGCGGACATCGTCAAGTACCTGAAGACCGGCGCCAACCGCTTCGACATCGCGTCGGGACCGATGGCCGAGGAAGTCGAGCACTCGTCCCAGCACTGGACCGACCAGGACCTGATGGCGGTAGCGGCGTACCTCAAGGACGGCGCCAAGCCTGTGGAAGCCGCCAAACCGGTGGCCGCCACAGACCCGGCCATGGCGGCCGGCAAGGCCATCTACGCCGACCGCTGCTCGGCGTGCCACACGCCAAACGGTGAAGGCGCAGCCAACCTGTTCCCGAAACTGGCCATGGCGCCGCTGGTCAACAGCAACGATCCGTCGTCGCTGATCCGCGTGGTACTGGCAGGCAGCCGCGCAGGCTCAACCGACGCCGCCCCCACCGCCCCGGCGATGCCGGCATTGGGCTGGAACCTGTCGGATGAAAACGTCGCGGACGTGCTCACCTACGTGCGCAACACCTGGGGCAACGCCGCACCTGCGGTGTCCAGCGCCAGCGTGAAGGACGTGCGTGAGGCGTTGACGCCGAAGTAAGGCGTTGCGTGGTTGCGTGACGAAAAATGCCTGACCGCCTGTTTGGGGTCGGGCATTTTTGTGTGCGCCAATGATCCCGTAGCAGCACGGCTTGCCGGCGGGAGCGGCGTGCCAGTTGACAGCTTCGTTGCTGATCCACCGCTCCCGCCGGCAAGCCGTGCTGCTACGGGGAGACAGTGAAAATCTGCTATGACTGATGGTTCGACTCACAGCATGCAGGGGCCCGCGCCATGCCACATCTTCTGTACATCGAAAGCTCGCCACGCAAACAGCGCTCGGCGACCATCGAAGTCGCCAACGCCTTCATCACGGCCTGGCAGGCCCAGCACGCCATCGCCACGGTGGATACGCTGGACGTCTGGAACACTGTGCTGCCGGAATTCGACGGCGCGGCGCTGGACGCCAAGTACGCAGGCATCCAGGGCATCGAACGCACGCCGGACCAGAAACAGGCCTGGGCGCAGATCAGCGAACTGGCCCAGCGTTTCATTCAGGCCGACATCATCCTGTTTGGCGTGCCGATGTGGAATTTCGGCATTCCTTACAAGCTCAAGCACCTGATTGACGTGGTCAGCCAGAAAGATCTGCTGTTCACCTTTGACGAGCGCGGGCTCAACGGCCTGCTCGATGGCCGCAAGGTGGTGGTGATCGCGGCGCGCGGCGCGCCGCTGGACCGGGCCGAGCATCAGGTCGCGTACCTGACCACCTGGAGCGAGATGGTCGGGATCGACGAGCAATACAACATCGTGATCGAGAAGACCCTGATGGGACCGGACATCGACGCCGAGTCGCGCCGAGCCTCGATTCAGACCGCGCTTGAACTCGCAGCAGAGCTTTGACGCGGCTCTGCCTCGCGCAGCTCGCGGGCCTGGAGGATGCGCGGCAGGTTCTGTTCGATCCACGTCGTCAGGCCGTCAACCTGCAACGCCACCTCCTTGCCCATGGGCGTGAGGTTGTATTCGACGTGGGGCGGCACCACGGGCAGCGCCTTGCGGTCGACGAAACCGTCCTGCTCCAGACTCTGCAAGGTTTGCGAGAGCATCTTCTCGCTGACCCCGCCGATCTTGCGCCGCAGTTCGCTGAAACGGTGCATGCCGTCCAGCAGCACCACCAACACCAGCACGCCCCAACGGCTGCACACGTGGTTGAGGATCTCGCGGGACGGACAATCACGCGCCAGCACCTCGCCCATGCGAATGCGTTCGAGCAGGGATGCGTTTTCGGGGCTGGGGCTGATGGTGGGGGGTAGCGTGGAAATATCGTTCATGGCACTAACCTTTTCGTACGTACTTACGAAAGGTTAGCACGATCTCTATGCTGGTCGCACATTCAACGTCACCAAGGAAATCATCATGATTGTCATCACCGGTGCTTCAGGCCAGTTGGGCCGTCTGGTCATCGAGAAACTGCTGCAGAAGATCCCCGCCTCACAGATCGTCGCCGCCGTGCGCAGCCCGGAAAAAGCCAGTGACCTGGCCGCCAGGGGCGTACAAGTGCGCAAGGCCGATTACGCGCAACCGGCCACTCTGGAAAGCGCGTTTGCGGGGGCCGAGAAAGTCTTGCTGATCTCCTCCAGTGAAGTCGGCCAGCGGGTCGCGCAGCACAAGGCCGTGATCGCCGCCGCGCAAAAAGCCGGGGTCAAATTGCTGGGCTACACCAGCGTGCTGCATGCGGCGACGTCACTGCTGGGCCTGGCCGAAGAACATCGCCAGACCGAAAGCGCCCTGGCGCAATCCGGTGTGCCCCATGTGGTGCTGCGCAACGGCTGGTACCACGAGAACTACACCGCTGCGATCCCCGGCGACCTGGCCCACGGCGCGCATTTCGGGTGCGCCGGTGAAGGCCGAATCAGCTCGGCAGCACGGGCTGATTACGCGGCGGCCGCAGTGGCGGTGCTGACGGCCAGTGAAGATCAGGCGGGCAAGGTGTATGAGCTGGCAGGCGATGATGCCTACACCCTGAGCGAGTTTGCGGCCGAGGTAACGCGCCAGTCGGGTACGGCGGTGAGCTATACCGATTTGCCGGAAGCGGGCTTCAAATCGGCCTTGCTGGGCGCAGGTCTGCCGGAGTTCGTCGCCGAGCTTCTGGCCAACTCCGATGCCGCAGCGGCCAGGGGCGCGCTGTTCGATGATGGCAAGCAGTTGAGCCGCCTGATCGGGCGAGCGACCACGCCGCTGGCGGTCAGCGTGGCCCAGGCACTGCCTCACTAACACCACATTTCCCGTAGCAGCACGGCTTGCCGGCGGGAGCGGTGTATCAGTGAAAGATATAGTCACTGACACACCGCTCCCGCCGGCAAGCCGTGCTGCTACGGATCGGAGTGATGGGAAGATTTAGGGTTTTGGACAAGAAAGGTTGCAAGCTAACGATTTTCAACCTTAATCTTTGCCGCTTGTTTCAACGCCCCTTTCAGCGAGCCAAGGCCCGGATCCGATGTCCTCCGTTTTAAATGTGCTGTTACCGATCTTCGCCCTGATTCTGGTCGGTTACCTGTGTCGCAGAACCAATCGCCTCGGCCCGACCGCCGCTTCGGAAATCAACCGAATGGTGGTGTGGCTGTGCCTGCCCGCGCTGCTGTTCAATGCCACGGCCACCGCCACCTGGGAGCAGATCTGGCACCCCGGTTTCGTGCTGGTGTTTACCCTGTCGACCATGACGATGTTCGTCATCACGCTGCTGCTTCGTCGCAAGAAGGCCGGGCATTTTGCCGATGCCAGTATCGATGCGCTGAGCGCCTCCTACGCCAACACCGGTTACATCGGCATCCCGCTGTGCGTGATGGTGCTGGGCCAGAGTGGCCTGGAACCGGCGTTGATCGCCTCGCTGCTGGTGGTCTGCGTGCTGTTCGGCATAGCGCTGGTCTGCATCGAAGTCGGCTTGCAGAGCGAAGCCCATGTGCACCGTATCGTGCTCAAGGTGCTGCTGGCGCTGGCGAAGAATCCGCTGGTGGTGTCGCCGATTCTCGGTGCCTGCTGGGCGAGCACCGGGGCGCCGTTGCCGGGGCCGCTGGAGAAGTTTCTCAGCCTGCTGGGCGCCGCGACCACGCCTTGCGCGCTGATTTCACTGGGGCTGTTCCTGGCCCAGAAACAACAAGGCCCGCGCCATGGCACGAGCCTTCTGGTGTTGATCAAGCTTGTCGCGCATCCGTTGCTGACCTGGTTCCTGGCGTTCCGGGTGTTTCACTTGCCGCCGCTATGGGCCAACTCGGCCCTGCTGCTCAGCGCCCTGCCCACCGGCACCGGACCGTTCATGCTGGCCGAATACTACAAGCGCGAAGCGTCGGTGGTGTCGAGCACCATTCTGATTTCGACCCTGGGCTCGTTGGTCACTCTGTCGCTGTGCATCTATTACATCAACGGCTGAGTCGGCAGTAGCACGCTCCTTTTGTAGGAGCGCGCTTGCCCGCGACGGCGTCTGACCTGCCAATAACGCTTCACCGCCCTACTCAAATCGCTTTGCTCGATAACCCCTGGGCAATGAAATCTGCCTGACGAATCGCCAGCGTGACGATGGTCAATGTCGGGTTTTCCCCTGCGCTGGTGGTGAACTGGCTGCCATCGGAGATGAACAGATTGGGTATTTCATGACTCTGCCCGTGCTGGTTGCACACGCCGTCCTCTGCCCTGGCGCTCATGCGGCAGGTGCCCAGGTTGTGGGTCGAGGGGTATGGCGGCACGCGGAAGGTCTGCACCGCGCCCACCGATGAATACAGCGCCTCGCCCTGCTTGAA
Organism: Pseudomonas sp. NPDC090203; assembly: GCF_044746765.1. NCBI lineage: Bacteria > Pseudomonadati > Pseudomonadota > Gammaproteobacteria > Pseudomonadales > Pseudomonadaceae > Pseudomonas > Pseudomonas sp. NPDC090203. The sequence continues at coordinate 371,779 of NZ_JBIVCV010000003.1, forward strand.
TGCGTATTCGCGCATGGCCAGATCGTTGGGGTGGTCATCGTAGTGCACGTTGGCCACCGGCAGTCCGAAGCGGTCCTTGACCCCATCGTTGAGGGTGATGCGGTTGGTCGCCTGGGGCATGTCCTCGCCGACGATCCACATCGCCGCCAGTTTGGTGTATTGCTCCATCACGTTGGTGAAGTCGCGCCCCCAGGCACCCGGATCGAAGAACGCCGCCAGGAACGACGGCCCCAGCGATACCGTTTCCATCTCGTAGCCGCCGACGAAACCACGGTCGGGCTTGTGGTGGATCTCGTCGCTGATGATCCCGGCCATGATGGTCCCGCGATAGAAATGCACGTCTTCCTTGAACGAGGCGAACACGCTGCCGGTGGTGTGGCGCATGTAGTACTTGCCCACGGCGCCCGAACCGTTGGCCAGGCCGTGGGGGAACTGGCTGCTGGCGGAGTTGAGCAGCAAGCGCGGCGTTTCGATAGAGTTGCCTGCCACCGCGACCACCCGCGCCTTCTGGCGCTGCTCCTTGCCCTGGGCATCGAAATACACCACGGCGTTGACCCGGCCCTTGTCGTCGTGCTCGATCTTCGCCACGTGGCATTGCGCGCGCAGCTCCAGCTTGCCGGTGGCTTCGGCAGCGGGAATCTCGGTGTACAGGGTCGACCACTTCGCGCCCATCTTGCAGCCCTGGAAACAGAAGCCCAGTTGCTGGCAGCCGGCGCGGTCCTTGCGCGGCTGGCTGTTGATCGCCATGTGCCCGGTCGAACACTCCTTGTAACCCATCTTCTGCGCGCCGTTGTACAGCACCTTGAAGTTGTTGTTCCCCGGCAGGCCGGGTATGTCGTTGGTGCGGGTCACGCCCATCTTGTCTTCGGCACGGGCATAATAAGGTTCAAGCTCCGCCAGCGTCACGGGCCAGTCCAGCAGGTCCGCGCCCTTGACCGGTCCGTAGGTCTGCAGCGCACGAAATTCGTGTTCCTGAAACCGCAGGCTGGCGCCGGCCCAGTGCGTGGTGGTGCCGCCAACCGTCTTGCAGATCCAGGCCGGCAGATTGGGGAAATCCTTGGCCACCCGCCAGGAACCGGAGGTGGTGCGCACGTCGCCCCAGGACAACTGGGAAAACGACGGCCATTCATCGTTGATAAAGGTGCCCGGGGACTGGCGCGTGCCCGCCTCCAGCAACACCACCGGCACGCCCTTCTGGCACAGCTCGTTGGCCAGGGTCCCGCCGCCTGCCCCGGAACCGATGATGACCACCACCGAATCGTCGTTGAAATTGTAAGTCGTCATGATTTCTCTCCTCAGGCAGGTACAGCCGGGCTGGCATCGACAGGCGGGTTCGGCAACCATTTCAGGTCGTTGAATCCGCGATGGATGTAGCCGCCTTTGGGAAATGACGCGCCTTCATAGCCGAAGTGCTGGTAGGCCAGTTCGTTGCTGTACAGGGTGTTGACCGAAGTGCCACGCACCAGCGCGAAAAACGGCTCGCCCTGCACGTCCTTGAGCAGGCTCACCTGTTTGTCCTCGGCAAGCTTGCTCCAGTCGCCACCTGCGCGCTGATCGAGATCGGCCAGGCCTTTTTTCAGCAGGTCGGCGATGCCCGGATCCTGAGCAGCCTTCTCGTCCAGGGCTTTGACGGAAAACGCATAGACGGCATCTTCCATGGTGTCATGGGGGAAAATCCTGCGGATCACCAGCAACAGCTTGCTGCCGGTGGCGCTGTCCAGCGTGCTCATTTCCAGCGCCCAGGTCCTGCTCGGCGCCAGCAATGCGATAGGTCCGGAGGTAAACAACAGGGTTCCCAACAGCAATCCGCCACTGCCCTGCAGGAAGCGGCGACGATCGAGCATCAGGTCTCTCATGGCTTTTGTCCTTGTTATTTTTGTTGTCGGTGCAATAGAGCTCAATTGATAGTAGTAGCGCTGTTGGGCACAAGGTAATAGCGGTCTACTACGTGGTTATAAGCCCACCCTGTGTAGGAGCGCGCTTGCCCGCGACCGGCGGCAAACCCGCCGTAAAACCCGCGAACACCGAGCTTCAGACTCACCGAGTGGGCAGGGTTCGCTGCCGGTTCCCGGCAGATCGCGGGCAAGCGCGCTCCTACAGTCCGCGCCGTAGTAATCCGGTATTACCTCGCCCGCCCGGCGGCTTTCTAAACTGCCTGACCATTCCTCACGAGCAGCCTGCCATGTCCTTCCAGAGCGAAACCCAAACCGGTGTCTGCACAACGCCCGATGCCGTCACGCAGGATTACGTGTTCAATCACACGATGTTGCGGGTGAAGGATCCGGCGCGTTCGCTGGATTTCTACACGCGGGTGCTGGGCATGGGTTTGCTGCGCAAGTTGGACTTTCCAGAGGCGAAGTTTTCGCTGTTCTTCCTGGCGATGACCAAGGGCGTCGAGGTGCCGGAGGATGACGCAGCGCGGATGAGCTACACCTTCAGCCGCGAGTCGGTGCTGGAACTGACCCACAACTGGGGCAGCGAAAGCGATGATTCGCAGTACCACAATGGCAACAAGGACCCTCGCGGCTTCGGGCACATCTGCTTCTCGGTGCCGGACATCGAGGCGGCCTGCGCGCGCTTCGAGTCATTGGGCGTGCCCTTCGTCAAACGCCTGGACAAAGGCATGAAGCACGTAGCCTTTATCAGCGATCCGGACGAATACTGGGTGGAGATCGTTCAGGCCGACCTGCTGGGCAATCTGGGCCAGTGATCAGCCCGCAAGCCGCCCCGCCCTCGGGCGGCTTTCGTGGCGATGTCAGTCGAGCGCCGCCACCACGGCATCGAAGAACGCCACGGGCGAAACCAGCGTTCTGCGCAGCGGCTTGGGCTGGGCGCCGAAGGTGACGATCACCACTTTCTGCGCCGGATTGACGTAGATGTTCTGGCCCTGCATGCCGATGGCCGAATAGGCGCCGTCCTTGATCGATTGCTCGGTCTGGGCCGGCCACCACATGTAGCCGTAGGCCAGCGGCTTGCCGTCCTTGAGGGTGGTCGACGAGGTCGCCTGCCTGACCCAGCCATCGGGCAGGATCGACTGGCCGTCGATCTTGCCCTGGTTCATGAAGAACATCCCGAAACGCCCGAAATCCCGCAGCGTGGCGCTGATGCCGCTGCCGCCGATTTCGATGCCGTTGGGTGAGTCCAGCCACCATTTGGCGTCGTGCTCCATGCCCATGGGCTGCCAGATCTTCTGCGTGAGGTAATCAGCCAGGGGCATCTTCACCGCACTGCGCACGACCTCGGCCAGCACCTGCGCTTCGCCGGTGTTGTAGTTGTTTACCGTGCCGGGTTGGGCCGCTCTTGGCCGGCTGGCCATCAGTGCCATGGCCGCCCCTGGTGTCTGCGACATCTGCGCACGCAGCAGTGCCCGGCGATCCGATTGAGGGTCGGTGAAAGCCTCTGTCCACTTCACCCCGGACGCCATCATCAGCACGTTGCGCAGTGTGACGCCTTCGTAAGCGGTGCCTTTTAGGCGAGGTACGTAGTCGGTCACCAGGTCATCGACGCTCTTTATATAGCCGTCACGGATCGCCGCGCCCACCAGCGTCGAGGTAATGGATTTCGCCTCCGACATCGACATCCAGCGGGTTTTCTCGGTGTTGCCGAACTGGTAGATCTCGTAGGCGATCTGGCCGTCCTTGAGCACGAGCATCGCCGTCACGCTGTCCAGCGCCACGTAGTCGAACAGGTCGTACTTCTTGTCCTGCCAGGTGAACTGCACGTTTTCCAGTTGCTTTTGGTATCGCGGCAACGGGTAGGCATGGCCGCCCGCGCTGATGGTGCGCGAGGGAAACAGGCGGTCGATGTTGCGATAGGTGCTGACGGCCAGATCCGGCAGCATGGTGCCTTCGTAGATCTGCTCGACGCTGCCGATCGGCTCGTGAGCGTGTGGGTATTCATAATCATCGGCCCAGGCATGGGAGCCAGCGCCAAAGGTCAGCATGCCCAACGACAGCATCAGCGGGTGAATACGCTGAAACGAACGGCAAACAACGCGTGCAATCATGGAACATCCTTGTGTAGGAATCGGGACGATTTAGCACAATACAGTTACAGAATCTCTTAACCTGAGTTTTGTAATTCTGTATGTGACAAACGGCCTGGGCCGATCAGACTTTCCGTTCGTTTTTTCGAACAGAACAATTCAAATGATCGAACAGCCGTCTCCCCTTTCCAGCAAACCGTCCCCTCGCCTGTTCAGCCTGTTTTGCATGGCCAGCTACCTGCTGTCGATGGCCTACGGCTCGACTTTCCTGCTGTCGCTGCTGATGAGCAGCCACGGCGGCAACGAGAAGAATGCCGGCACTATCATTTCAGCCGCCATGGTCAGCACCTTCGTTGCAGTGGTGCTTTCCGGCCATCTGTGTGATCGCCTCGGCGCAGCCCGCTCGGTTGCGCTGTGCGGGATTGCGCTGGTGGTGGCCAATCTGGGGTTCGCAGTCAGTGCCAGTCAGTTGCAGCTGATGATGCTGTTCGGTTTTGTGCTGGGGATCGGTTGGGGCGTGTTCTACACCCTCGGGCCGATCATGGTGGCGATGATGGTCGAGCCCGCCCAGCGCGCCCGCTATTTCGCGCTGCTGTCGGGCAGCATGATGAGCGGCATCGGTTCGGCGCCGCTGCTCGGCAGGCTGGCGAGCCAGGCCGGTCTGCCCATCACCTGGGCATTTGTGATCGCGGCGTTGGCCAGCCTGATAGGTGTCCTGGTGTTCTGGCGGCTGGCTGATGCCCTCAGGAAGCTGCCGGACCAGTCGGGCGCGGTCGCCTCGAAGCTGTCCCTGCCCGGTGCGTTGAGCGTGCTGCGTTCCAAGGCGGTGTTCGCGATTGTGATGGTGGGCCTGGGTGGCGCGATCTTCGGCGGCTTGTCGAGTTTTCAGACCAGCTACGCCCAGGCACGCTCGCTGGATTATTCACTGTTTTTCGCAGGCTTCATGGGCGCCGCCATTAGCGGGCGGATGCTGGTGGCGGGAATCGTGGTCAGGCGCGATCCGTATGTGATGTCTTGCCTGCTGTCGGGGTTGATCGTGGTATCGGTGCTGATGTTTCAGTTTCAGGTGAGCAGCAGCCTGGGCTATCTGCTGGCGGCCATCGTGCTGGGCGTCGGGTACGGCCTGACCTATTCGGTGATCAATGGTCTGGCGGCGAACGAAGCACCGACCGGCACCACGACCCAGTCGCTGCTGTTGTTCAGCCTTTCGTATTTCATCGGCGTGTTCGGCTTTCCGCTGTTGGCGGGCAAAGTGATCGTCGAGCATGGGTTGTCGACCATGCTGGGGATTCTGCTGGGGGTGGCGGTGCTGAACTGGTTGATCACGGCCGTGCGGCTGGTGTGGCGGCTGCGCCCGGCCGTAGCACGAAGCACACCGTAGGAGCGCGCTTGCCCGCGACAGCGGCGGGCCAGATGACAGCAGCGGCGTCTGACCCACCCCTGTCGCGGGCAAGCGCGCTCCTACAGGTGTGTGTACCCCGGAAACAAAACCACCGCCTCAAGGGCGGTGGTTTTTTGTTGCGTGGCAGGTGCCGTCAGGCTCAGACCTTGACGACCCAGCCCGCCGGTCCTTCGATGTCGCCGAACTGGATGCCGGTCAGTTCCTTGTACAGGCGTTGGGTCACCGGACCCACTTCAGTTTCGCTGTGGAACACGTGCAGCTTGTCCTGGTAGCTGATCCCGCCGATTGGCGTGATGACCGCGGCGGTACCGCAGGCGCCGGCTTCCTTGAACTGGTCCAGTTTGTCGATGAAGACTTCGCCTTCGGTGACTTTCAGGCCCAGGCGGGTTCCGGCCAGTTCGATCAGCGACAGTCGAGTGATGCCTGGCAGAACCGACGGCGAACGCGGGGTGATGAACTGGTCATCGTGGGTGATGCCGAAGAAGTTGGCCGAACCGACTTCCTCGATCTTCGAGTGGGTCAGCGGGTCCAGGTAGATGGCGTCGGCAAAGCCGTTTTTCTTGGCTTCGCTGCCCGGCATCATGCTGGCGGCGTAGTTGCCACCGACCTTGGCGGCGCCTGTGCCTTGCGGCGCGGCGCGGTCGAAGCTGGAGATCACGAAGTTGTGCGGCTTCATGCCACCTTTGAAGTACGGGCCAACCGGGATGCAGAACACCGAGAAGATGAACTCTGGAGCGGTGCGCACGCCGATGTTGTCACCCACGCCGATCACGAACGGGCGCAGGTACAGCGCGCCGCCAGTGCCGTAAGGCGGAATGAAACGCTCGTTGGCGCGGACCACTTCCTTGCACGCTTCGATGAACATGTCAGTCGGCACGTGGGGCATCAGCAGGCGCGAGCAGCTGCGCTGCATGCGTGCGGCGTTCTGGTCCGGGCGGAACAGGTTGATCGAGCCGTCTTTGGCGCGGTAGGCCTTCAGGCCTTCGAAGCACTGCTGGCCGTAATGCAGCGCAGTGGAACCTTCGCTGATGTGCAGCACGTTGTCTTCGGTCAGGGTGCCCTTGTCCCACTGGCCATCACGCCAGACGGACAGGAAACGCTTGTCGGTCTTGATGTAGTCGAAACCCAGCTTGTCCCAGTTAATGCTTTCGTTACCCATGACACCCTCTATTTCCTGGCCAGCACGCCCGGCGTGCGCAGGGGCTGGCGTTTCTACAATATGGTCGTGAAGGCCCGGTACAGGACACGGCCCGTTCCGATGTTGCGCCATATTACTGATTTTTTGCCCGGCAAACCGCCCTCTCGCCACTTAATCTGAAGAATCCTGTGCCCATGGCCTGGATCCCCGGCAACGAGCATCTTCCGCAGGGCCGGCATTGATGGGCAGAATGGCGGTTTATCACGTCATGGAGACAAATGATGTCAGCAAAATTGCCGAAACATGGCGCCGTGCTGTTTGCCAAGGACCTGTCGCGCATCGCCGCCTTTTATCGAGAATTGGTGGGCATGGTGCAGACAGTGACCGAATCGCGGCTGATCGTTCTGGAGTCGGACACCTTCCAGTTAGTGATTCACGGCATCCCCAAGGCGGTGGCGGATCGTCTCGACATCACCACGCCTCCCCAGCGCCGGGTCGATCTGCCGACCAAGCTGGTATTCCCGGTGCAAAGCCTCGCCCAGGCAAGGGCTCGAGCAGTGGCGCTGGGCGGTCAGGTGGATGCGCCGTCTGCCGAGTTCAAGGCTCGCGGCTTCGTGGCCTGCGACGGCTTCGACCCTGAAGGCAATGTGGTGCAGTTCCGCGAAGCCGCATTGTAGGGCCAGCGGGCAATCTGCGCCGCCTGTATCAAAAGCTGAACACTGCCCGTGCAGATCCGCAAATCTTGCCTATCGTGTTGTAATTCACATGAAACAGGAGCAAGGCCATGGGTATCGAGCAACTCTTCGCGGATCTGGGCAGTCTTCCGAGCATTCCCAAAGTGGCTCAGGACCTGATTCAACAATTCGACAACCCTTCGTCGAATCTGGAAAGCATCGCGCGCAACATCCAGAAGGATCCGGTGATTTCGGCGAAGATCCTGCGCCTTGCCAACTCTGCGCGCTTCCGTGGCGCGCGGGAATCGTCGAGCATCGAGGACGCGGCTATGCGCTTGGGGTTCAATACCCTTCGCACGCTGGTGCTGGCTTCGGCGGTGACCGGCGCGTTCAAGGCCAGCCCCAGCTTTGACCTCAAGGGTTTCTGGCTCAAGAGCTTCCAAGTCGCCGGCATCTGCCGCCTGCTGGCCAAGCAGTCCGGCGCCGATGCAGAAATCGCCTTTACCTGTGGGGTCATGCACGACATCGGCGAGTTGCTGATCCAGACCGGCGCGCCGACCGTGGCCGAGCGCATCAACGCGGCCACCAGGACCGGCACCACCAGCCGTGCGGCGCTGGAGACCCTGCAACTGGGCTTCGGTTACCCGGAAGTCGGCGCGGAACTGGCGCGGCGCTGGCAACTGCCTGCGGTTATCCAGCACGCCATCGCCTACCAGGCACGCCCGATGCAGGCCCCTGGCGATGCCACTCAGGCGCGGATCGTGGCCCAGGCGCTGACCATCTCCGATGCGCTGGAGAGCCACGGCGGCGCAACCCCTGAAGCGCAACAGGCGGCTGATGGCCCGCTGATGGAGGGTATCGATCTGACCGCACTGTTCGCCGCCCTGCCAGCGGTGCTGGAGGCGGACAAGGCGTTTGCCGAGTTGTTGAATTGACCGCTTCATCGCTCACCCCAGTACCGTAGCAGCACGGCTTGCCGGCGGGAGCGGACCTGAGATCGCTCCCGCCGGCAAGCCGTGCTGCTACGGGGTTTCGTGTATGGCATCACCTCGTCTAGTATCAGCGCACCACCGCGCTGACGAGGCCTCGCGCATGTTCGATACATCCGCCCACTCCCCGGTCGAATCCCTGTTGCAACTGATGACCGATCGACGGTTCGTGGTGTTGACCGGTGCCGGGATCAGCACCTCATCGGGCATTCCCGATTACCGCGACAGTGAGGGCGTGCGCCGTGGGCGGCAGCCCATGATGTTTCAGGAATTCCTCAATGCTCCCGAGGCCCGCCGGCGCTATTGGGCGCGGGCGATGCTCGGCTGGCCACGGGTACGCGCCGCGCAACCCAACGCCGCCCACCAGGCGCTCGCCCGGTTGCAACAGCAGGGCCTGATCAGCGGCGTGATTACCCAGAACGTCGACACCCTGCATGACCAGGCAGGCAGCGCCGAGGTGATCGAGCTGCATGGCAGCCTGCACTGGGTGCTGTGCCTGGATTGCCGTCAGCGTACCGAGCGGGATTTGATCCAGCACAGCCTGCTTGAACAAAACCCGTACCTGCTGGGCGTGGATGCGGTGCAGGCGCCTGATGGCGATACCCTGCTGGACCCGGCGTTCGAGGAGCGTTTCGAGGTGCCGCACTGCCCTCACTGCGGCGGTGAGCGGATGAAACCGGACGTGGTGTTCTTTGGCGAAAACGTCGCCCCACCCACTGCCGCCCGGGCCATGGCGTTGGTGGAGCAAGCGGATGGGCTGCTGGCGGTGGGCACCTCGCTGATGGCCTATTCGGCGTTTCGCTTGTGCCGGGCGATAGCCGATCAGGGCAAGCCGTTGGTGGCGATCAACCTGGGCAAGACCCGGGCGGACGAGTTGCTGAATTTGAAGATTGCAGCGTCCTGTGAGGTGTTGTTGCCAGAATTGGCGCAGAGAATGATCGCCTCGTAATGGAGGCGTTCGCAGGTGTGGAGTACGACCTTGAGATCGCTCCCGCGGGCAAGCCCGGCTGCTACGGGGAACCAGCCGTTCGTGGGATTTGGGCCTGATCACGGATCCGTAGCAGCACGGCTCGCCGGCGGGGACGGCCTTGAGATCGCGACGCCGGCGAGCCGGACTGCTACGGAAGGTCGCTGGGGTTCACGGCTTGATCGTGAGCAATGCCGCCAGCGCCTTGTCCCAGATCTGTCGCGTGCGCAGCCACACCACGTCCTGCCAATCCGGATCCGCCGGGTAGAACTGCTCGAGCAACCCCAGCTTGATCCGCCGACCGGTTTCATCCAGCGGGTCGCCGTGCATGTGCAACCAGTGATCGTCGCGCAGATGCCCGTGCACCTCTGCACCCGGATAGGTGCCGCATTCGATGACGAACGGCATCAGGTGCACGCCGGGCAGCGCGTCGAGCAGCATCTGCGAGGTGTAGCCAGTGGAGGTGGCCGCAACGCCGGTCTCACTGACCTGCCCCGCCCCGGTAATCAAGGTGAACAGCCAGGGCCCGAACAACGCCTTGGCGTCATCGAGCGCAGGATAGGCCGACTCGACGATGCTCATCAGCATCGGGTGACCATAATCCCCGGCGCCCGTGTGGAGGTCGAAACAGGCGGCCACTTCAACGCCACTGAGGTGCCCGGCAACGATGCTGCGCAGGGTCCGGTTCGACCAGCTCGGCTCGCGCCCACCGTAGAACAGCCCGTCGGCAAAGTCGTACTGCCCGGCCTCCACCACCGACATCAGCCCCGACCAACCCATCTGCGAAATGGCTGCTTCGAAAGCCGCATCGGCCTTGTCCCGCTGCGGGCCCTGCAACTGCTCACAGGCGTAGATGGCGTGGACATCCTGATAGGCGCGGTTGTCAGGTAGCGGCTTACTGAAGTCCAGATAGTTGCGGTTCTGGTCGAGGTTGTCTTCGTTGACCCGGCGCATCCACGCCGTACCCCAGGGGTTGATGAGGTGGATCATCAGCACCGCGACGCCTTCAGGCAGCTGGCGCCCCTTGAGGCTTTCGAGCCAGCGGCTCTGGCAATCCGAGCCATAGTAGCCCTCCACGCCGTGGGTCCCGCTCAGCGCCACCAGCACCTTGCGCGCATCAGGGTCGCCGAGCCACGCGACGTCAGTAGCCAGGGTTTCACCGAAGGGGCCTGCTAGCGGATGGACATACTCGGTCAATTGCGCGCCAGCGGCCTGGGCGGCGCGGAGAAAACGCTCGCGCAGTTGGGTGTAGGAAGGCCGTTGCGGGAAGAAAGAGCTCATTGAAACCTCTAGGACTTGGGACTGTACAGCGCAGGTCGAAGCGCCATGCTGCCCCACCCCCGCCGCCTCGGCAAGCACCCTGAACATCTCGAAACAGGCCCCACCGACACAATTTGCAACAACTACTACACTGCAAAACGAAAGCGTATCATCGCGCCCCTTCGTTCTTGCCCGGTACCTCACCATGTCCACACTTCCGCTCACCTCCGAACGTCGAGGCTGGTCTTTCTGGTGGAAACCGCTGGTGTTTCTGCTGGTGGCCGCCATCGGCCTGTACTACGTGAAATGGTCGCCGTATTACCTGAAGTCCTTCGTCGCCGCCGACACCCACAACATCGGCGGCTCGATCATCAACGACAACCCGGCCAACCCATGGATGGCGGCCCTGGCTTATGCGCAGGTGTACTTCCTGGCGATCTGGAAGGCGGCCGTGCTGGCGGTGATTCTCGGCTCGCTGCTGCAGGTGCTGATCCCTCGTGACTGGCTGCTGCGCCTGTTTGGCCGTGCAGGGCTGGGCTCGACAGTGCGCGGCGGCCTGTTCGCCCTGCCCGGCATGATGTGCAGTTGCTGTGCGGCGCCAGTGGCAGCGGGCCTGCGCAAGCAGAACGTCTCGGTCGGTGCGGCGCTGGCGTTCTGGATCGCCAACCCGGTGCTCAACCCGGCAACGCTGGTGTTCATGGGTTTCGTGCTGGGCTGGGGCTTTACCGCGCTGCGGCTGGTGGCGGGCGTAGTGCTGGTGGTGGGTGTGTCGCTGGTGGCCCAGCGTATCTCGCGCCCCGAAGCCTTGCCTGAAGAGGCCGTGGAAGCGGTGGCCGAAGCGGAAGCTGCCGATCAGGGCAGCTTGCTCAGCCGTTGGGCCAGGACCCTGTGGCAGTTGTTCTGGACCACCATCCCGATCTACGTGCTGGCGGTTCTGGTGCTGGGCGCGGCGCGGGTCTGGCTGTTCCCCCACGTCGACGGTGCCATGGGCAACAGCCTGCTGTGGCTGGTGCCGCTGGCCATCGTGGGCACGCTGTTCGTGATTCCGACCGCGGCTGAAATCCCCATCGTGCAGACGCTGATGACCCTGGGCCTGGGCACGGCACCTGCGGTGGCGCTGCTGATGACCCTGCCGAGCGTGAGCCTGCCGTCGCTCTTGATGCTGCGCAAATCCTTCGACACCAGGGTGCTGGTGGTGGTGGGTGTGTTGACCATGGTTATCGGTGTGGTCAGCGGGCTGGTTGGGGCGGCGGTGTTGTGATGTGAACGCCTGGCCCGTAGCAGCACGGCTTGCCGGCGGGGGCGGACTTGAGAACGCCCCCGCCGGCAAGCCGTGCTGCTACGAGATTTAGGTTGGGTCAGAACTGATGTATTCGCGAGCAAGCTCGCTCCCACAGGGGTTGGGGGGCTGCTACGTGGCGCGGCGGTGTTGCAGGTACTCCACGATGGCCTGCTGATCGCCGGCGAATTCGATTCGCGGGTGTTTGTTGTCGCGCTGGTAGGCGTACATCGGGTCGTAGTATTCGCCCAGCATGGCGCTGATCCAGGCGCGGTGCTGCTCTACATCCCCACTGCGTTCCTGCTCTTGCAACGCGCTGTCCATGATCGCCGCCAGACGCTGATACCGCTCGCCACCCAGGCGCCGGGTGATGCTCGCCAGGCTCTGTTTGAGACGCTCGGCGTAGCCCGCGAATCCGTTTTCAAGCCCCTGCACGGCAATGAACTCGGCGCACAGGTCGATCACGTAATCCTTGAGAATCCGCTCGACCCTTCCTTCAAAACTGTCTTCGAGCCACACCATCGGCGCGGCCTGCATGGTGCGGTACAATGCAAGCGGCACGGCGCGGCTGCCGACGACGCGGCCTTCGTCCTCGATCACGAACTGATGCCGGTGCCTTGCGCGCTTCTTGAGAATGTCGATCGAGAGCCGGTTTTCGAAATCGATCTGCCCCGGCTGTGGCGTTGCGTGTTTGCCGAAGCTCGAACCGCGATGGTTGGCGTGGCCTTCGAGGTCCAGCCCGTTGTCCAGGCGTTGCAGTACCTCGGTCTTGCCGGTGCCGGTCATGCCACCGATCAGCACGAAATCGCATTCGGCCACCGCCTGTTCAGTGACCCCGATCAGAAAGTTACGCAGCGCCTTGTAGCCACCAATGACCCGCGGGTACTCGATGCCCGCCTCGCCCTTGAGCCACTGCTGGGTGATCTGCGAACGCAAGCCGCCGCGAAAGCAGTACAGAAAGCCCTCGGGATGCTGGCGGGTAAACTCGGCCCAGGCTTGGATGCGCGCCTGCTTGAGTTCGCCGCTGACCAGCTTGTGGCCCAGTTCGATGGCCGCCTGCTGCCCTTCCTGTTTGTAGGCAGTGCCAACCTTCTGCCGCTCGATGTCGTTCATCAGCGGCAGGTTGATCACGCCCGGGAACGCCCCCTTGGTGAACTCGACCGGGGCGCGCACATCCATCATGGGCACGTCGTGCAGGAAGATGTCGCGAAAATGAGCGCTGTTGTCGCGCATCAGAACGCCTCTACGGCGAGCCGCTGTCGCTCGACCAGCTCGCCGATGGGCGCAAGGGCCAAGCCCAGTTCTTCGGCCAGCGCCAGGAACGCCGCCTCCTCGGCAGGCTCCACGGCAACCAGCAGGCCACCGCTGGTCTGCGGATCGCACAGCAACAGTTTCTGCGCCTCGCTCAGCGCGCCGATGCGCTCGCCGTAGCTGTCGAAGTTGCGGTGGGTGCCGCCGGGGATGCACCCCTGCTCGATGTAGAAATCGACGCTGCCCAGACGCGGCACCGCCGCCGCATTCAGGCGTGCGGTCAACTGGCTGCCGTCGGCCATTTCCACCAGATGCCCCAACAGGCCGAAGCCGGTGACGTCGGTCATCGCAGTGACGCCCGCCAGCCTTGAGAAACGCGCCCCCGGCTTGTTCAGCGTGCACATCACATCGCGGGCCAGGCCTGCGTCTTCGTCGCGCAGCAGGCCTTTTTTCTCGGCGGTGGTGAGGATGCCGATGCCCAGGGGCTTGGTCAGGAACAGCTTGCTGCCAACGGTGGCGGTGTCGTTGCGCTTCATGAAGCGTTTTTCCACCAGGCCCGTCACGGCCAGGCCGAAGATCGGCTCGGGTGCATCGATGGAATGGCCGCCCGCCAACGGGATGCCCGCCGCGTCGCACACTGCGCGGCCGCCGCGAATCACTTCACGGGCAATTTCCGGGGCCAGCACGTTGACCGGCCAGCCGAGAATGGCGATAGCCATCAGCGGATCGCCGCCCATGGCGTAGATGTCGCTGATGGCGTTGGTGGCGGCAATGCGGCCGAAATCGAACGGATCGTCGACGATGGGCATGAAGAAGTCCGTGGTGGACACCACGCCTTTTTCGTCATCGATGGCATAGACCGCCGCGTCATCGCGCGAGGCATTGCCGACCCACAGGCGCGGGTCGAGGTTTTGCGCGCCGCTGCCGGCCAGGATGGTTTCCAGGACTTTGGGCGAGATCTTGCAGCCGCAACCGGCGCCGTGGCTGTACTGGGTAAGACGAACCGTGTCGTTCATGGGAGCCCCCTGAGTTTCAAGGCGCTGAAGTCTATCAGAGCCGGTCAGCCCCGGGTCATTCGCCGGGCCGTGAGTACCTGCGCGAGCATCAGCGCGCCGACGCACAGCAGCGCCTCGCGCAGGCCGATGAAGTGTGCGGCAAAGCCGATCAGCGCCGGCCCCAGCAAAATGCCACAGTAGCCGATACCGGTGATGATGGCGATCGCCAGCCCCGCCGGCACGACGGTCTGCGCGCCTGCCACCGAAGCATAGACCGGAAACGTATTGGACAGCCCCAGGCCAATCAGGGCGAAACCGAGCATGAACAGCGGCCAGGGTTGCAGCAGCACCGCCATGGCGAACCCGGCCAGCACCAGCACACCGCCGCCGATCAGCAATTTCATCGCGCCGAAGCGTTTTCTCAAGGCGTCGCCGCAGAAGCGGCCCGCGGCCATGGTCAGGGAAAACACTGCGTAGGCCGCACCCGCAAGGGCCAGGTCGATCTGGTGGGCACGGTTCAGAAAGACTGCGCTCCAGTCCAGGATCGCGCCTTCGACCAGCAGTGCGATGAAGCACAGCAAGCCAATGCCCACCACGTGCAACGATGGCCAGGCGAAGGGCGCCGAAGGATCATCGGCACCGTAGGGCAGCAGGTGCCGCGCATGCCAGGCGAGCATTCCGCCGACCAGCGCCACCACCACCAGCACCGCCACCAGCGGCGATGCACCGCTCCACAGCAACGCGCCCATCAGGGCGGCGCTGACGATACCGCCCAGGCTGAACAGCCCGTGAAACCCGGACATCATGGGCCGCCCGTGGTCCTGCTCGACCATCAGCCCCTGCACGTTCATCGCCACATCGATGCTGCCTAGCCCCGCGCCGAACAATGCCAGCGCCATTGCAAGGGTGACGAACGAATCGAGCGTCGCGAGCAACGGCAGCATCGCGCAGATCAGTACGCCACCGATGATCGCCACGAATCGGCAGCCCTTGCGCGTGGTCATCATCCCCGCCAGCGGCATCGCCAGCATCGAGCCCAGGCCGAAGCACAGCAGCAACAGGCCAAGCTGCGCCTCTTCAAGCCCGGCTCGCTCTCGGGCGAACGGCACCAGCGGCGCCCATGCGCCCAAGGACATGCCGGAGAGCAGGAAGGTGAGGCGGTAGCTCCACAGGTGGTTGAGGGTTGGGGTGCGTTGGGCGATGGACAAGTGACAAGGCCTTACTGAAAGAATGAAAAGACATGATCCACCCACGCCTGTAGGAGCGCGCTTGCCCGCGACGGCGGTGTGTCAATTGGTTATGCAACGGCTGACACACCGCAATCGCGGGCAAGCGCGCTCCTACAGGTGTTGTGGTGGTTTCTAACCTTACATCATCGGCGAGACCATGCTCACCACCCGCAACGCCAACCCCTCGTAGGCATCCAGGGTAATGGTGAACTCGCCCTCCTCGGTCAGGTCGCCCTCGACCCGCTCATTGATGATGTCCACCACCGGCCCCGGTGCAATGCCCGGCAAATGCAGGGTTTCGACGATGGCCTCAGGACTGAAGTTGAGCGCGGTGATCTGCGTGCCCTTCCCGGCCGGCAGTTCGTGAACCATGATCAGCAGCCCCGGGTGTTCGACGTCCGGGATAAGGATCTGCCGGCTGGCGGCGATGTCGTAGGCGCGGCGCACCGCCAGGATCTTTTTCAACTGCGAGGCAAAGGAATCGGGCACCTGCAATTGCTCTTCCAGGCTGCCGTACAGCGTCCTGGCCCGTGGCATGCCCCCTGCGGACACCTGGCTGTCGGGGTCCAAGTCCACCAGGTCGTAGGCCCCGCGATGAATCCAGCGAGTATCGCCATCGCCCATCAGGTGTTCGACCTGCCCGGCCGTCAGCGGCAAGGCGCCTACCAGGTCCCAGCCTGACAGCGCAAACACGCCCGGCTGCATCGCGTTGAACATCACCAGCAGCAGATGGATGTGCTTGACCTGCTGGATGTCGGCCAGAGTAATCGCGTCCAGGTCACGAATCCCCAGCGCGGCTGTGATGATGCTGGCCGTGGTGCAGGACACGCCGTTGGTGACGAACTTGAGGTTGTACGGCGCGTGCTCGCCGGCCAGGCGCTCGTACATCTCTTCGCGAATATGCTCGCGCAGGATGTTGCCGGGGAAGGTCTGGCCCATGTACAGGTACTGATCGTGGGCGTGCAGGGTCCAGAAATGCACCAGCTCCAGGGTCAGTTCGTCGTGGTTCTGCAAGGCGTGGATCAGCGACGCCGGGTCGATGCCGAAGTCATGCACCTGGCGCAGCATCAGGCGCAGGAACTCGGTGCGGCCGGTCAGCAGCGCATGCTGGTAGGCAGGCCGCGTGATGAAGTCATAGGACAGGTCCGCGCCGCCGTGGGACATGGCGGCGATGTCGTCGATGGTCAGGTTCAGTTCCTGGAAGCTGAACCCGCCAGCCTTGCGAATCGCTCCCGCCAGCAACTGGTTGCCGGTGATCGCCAGCGGGTGGCTTTCCGACCACGCCGTGCCGTCGGCCTTTCGCTCAACCCCAAGGAAACCGTTGGCGTCCAGGCGCAGCACCCGCGCGCCCATCACGTCGATGGCATGCAGCGCGTCGCCGATGATCATCTGCTGCGCGGCGAAGCTTGGGTCCAGCCAGTTCAGCGATGGCTGGCCTTCCTTGAAATAGTGCAGGTACACCCAGCGTCGGCTCTTGCCGTCGACCCCGGTGATGACCGGCGTGGCGCTCCAGTCGGTTTCCTTGACGCCGGGTTCGAAGAAAATCACCCGCTGCAACTGGCCGACGATGTAATGCTTGTCGCGCAATATGTCGCACGTGGCCGGCGGCAGGTTGACTGCATCGCGCCCGGCGGGCACATCGGGCAGCAATGGCCAGTCTTCCTCGCGGATTTCCACCATGTGGTAGAGGCCGGGATAATCCTCATAGGCCAGTTCGGCCAGGCGGAAGTCCGCGCCCTTGCCGGTGTGGGACGGAATCACGTCGTCAACGATGACCGCGTTGTGCGCGGCGGCGATGCGGCTGAGGTTGAGAAACTGCGCATCGGTGCCAAGGTCGCTGTCCACTTCGAAGCTGATGCGGTCGAAGTTGCCGTCGATGCTCGGCGTGCGCTGGCGCCCTTTCAAGCCGCCGGACGCTTTCAGCGGGCCGTTGTGGATGCCCTGGATGCCGATTTCCGAGAGCGCATGCCAGAGCTTTTCATCACCCAGGGCCTCAAGGACCGAGCCGCCTTCGCGGGTGATGATAGAGGCCGGATAGGCGGTGAACCACACCGAAGCGATGGCCGAAGCGTCTCGCGGCCGGGCCTGGGCGTAGGGGCGTTGCCAGAGCCGTCCCTGGCCGCCGTAGAGCTTAGCGCGTTGCTTTGCGGCGTTGAGCATCGACTGCTCAACCAGCCATTCCACGTACTGCTTGTCCGGTGTGGTCATAGGATCTGGGGCTCCGTCTCGATTGGGTCTGCGCCGTTGCTTATGTCTATGAGCCCTCATGGACGTAAACGTTGCATCGAGAACGGATTTGTTGCCAGCGTACGGGCCTAGCCCCGTGCGGCGTTGACGATGAACTCCTGGTACCCCGAGCCGATCACGTAGAGCGCGAAATAGCAGAAGATCGCCGCCGACACCCAGTAGGAATACTTGAGCAGCCGGTCACCCAGCAACCGGCCGCCGTGGCTGGCCGCAAAGCAGATGAACACACACCAGGCCACGCCTGCGCTGAAGAAACCGGAAAGAAAGAACGCCGTGCTCAGGCTGCCGTGGCCGCCCGCCCGCGAGATGAGCGTACCGCCGACAGCTGCGAACCAGAGGATGGCCGTCGGCGAAGACACTGCCAAAAAGACCCCGCGTGAAAATTCGCGCAGGCCGGAGCGATTGTCGGCGTCTTCGGCCAGTGCCAGATTGTTGTGGCTGCTCAGGGCCGAGATGACCATTTTCACCGCGAAACCGATCAGCAGCACCGATCCGCCGAGCCAGAGCGCCCAGCGCACCCATTCGTATTGCAGCAGCACGGTCATGCCGGCCAGCGCCAGGATCGCGTAGAACAGATCGCCGAAACAGGTCCCCAGCCCCAACCAGAAGCCTTGCAGATAGCCGCGTTGCATCGCCAGCGTGATCATTGCGATGTTGGCCACGCCAATGTCCAGGCACAGGGAAAGGCTCAGTAAAAAGCCGCTGGTAAACTCCATGTTGGGTATCCGTCGAGCTGTCGGTGGAAAGAAAGCGCGCAGGATAGCGGGTCCGGCGGGTTTTGCCGACCGGTTGCGGCGTTCTCAAGATCGCCCCGCCGGCAAGCCGTGCTGCTACGGGTGGAGTGCAGGCGTCACCGCTTCTGGCCGAAGGCCGTGCGGCAAGCGGTGGGCGACACGCGATAGGCTTCTGGCCGAAGGCCGTAGCAGCAGGGCTTGCCCGCGGGGCGATCTTGCGGGCGACGCTCAGGCCGCCGGTTGCTTGCGAAAGCTGGTGGCCATGCGGTTCCAGCAGTTGATGGTGGCAATGCCGACCGTCAGGTCCACCACTTCCCTTTCGCTGAACTGGGCGCAAAGCCGGTCATAAAGATCCCCTGCCATCACCGGCCGGTCCAGCAAGGTCACCGCATCGCACCAGGCCAGCGCCAGCCGCTCGCGCTCGCTGAACAGCGTCGAGTCCTGCCACACCACCAGGCTGTGCAGGCGCCGTTCGCTTTCGCCGCTCTTGCGCGCTTCGGTGGCGTGCATGTCGGCGCAGAAGGCGCAGTCGTTGAGTTGCGAAACCCGCAGTTTGACCAGTTCCATCAAGGGCTTGTCGACACCCAGGTCGAAGTTCGCCGCCTCAAGCAGCATCAACGCCTTGAGCGCTGCGGGGGATGCGGTGTAATAGTCCAGACGTGGTTGCACGGCGCGGTCCTGAGTGAGTTTCCCGGAGTCTCAATCTAGGCCCGCAGGCAGCCTGTCACCACGCCCAATCCCCCGAATTCGCAGCAGACCAATCGAACAGCCCCGCCAATAGGCCAATCCGGGTTTTTTTCAGTGCGCAGCTATCCCGCCTTCCCGAGCGCTGGCTAGAATTCTCGAGCATGGGCCAACAGAGCCCTGTCTGTTCAGGAGCCGTTCGTGGAACTTCATATTGTCATTCAGGGCCGCAAGGACCTGGCGAACCAGGTGTATGAGCAACTGCGCGACAGCATCGAATCCGGGCGCCTGGCCGCAGGCGTGCAATTGCCGCCGAGCCGCCTGCTGGCCGCGCAACTGGGGCTTTCGCGCAAGACCATTTCCGACACCTACAGCCGCCTGACGTACGAAAACTACCTGGTGGGCAAGATCGGCAGCGGCACCTTCGTCAACACCCTGAGCCGCACCACCCAGCGCCAGCAGATCACATCGGACCTGGCCAGCCTTGCGCTGGTGAAGAAGTGGGCGAACATCTCCCTGCCGCTGCGACACCCGACGCTGGAAGGCACCCTGCGCTGCGACTTCATTGGCGGCGCCACCGCCAAGACCCAGTTCCCCCATGACGAATGGCGCCGTTGCACCCAGTACGCCCTGCGCCAGATGTCCCAGGCGCGGGGTTTCTACAGCCAGCCGGAGGGCCTGCCCTCGCTGCGCAGCGCCATTGCCGGGCACATCGCGTTTTCCCGCGGGGTGCGTTGCGTGGCCGAGGATGTGGTGGTGTGCAACGGCGTGCAGCAGGCGCTGGACCTCATCGCGCGGGTTTTGCTGGAACCCGGTTGCACCGTGGCCATGGAAGACCCCGGGTACACCCCGGCGCGTCTGCTGTTCGCAGCCCAGGGCGCCAATGTGGTCGGCGTGCCGCTGGACGCCGAAGGCATCATCGTCGATCAGATCCCCGAAAACGCCCACGCCATCTACGTCACGCCGTCGCACCAGATGCCACTGGGCATGCCCATGAGCGTGGCGCGGCGCGAGGCCCTGCTGGAGAAAGCCCGGCGCATCGGCGCGATCATCATCGAGGACGACTACGACAGCGAATTCCGCTACGAAGGTCGCCCCACCGATTCGCTGCAAAGCATGGATCAGTTCGGCGTGGTCGCCTACGTCGGCACCTTTTCCAAGACCCTGCTGCCCGAACTGCGGCTGGGCTATGCGGTGCTGCCCAAGGCGATTCTGGAAGCCGTGATCAAGGCCAAGCAACTGACAGACTGGCACACCAGCACCTTGCCGCAATGGGCGCTGGCCAAGTTCATCAGCGAGGGCTTGCTCAACAAGCACATCCGCCGCTGCCACAGCATCTACGCCAGCCGCCGGGACCGCATCCTGGCACGATTCGCCGGTGACCTTGCACCCTGGCTCGAAGCGATCCCGTCCACTGCAGGATTTCACATGGCGGTGATGTTCAAGGTGCCGATCAACCTGCCGCTGCTGATCGAACTGGCGCGCAAGGTGGAAATCGGCCTGTATCCGCTGACCGGCTTCTACAGCGATACACCGCCCCGGGACGGCCTGATTCTGGGATTCGGCGCCATCGAGACGCTGGACATCGACCCGGCCATGGACCGCTTGCGCGATTTGCTGGTGCAGATCAGTTGATGGGGTTGGCGGTCAACCTTCCAGGCGCTGCCCGAAGCTGACCGTCAGGCGGTTCCAGCTATTGACCGTGGAGATCAGCAGCGTCAGGTCTACCCGCTCGCTTTCACTGAAGTGCTCCGACAGCCAGGCATAGTCGCTGTCCGGTGCGTGGGTGTGGGCAATGCGGGTCACCACTTCGGTCCAGCCCAGGGCGGCCCGTTCGCGATCGCTGAACAGCGGCGATTCGCGCCAGACGGCCACCGCATAGAGCTTGCGTTCCGACTCACCCTGCAGGCTCGCCTCATGGGTGAAGCGATCCACCGACCAGGCACAGCCATTGAGCTGCGAGGTCCGCAGCTTGACCAGCGCCGCCAGCGTCGCATCCAGCGGCAAGCGGTTGACCGCCTGCTCCAGCGCCTGCATCGCCTTCATCGCCACGGGCGAGGCTTGGTGATAGTCGATTCGGGATGTCATGGCCAGGTTCGCAATAAGAGTCAGGCTGCCAGCTTATGCCTGCCACGTGGCCAGCCCAATAACCAATCCCTTGAAAGATCGGGAAGCCAATGCCGCGTCGGTCGCGAGATTCGGACAGCGGTTGCGGGCAGAAAAATGCAGTTGTATGATGACTGTCAACTTTGCAATGTCCATCACGGCATGGTCATTGTCGCCACGCTTCATGCACACTCACCGATTCCCTTTCAGGCCCGCGCCTGATCGATACGATCCAACAATAACAGGAGAAGCAGATGCCTAACGTTCTCGGCCAGAACTTCATCGGCGGCGCCCGCAGCGGCCTCGGCGAAGCGCGCCACAAGAGCCTCGATGCCACCACTGGCGAAGCCCTGCCCTACGCCTTTCACCAGGCCACCGACGGCGAGATCGATGCCGCTGCCCTGGCTGCCAAAGAGGCATTCGGCGAATTCCGTCAGTTGAGCCCTGCCCGTCGCGCCGAGTTCCTTGACGCCATCGCCGACGAACTGGACGCCCTGGGCGATGATTTCGTGGCGCTGGTCTGCCAGGAAACTGCACTGCCGGCCGGCCGTATCCAGGGTGAGCGTGGTCGTACCAGCGGCCAGATGCGTCTGTTCGCCAAGGTGCTGCGTCGCGGCGACTTCCTGGGTGCCCGCATCGACCTGGCCCTGCCAGAGCGCAAGCCACTGCCACGGGTTGACCTGCGCCAGCAGCGTCTGGGCGTCGGTCCGGTCGCCGTGTTCGGCGCCAGCAACTTCCCGCTGGCCTTCTCCACCGCCGGCGGTGACACTGCTTCTGCCCTGGCCGCCGGTTGCCCGGTCGTGGTCAAGGCCCACAGCGGCCACATGGCCACGGCCGATCTGGTTGGCCAGGCCATCGTGCGCGCTGCCGAAAAAACCGGCATGCCCAAAGGCGTGTTCAACATGATCTTCGGCAGCGGCGTGGGTGAAGGCCTGGTCAAGCACCCGGCCATCAAGGCTGTCGGCTTCACCGGTTCGCTGCACGGCGGCGACGCCCTGTGCAAACTGGCGGCCAACCGTCCTGAGCCCATCCCGGTATTCGCCGAGATGTCCAGCATCAACCCGGTGGTTCTGTTGCCTGGCGCCTTGTCGGCCCGCGGCGCAGCCATCGCTGGCGAGCTGGCGGCTTCGGTGGTCATGGGTGCTGGTCAGTTCTGCACCAACCCAGGCGTTGTGATCGGTATCGCTTCCCCTGCCCTGACTGCATTCACCGAGCAACTCAAAGAGCACATGGGTGGCCAGGCGCCGCAAACCATGCTCAACGAAGGCGGCCTGCGCAGCTACAGCAAAGGCGTACAGAAACTGCTGGCGCACCCGAGCGTCACGCACCTGGCCGGCAAACCGCAGGAAGGCCGTCAGGCTCAGGCGCAGCTGTTCAAGGCTGACGTGAGCATGCTGCTCAACGGCGACGAACTGCTGCAGGAAGAAGTGTTCGGCCCGACCACGCTGCTGATCGAAGTCGCCGACGACGCCCAGCTCAAGGCCGCCCTGCAGGCCCTGCGTGGTCAACTGACCGCGACCCTGATCGGTGAAACCGCCGACCTGCAGAAGTACCAGTGGCTGGTGCCGGTGCTGGAAGAGAAAGTTGGCCGGATTCTGGTCAACGGCTACCCTACTGGCGTCGAAGTCTGCGATGCGATGGTCCACGGCGGCCCGTACCCGGCCACTTCCGACGCGCGCGGCACCTCGGTCGGCACCTTGGCCATCGACCGTTTCCTGCGTCCGGTGTGCTACCAGAACTACCCGGACAGCCTGCTGCCGGCCGCGCTGCAAAACGCCAACCCGCTGGGCCTCAAGCGCCTGGTCAACGGCGAATGGAGCACTGACGTCATCGCTTGATGAACATCGTGCGGCGCTGAAAT
Source organism: Pseudomonas sp. NPDC090203 (assembly GCF_044746765.1). Taxonomy (NCBI): domain Bacteria; kingdom Pseudomonadati; phylum Pseudomonadota; class Gammaproteobacteria; order Pseudomonadales; family Pseudomonadaceae; genus Pseudomonas; species Pseudomonas sp. NPDC090203. The sequence goes on from NZ_JBIVCV010000003.1 coordinate 394,580, forward strand.
GAAAACGGCGCGTCCTTGACCGGGCGCGCCGTTTTTTCATGGGCGATTGCCAGCGCGGGCAGGCGCCTTTAGCATCGCCGCCTGCTCAAGTTTCCACGGAACCACACCATGAACGACGAACTACAGATCATCGACCTTGAAGAAGGCACCGGCAAGGCGGCGGTCAAGGGCGCGCTGATTACCACGCAATACACCGGCACCCTGGAAGACGGCACCGTGTTCGATTCCTCATGGGAACGGGGCAAGCCGTTCCAGTGCGTGATTGGCACCGGGCGGGTGATCAAGGGCTGGGATCAGGGCCTGATGGGGATGAAGGTCGGCGGCAAACGCAAGCTGCTGGTTCCCGCGCACCTGGCCTACGGCGAACGTTCGATGGGCGCGCACATCAAGCCTCATTCGAACCTGATCTTCGAGATAGAATTGCTGGAAGTGCTGACGCGGGAGGATTGACGCACCTGCGTCGCCCTCACAATCGCCCCCGCCGGCAAGCCGTGCTGCTACGTTAGTACGTACGACATCATTCCCGTAGCAGCACGGCTTGCCGGCGGGAGCGTTCTTATAGGCGCCATCGCCCTTCAGCTTGCCACACCCACCCGCGCCAACACCCGCGCCAGTTTGCGCGCCAACTCTTCTTCCTTGTACGGCTTCTGCACGATCAATTGCTGGTCGACGTCGAGGATGTCGATGTCGGCGAATCCGGTGATGAACATCACCGGCAATTCCGGGCGATCGCGCTTGAGCAGCTCGGACAGTTCGGCGCCGGTCATGTTGGGCATGGCGAAGTCGGTGAGCACAAGATCAATGCCGCTGTCGATTTTCTTCAATGCGTCGTGGCCGCTGTCGGCCTCCACCACCGAGTAGCCCAGGGAGCTGAGCATCATCGAGGTCACCGAGCGCACGTCGGGGTCGTCGTCCACCAGCAGGATGGTGCGGTGCAGGTCGTCGGGCTCGGCGTGGCCGGGCATGTCCGACTGGCTGATGACCGGCACGGCGGTCTGCGCGATGCTCGGCAGGTAGACCTTGATGGTGGTGCCAGCATCCTGGGCGGTGTCGATGCTCACCCCGCCGCCGGACTGCTTGGCGAAACCGAACACCTGGGCCAGCCCCAGCCCTGAGCCCTTGCCCACGGCCTTGGTGGTGAAGAAGGGTTCGAAGGCCTTGGCCAGCACCTCCTCGCTCATGCCGCAGCCCGAATCGCTGACCGACAGCACCACGTAGGCACCCGGATCAGGGTCTTCAGGCCGTTGCGGCAGACGATAGACGATCTGGTTCCAGGTGCTCAGGCGCAGCTGCCCGCCCGATGCCATGGCGTCCCGGGCGTTGATCGCAAGGTTCAGGATGATCATCTCGGTCTGGGTCGGGTCGACCAGCGCGCTCCACAGGTCATCGGCCAGGCTCGTTTCGACCCAGACGCTGCCTCCCAGGGCCCGCCCCAGCAGTTCGCGCATTCCGGCGATGGTGTCATTGAGGTTCAACGCCACTGGCTCCAGGCGCTGACGCCGGGAGAACGACAATAACTGGCTGGTCAGCTTGGCCCCGCGCTCACCGGCCTCGCGAATGTTCTGCAGACGCTGGGGCGATTTGGTGAACACGCCCTTTTCCAGGTCGCGGGTGAGAAAGTTGGCGCTGGTCAGGATCACTGTCAGCAGGTTGTTGAAGTCGTGGGCGACGCCTGCGGTCAGTTGCCCCACTACCTCAAGACGCTGCATCTGCTGCAAGGCCGCCTCGACCCGTTCGCGTTCGCGAATCTGGTCACGCAAACGTTTGTTGGTCGCCGCCAGTTCATCCATCACCGCGCGCTCGCTGGTGATGTCGCGCACTGCGGCGTACATCAGGCCCTCGTCCGGCACGATGGTCCAGGACAGCCAGCGATAGCCGCCCTCGGCATGGCGCATCCGATTGACGAAGCGGGTGGTGACGTTGCCCTCGGCAACACTGGCGGTCTCGCGCAACGTCGCAGCGAGGTCATCCGGGTGAATCAAATCGCACAGCCCCTGCGCCGTGAATCCCGCACGCTTGAAGCCCAGCGTCGCTTCCCAGGCCGGGTTCAGGGCAATCGGCGTCATGTCCAGGCGCAATACGCCCAGCAATTCCCGGGACAGCTCCCAGGTGCGGTCGCGCTCACGGGTGCGCTGTACCACGCGCTCACTGAGGATTTCATTGAGTTGCAGCAGCGCCTGGGAGGTGCGCTTGCGTTCGCTGATGTCCTGCATGACGCCAGTGAAGCGCACGCACTTGCCGTCCTCGAACAGCGAGCGTCCGTTGGAAAACACCCAGCGCTCCTCGGCGCCGTCGGTCACCAGGCGATGCTCGATCTGAAAGCCGGTGTCGGCGGTCAGCGCGGCCATGACCTTGCTCTGCAGCAGGTCGCGGTCGTCGGGATGGCAACGGGAGAACATGAACGCCATGCTGACCTGCGCCTCGGGAGGCAAGTCGTACAAAGTCTTGCAGCGCTCGTCCCAGAACAGGGTTTCGGTACGCGGATCGTAGGTCCAGACGCCCATGTCCGCCGCTTCGATCGCCAGGTGGGCGCGCACTTCGGCGTCCTGCAGGGTCTGCTCGGCGCGCAGGCGCTTTTCCCGCTCGCGGACTTCGGAGACGGCGCGATTGACCGCCTTGGGCAGCATTTTCAGGTTCTGCTTGAGCACGTAGTCGATGGCGCCCATGCGCATCATCTCGACCGCGTGCTGCTCGCCGAAAATACCGGACAGAAAGATGAAAGGCGTCTGTGGCGACAACCGCAGCGCCGTGTTCAGCACCTCGCCGCCGGACGAGCCCGGTAACAGGTAGTCGCTCAGGATCAGGTCAAAGTCCTGGGCCAGCAACTCGCGCTCCACGTCCTGGTGCGTATACACCAGGGTGGCGTCGATTGTCAGACCGCTGCTTTCCAGGGTCAGCAGCGTCAGTTCGGCGTCGTGCGGGCTGTCTTCGACCAACAGCAGTTTGAGGAGCGGTAGCGGCATGAATAGTCGTCAATAGAGTGAATCGGTCCGTGCCGCCCGGTCTTGCGCAGGCGGCATAGCCCAATCAGGTAAACCGATCAGGACCCCGGACGGCGCGTCAACCGCAGTGAGCCTGGCGGCGGCTCGTTGAGAACGGCCCAGAAAACCCCGAGATCGGAGATTGCCGAGACGAATTCCTTGAATTCGACCGGCTTGACCACGTAAGCGTTCACTCCTAAAGAGTAGGCCCGTTGCAGGTCCGGCTCCTCACGCGAGGAGGTCAGCATGACCACCGGAATACTGCGCAGATCGTCACTCTCGCGGATGGCCTTGAGCACTTCGAGCCCGTCGAGTTTGGGCAGCTTGAGGTCGAGCAACAGCACCGCCGGGTTGCCTGCCGCACGGTCCTGATGCTGGTTGCGTCGGAACAGGTAATCCAGCGCCTCGGCACCGTCACGCAGAACAATCACTTCGTTGGCAAGCTGGCTGCGCTCGAGGGCTACCAGGGTCAGCTCCAGGTCGTTGGGGTTGTCTTCGACCAGAAGAATGGGTTTGAGCATTGGGCGTCTCCTTAGACACTCAAAGGGATACAGTCAGGCTGCGCTTGGGCAGCGATACATAAAAAGTGGCGCCCTGGCCGGGCTCACTGTGGGCCCAGACCGTGCCGTCATGGCGCTCGATGATCCGCCGCACGCTGGCCAGGCCGATGCCGGTGCCTTCGAATTCTTCCATGCGGTGCAGGCGCTGGAACACGCCGAACAGTTTACCGGCGTACTGCATGTCGAAACCCACGCCATTGTCGCGGATATACAACACCACCTGGCCGTCTTCCTCGTAGCTGCCGACCTCGATCAGGGCCGCGGACTCATTGCGGCTGTACTTGATGGCGTTGGACAGCAGGTTGCGCATCGCCAGGTGCAGGAACGCGGCATCGGCGATCACCACGGGCAAGGGCTCGGGAATGCTCCAGGTCAGATTGCGGCCTTCGTAGTCGGGCTGCATCTCGCGGCGGATCGCATCGACCATCGCGTTGAGGTCGACTTGCGAGTAGCGCATCGCCGAGCGGCCCATCTGCGAGAAGCTCAGCAGGTTGTCCACCAGAGTGCCGGCAAAGCGCGCCGACTCGCCGATGTTCTCCAGAAAGCGCACGCCACGGTCGGACAGCTTGCTGCCTTCGATATCACCCAGCAACTCGGCGTAGCCTGCGATGTGCCGCAGGGGCGCACGCAGATCATGGGACACGCTGTAGGAGAAGGCTTCAAGCTCCTTGTTGGATTTCTCCAGTTCTTCGGCCAGCGCGGCCATTTCCTCGGCCTTGCGCAGCACGATACCCAGCACCGCCGCGCGCAGTTCGACCACGCCTTCGGTGTCCAGTTCGTCCCAGGGGCGCGAGAAGCCGCGCACGGTTTCCTGCCACAGGGCGAAGCTGTGACGGGGGCTCAAGGTGCCTGAATCATCGACGGATTTTTCAGGCTTGCCGGCCCAGTTCACGACCCGGGTCTGCTCGGGACGGAACCAGATGATGTAGTTCGAATGCAGCTCGGAAATCGCCATCGCCAGCACGCCGCTGACCGACTGGCTCAGTTGCGGCAACTGGGGGATGTCGCGGCCAACGTTGTCGGACTGGAACACCTCGTGGGAGTCACGCTCGCTCAACCATTGGGTCAGGGCCTTGATCTGCTCGCGGTCGGGCGTGTCGCCGTAGACATCCAGCGTTGATTCGGAAATCACCGCCGCGCCCGTCGCGCCGACGAATGCCAACAGCACGTCGGGCATCGAACGCAAGCCGCCGATCACGCTGTCCAGGTCAGCCATGGCCGCCAGCATCTGCACGATCTGCCGGCGCAGGCTCAACACGCGCTGGGTCTTGGCCTGGGCTTCCTTGGTTTCGATCTGCAGGGACAGCACACTGCCCAGCAATTCGCAGGCGGTGCGGGTCTGGAAGCTGACCGAACGCGGCAATGCGTGATGGCAGGAAATCAGCCCCCACAACTGGCCGCGCACCACGATGGAAATCGACATCGACGCCAGGGTCTGCATGTTGCGCATGTACTGGAGGTGCACCGGCGATACGCTGCGCAGGGTCGCGAAACTGAGGTCCAGCGGCGCCCCCGTGACAGGGTTGTGCAGCGGCACCAGTGGCGATGCCTGGTAGTTGGCGTCTTCGATGACCCGGATCCGGTTGGCCACGTAGAGGGCGCGTGCCTGGGCTGGAATGTCGGTGGCCGGAAAGCTCAGGCCCAGGTAGCTCGGGTAATCCGCATCGGCGAGTTCGGCGTTGACCAGGCCGTTACCCTCGCCATCGAAACGATAGGCCTTGACCCGGCCAAATCCCGTGATGCGCTTGACCTGCGCCACCGACCGCTGACAGAGCTGGTCGATGCTTTCGGCCTCGTTCATCTGGCTGATGAAGGTGCGCATCAGCGGGTAGACATTGCCGTAGGCCGAGGTCATGTCCCCTGAAGGCTCGAACTCGGCGATCAGTACCCGGTCGTGCCGGTGCGCCATCATCGCAACCGGCTGGCCAGCGCGGCTGCCGCTGCGAAACTTCACATCGCCGACATGAAACGGATTCTGGTCATCGTCATGCAGTGCGGCCAGGCGTTCGAGCAAGTGCTCGCAATCCTCGAACACGTCGGCAAGGCCGGCGCCAATCAACGCCTGCGGCTCAAGCCCCAGCCAGGTCATGACGTTGGCGCTGACCTGGGCGACGGTCATGCTCGCTTCGTCGATGATCAGCAGAAAACCTTGCGGCTGGATGCTGCCGGGAATCTGGATGGGCTCACGGGCGCAGTTGTCGATTGCGCTTTGGTGAAGTTCCTGGCTAAGGGTCAAAACGGGGTCTCCTTCACCATCCGGCTCGCCTCGGGGGGCGATCGCCAATGGTGCGTGCCTTTGCGAGGGCACAGAATAAATTGGCGCAAACAGTATCAAATATCACGCATGGGTGGTTGGTCGAAAACGTCGCAGCAACGCCTGCGACATGAATCCTGGCCGGTCAGGCGTCCAGTACCGCCCTGATTTTGTCGAGCAACTCCACCATCTGAAACGGCTTGATGATCATGTCCATGCCCTCCCCTAGAAAATCCTGGCGGTTCACGGCGTTTTCCGCGTAACCGGTCATGAACAACACCGGTACGTCGGGTCGCCAGGTGCGCATCTGTTGCGCCAGCTCACGACCATTCATCAACGGCATGCCGACATCGGTGAGCAGCAGATCCACCGTCGGATCGTTCTCCAGCATCGCCAGCGCGGTCTTGACATCGCCCACCTGGGTGCAGCGATAACCTGCGTCAGTCAGCACCTCGTTGACGAACATGCGCACCGATTCAGTGTCCTCGACTATAAGGACATGTTCGCCTGCGCCAAGTTCGGCAGGCTTCGCACTCGCTGGCGCGACAGCCGTCTGGTCTGCGGCTGCGGGCAGCATCAGCGTCACTTCCGTACCATGACCGATCACACTGCGGATCTGCACATCGCCCCGGGACTGGCGGGCAAAGCCGTAGATGGTCGACAGCCCCAGGCCAGTGCCCTCGCCCAGGGGCTTGGTGGTGAAGAACGGGTCGAAAACCTTGTCGATCAACTGGTGCTCGATGCCCACGCCGTCGTCGCGCACCGTCAATGCGATGTAAGGGCCATCCGGCAGGCGGGAGTTGCCCTGGGAGTACGCCTCGAAGGTGCTGATCCAGACATTGCCGCCCTCGGGCAGCGCGTCCCGGGCGTTGATCGCAAGGTTGAGCACCGCGCTTTCCAGCTGGCTGGCATCGACCATGGCCACGGCGCTGCGGGAGGTGAGCTCCAGGGTCAGCGCGATGCGCTTGCCGATGGTGCGGCTGAGCAGGTCTTCCAGGGAGCGCACATGCTGGTTGACGTCGGTTGGTCGCGTATCCAGGGGTTGTTGCCGGGCGAATGCCAGTAGCCGATGGGTCAGCGCGGCTGCGCTCTTGGCCGACGCCAGGGCCGCATCGGCGTAACCGAGCACCTTCTCGGTCCGACCGTCAGCCGTGCGCTTCTTGATCAGCTCGAGGCCGGTGACGATGCCGGTCAGCAGGTTGTTGAAGTCATGGGCAATGCCGCCTGTGAGCTTGCCGATGGCGTCCATTTTCTGCGCCTGCAGCAGTTGCGCCTCGGTGCGCGCGTGCTCGGCGACCTTCTGCGCCAATTGGCTGTTGACGCTGTCCAGTTGCTGGCGATGGGATTCTTCCCGGCGCCGATGCTCGGTCACGTCCTCGACAAACACCAGGCTCAGGCCCGGAACCCTGTAGGGCGAAACCTGCCACTCGGTCTCCCGCAACTCGCCGCGAACCCGCATGGTCAGCGTGCCCTTCCAGCGTTCCTCGGCCTTGAGCGCGTCGCGCAGGCCGGCAATGGCGTGATCCTGGTCGTCGCTGAAACAGGCTGGCAGCGCGCCTGTGGCCGCACCCTGGGCGATCAGCCGGGCGAAGGCGTGATTGCATTCATGAACGCTGAGCGCGCCGTCCATCACGGCAATGGGCGCAGACACGTTGACGAAAATCTCGCGAAAGCGGTTTTCGCTGTCACGCAGGGCAAATTCGGTGTCACGCACCCGCAACAGCGTGCGCAGGGTCGCCAGCAGCACATCAGGGTCCACCGGATGCACCAGATAGGCATCGGCGCCCGCTTCGAGGCCGGTGATGATATCGCCGGTCTGGATCGACGCCGCCGATACATGGACCACCGGCAGCAACGCCGTGCGCGGTTCGGCCCGCAGTTGGCGCACGATGTCGAAGCCGCTCATGTCCGGCAGGTTGACGTCCAGGATCAGCGCATCGGGAATCTGCTCGGCGATCATTGCCAGGCCATCGGTGCCCGTGCCCGCTTCCAGGACGCAGAAGCCCTGGCGCTCCATGCGCCGGCGCAAGGCATAGCGGGTGGCAACGTTGTCATCGACGATCAGCAGGCGCGTGTCAGCTTTCATCGACGTTATCCTCGGCCAGCGCCAGGGCAATCACCACATAGAAGGTGGACCCCACGCCAGGCTGGCTTTCCAGCCCCACCCGCCCGCCAAGCAGTTCGGCGAAGCGCTTGCACAGCGACAGGCCCAGCCCGGTACCCCGCAGGCGCTTCTGCAGAGGCGAATCGACTTGGGTGAAATCCTCGAACAGCGCCCCGTGCAGTTCCTGCGCAATGCCGATCCCGGTATCGCTGACCGCGAAGCGAATTTCCTTGTCGCCCTCAAGCCGGGCCGAGACCCGCACCTCACCGCGCTGGGTGAACTTCAGGGCATTGGAGATGAAGTTGCGCAGGATCTGCGCCAGCTTCTTGTCATCGGTATACAGCCGCGGAAGGCCCACAGGCTCTTCGAAGATCAGGTCCACCGCCGAGGTATCGACGATGGGGCGGAACATGCCACGCAGCGCCGAGAACAGGTCGAACATGTCGAACCAGGCCGGCGAAATGGTGATGCGCCCTGCCTCGATCTTCGCAAGGTCCAGCAGGTCATCGACCATTTCGCTAAGCTCGCGCGCGGCGGTGCTGACGAAATCCACCTGCTTGTGCTGTTCGGGGCTCAGCGGGCCGTCCAGCTCGTCGCGCAGCAGGCTGGCGATGCTCAGGATCGAACCCAGTGGTGTGCGGAACTCGTGACTCATGTAGGAAAGGAAGCGGCTTTTGAGGTCCGAGGCCTGGCGCAGCTGTTCTGCCTGCATGTCCAGTTCGGCATACAGCGCCAGTACGCCCTGGTTGGTTTCGTCCAGTTCGGCGCGAAGCGCGGCGGCCTCGTCACGCAGTTGCCGAAGCTCTTCCGATTCCTCAAGGGCTTCGTGGGCAGGGTGGTCAGTCATCAAGCTTCTCCAGCGCCAATACCAGTACGGTCACGTCATCCCTGCCCCGACAATAATCGCGGTGCAACACCGCCGCGATGATAGCCGGATGCCGATACATCAGGCCCGGATAGTCATGCAGATTCCAGCGCGATTGCAGGCCATCGCTGTACATCACCAGCAGTTGTCCTGCGCATTGAGCGTAGTCCACGGCCAGCACCTTCCGGTACTGCAAACCGACGATGCCGGGATGGGACGCCATGCCGCGCATCTTGCCTTCAGAGACCAGCGCCGCACCAATGTTCCCGATGCCGACGAAGCGCACCCGTTCATCCCGGCCTTCGAAGCGGGCGATAGCCACCGCGCCGCCGCGAGTGCCGCGCATGTCATGGTGAATGTCTTCGAGCAACATCACCGGGTCCGCAAAGGGTTCGCGAGCGAAGGCTGCAGCGCCAACCCTGGCCGCCGTTTCAGCTTCCGGGCCATGGCCCAGGCCATCGATCATCAGCACGCTGACGCTCTGGCCGCTGACTGCGACTTCCCAGGCATCGCCGCAGGCCGGGTCATCGTGCAGCGAGTGCTGGCTGATGCCCGCGCGCAAGTCCGTGAAGGCTGCCGTGCGCGGATAGAACCGGGTCAGCAGCACCGTGCCGCGGCTGTCGCTGTGCACGTCGAACACCTGGGCCTGACGCAACATCGCGCCCAGCCCGATGCCCTGGGTACCGCGGGTCGAGACGCCATCGGGCATGCAGACGTGGACGTCGAACCCCTGCCCACGGTCGATCGCGATCACTTCGATGCCGGGCACTGCGGCGGGCAACGCACGCAGGTGCAGCTCACCCAGGGTGGCGTGCTTGAGGATGTTGCTGGCAAGCTCGGTGACCACCAGCGCCACGCGGCCAGAATCGACCGCATCGAACCCCAGTCCCTCGGCGAGCTTCTGGGTGGTGCGCCGGGCGTGGCCGACCTGGCTGGCGTCCTCGATTTTCAGCACCTGGGTCAGGCTGCTGTGCAGTTTCAGGTCCATTTGCAGATCGTCACGCGTGTCCCTGCGCCAGGCGCTGTGTCCAGTTCGAAGTCATCGACCAGCCGTTTGGCGCCGGTCAGGCCCAGGCCCAGCCCGCTGCCGGAGGTCCAGCCGTCGGTCATCGCCAGCTTGATATCGGGAATGCCAGGGCCTTCGTCGCGAAACGTCAGCCGCAGACCTGTGCGAGCGCCCTCCTCCACGATCTGCCAGTCCATGTCACCGCCGCCGCCATAGACCATGGTGTTGCGCGCCAGCTCGCTGACGGCGGTCACCAGCTTGGTCAGGTCGATCAGGCGCATGCCGCACTCCTGCGCCAGTTTGCGCGCCAGTTGCCGCGCCAGCACAACGTCCTGCTCGGCATGAATGGCCTGGGTGCCGCTGCTGCGCACGTTCATTGTGAATACGTCCGCTCACGCAACAGCGTCATGCCCCGCTCGACGTTCAGCGCCGTACTGACGCCGGGCAGCGTCATGCCCAGTTCCACCAGGGTGATGGCCACCGCTGGCTGCATGCCCACCAGTACGGTTTCGGCGTCCATGATCCGCGACAGGCCCGAGATCATCCCGATCATGCGGCCGATGAAAGAGTCGACCATGTCCAGCGCCGAGATATCGATCAGCACCCCACGGGCGGATGTCCGGCTGATGCGCTCGGACAGGTCGTCCTGCAGTTGCAGGGCGAGTTGGTCGTGCATGTCGACCTGAATGGTCACCAGCAGAAAGTCACCCATCTGCAGAATCGGAATGCGTTCCATGGACCTACACCGCCTTGGTGACGGTCAGGCCCAGGCGGCGCAACGCAAGCGCCAGGGCGTCGGCCAGGTTGGCTTTGGTGACCACGCCTTGCAGGTCCAGCCCCAGGTGCACGATGGTCTGGGCGATCTGCGGACGCACGCCGCTGATGATGCAATCGGCGCCCATCAGGCGAATGGCGGTCACGGTCTTGAGCAGGTGCTGGGCCACCAGGGTGTCAACGGTGGGCACGCCGGTGATGTCGATGATGGCGATTTCAGAACCGGTGTCGACGATGCGCTGCAACAGCGACTCCATCACCACCTGGGTGCGTTGCGAATCCAGGGTGCCGATCATCGGCAGCGCCAGCACGCCGTCCCACAGCTTGACCACCGGGGTGGACAGTTCCAGCAGTTCTTCCTGCTGGCGCTTGATCACGCCCTCGCGGGATTTCTGGTAGATGCGGATGGTGTGCATCGCCAGCAGGTCCAGCAGTTGGGAGATTTCCCAGGTCTGTTCAGCGAGCGCCTGTGGCTGGCCGGCGAAGGCCTCTTGCAGCACCGCGAACAGCGGGCCTTTGAGGGCAAAGATGAAGTGCGCGGTCTGCTGCGAATCCTGGCCTGCGAGGGCGCGCTGATGGGAGAGCTTTTCCAGGAACAGTCGGGTCTCGTCCCATTCGGCAGCGGTGATGCCCTGCGGCGCGCCGCGTTCGAGCGCTACCATCAGCAGATCGAGAAACTCGCCGGTTTGCTGCTTGACGTCATCACCCTTCAGGTTGCGCATGGCACCGCTGGCTTCAAGATCGGCCAGCCAGCGTGCAGACAACTGAGCTTCGGCACGTTTGAGGGAATCGACGGTGGTTTGTTGCAGTGCTGCCATGGCGTAGCTCCTGAGAATGGGCGCGACTTCTTGTCGGGCACAGCGCCCGATGACAAACAAACATAGGAGAAGAACATCGTCAGCGGATCGGTTTTTCAAAACCGTGCGCTAACTCCTTAAAGACAAAGCATTTTTAGTGCTGCGAATAAAGCGAAGGGAATACGCCGCTGCCTGGTTGGTGTCAAGGTAACATCACCCAGCGCCAAAGGTTCCATTACCTGATACGAATTTGAACGATTTTCTGCATGCCTTTAAATCCGCGCTTACCCGGCGCGGCCAAAAGCGTTCAGGGAAAGGGGTTCGGCACCGAAGGGTGTGGCGCAGGTGCGCAAGTCATAACGCAGCTCGGCGATGAGGTCGGCGACCGCACGAATGGTGGTCAGGTTGGCGATGGACAGCTCCTCGACCCGCATGGCCACCCTGCCGGTGTCGGGGTCAAAGATCTTCACCATCAAGGCGCCGCCGGGCATGACCGTGCATTCGCATGCCAGGGGCAGGAAAGCACTCTCCAGCGTCCTGCGCAGTTCCGGAGTAAACAACATCGCATCACCTCCTTGTGGGTTCAGGCAGGCGCCAGCTTTCCCTGCGCGCCGAGACCGAAAACTCATTGTAGCCGGGCGTTTTGCGCGCAACCGGCGGTATCACTGCGCTGTGCGCTGGCTCACAGAACCCGATGGGCTTATTTCAGTTTTCCGGACGCGCGCGCCATGCAACGCACCCGGCGCTCCTCCACACGCTGGGCGAACCAGGCGGTGGTGAGCTTGCGGGTGATCTTCGGGCTTTCCAGCACGATGCCCGGCAGGATCGCCCTGGGCAGCGGCCTGCCAGCAGCCTTGTCGGCCAGGGCATAGACTTGCTTGTAGAGATCGGTGTCCTCGAAGGCCAGGGTCTCGCCCTTCTCGAGGTCGCTGCGGATTGTGGTGTTGCGCATGCCCAATTGCGTGTGCAGGCTGCGCACAGCCAGTTCGGTCTGGCCCAGCGACGGCCCGAAACCATAGGCTATCAGGTCGCCATCCAGGGCCAGGCGCTTGCCGGACACCCGCGCCACTGCACTCTGGAACGCGGCGTTGCGGCTGGCGTACCAGCCGGCGTTGAAGTCGGCGAAGCGGTACAGGGGTTTGTCATAGCTGACCGGATAGCCCAGCAGGTGGGCTATGCCGAAATACATGCCGCCCCGTCGGGTGAACACCTCATGTCGGATGGAGGCCTCAACGGTGTAGGGATAATCCTGGGCCTGACGCTGGGCAAACTCGATGCTGACCTGCATGGGACCTGCGGTGTGCACCGGGTTGAAGTTGCCGAACAACGTGCGCCCCAGCGGCACCATGCCGATGAAATCATCGAAGATCAGGCTCAGGTCCTTTTCGGTGCGCGCCGCGCTCAGGCGCTCGTTGTAGGTCTTGCCGGTGGGTGAGCGAATATCCAGCGCGCTGCGCACCAGCAGATTGGGGATGTGAGCCTTGCTGGCGCGGCGGTCGATTTCATCCTGGGCGATCTTGCCCATGCCCGGCACGGCGGGATCGACCTTGAAGTTGGACTCCTGCTCGGTCACGGCCAGCACCGAACAGAGGTTCTCGACGGTGGGGTCGAGCTTCTGGCTTTCGAAGGCTGTGTAGATATCGGTGGCCCAACCTGGCCGGTCCGCGACACTGGCAGGCAGCAGGCGCACGATTTCGCTGCGCACCACGTCCGGAGCGGGCGGCGGTGTCTGGTTGCGCTGGGTGCCGCAAGCGGCCAGAAACGCCAAAATGACCAGCGGGCCGATATTTCTGGCGGACCGTTCTACGCTCATTCTCAGATTTCCTCGCTGGATGTCGGCGCAGCCTATGCCCGATTGATGGCGCAGGTCCAATAGAGCCTATTTGAAAAGGAACCCGACATGCCTAGATCCGCACTCATCCTGGTGGACATCCAGAATGACTACTTTCCCGGCGGCAAATGGCCGCTGGTCGGTGCCGACACTGCCGCCGACAACGCCGCCAGGGTGCTCAAGGCCACCCGCGAGGCGGGTGATCTGGTGGTGCATATCCATGAGTTCACCAGCGATGACGCGCCCTTCTTCACCCCGGGTTCTGCCGGGGCGAACCTGCATTCGAAGGTCGCGAACCTGCCTGATGAGACGGTGATGCTCAAGCACTTCCCCAATTCGTTCAGGGAGACCGGGCTTGAACAGTTACTCGATCAGCATGGCATCGAGGATGTCACGGTGGTCGGCTCCATGAGCCACATGTGCATCGACGCCACCACCCGTGCCGCAGCCGACCTGGGATACAAGGTCAAAGTCGTGCACGACGCCTGCGCCACCAAGGACCTGGAATTCAATGGCACCCTCATCCCCGCCGCCCAGGCCCACGCCGCGTATATGGCGGCGTTGGGGTTTGCCTATGCAGAAGTGGTGTCGACCCAGGATTTCCTGCAGCGCTGATTTCCGCGGCCCTGTATGCGCGCTCCTACAGTGATGGGGGTATGCCTGTTTAGAACGTGTCGCCTGGCCCACCGCGATCGCGAGCAAGCTCGCTCCTACAGGATTTTGGTTCGCCAGGTGCCAGGCGGCAGGCGCGGACGTTGTAGGAGCGCGCTTGCCCGCGACGGCGGCGAGACGGACGAAGGCGATTCAACTGATTAACCACGATCCTTTGTAGGAGTGAGCTTGCTCGCGATAACGGTCTGCCTGCTTGCGCATCATCGTCTGGAAGGCCGCCATCGCGGGCAAGCGCGCTCCTACAGCGATGGGGGTATGCCTGTTGCGAACGTGTCGCCTGGCACACCGCGATCGCGAGCGAGCTCACTCCTACAGGATTTTTGTTCGCCAGGTGCCAGGCGGCAGGCGCGGACGCTGTAGGAGCGCGCTTGCCCGCGACGGCGGCGGGACGGACGAAGGCGATTCAACAGATTCACCACGGTCCATTGTAGGAGTGAGCTTGCTCGCGATAACGGTCTGCCTGCCTGCACATCATCGTCTGGAAGGCCGCCGTCGCGGGCAAGCGCGCTCCTACAGTGATGGGGGGATACCTGTTGCGAACGTGTCGCCTGGCATACCGCGATCGCGAGCGAGCTCACTCCTACAGGATTTTTGTTCGCCAGGTGCCAGGCGGCAGGCGCGAGCGCTGTAGGAGCGCGCTTGCCCGCGACGGCGATGCATGGGGCAACACAGCATGCGCAGATGCAACGCCACCGCGGGCAAGCATGCTCCTGCAGATGCAAGCGTTAGTGGACAGAAGAAGATTGATTGGTGTTGTACGATGACGTATAACGAAGACTTCGTATTGAGTTGTCCATCCAACGCTAATCACGAGCCTCTAATAAAAATGACAATACACACACTCACACGCCACAACTACGCCTCCAAACCCTCCTCCCTGCACCGCGAGCCCTTCTCGCGACCCTGTTGCAACAGCCATTCGTAGCCCACGACTGCCCTGACCAGGCTTCGACAGCACGCGCGCGAATGGGGCATGTCGTCTGACAACAGCCCACCGCCGCACGACCTCTTTGCAACACCGACACCCCACGCACCCCTTTGAGGGTACGGAGAGAAACATGGACCCAAGAATAACAATCATCCTCTGTCTGACCGCCGGCTACTTCATCGTCATGTCCTACATCGGCTACAGCGTGCGCAAACACGCCAAGAGCAGTGACGGCTTCACCGGAGGCGGCCGCAGCTTTCCTCCCTTTCTGATCGGCGCCCTGCTGCTGTCGGAATTCATCGGCAGTTCGGTGAGCATCGGCACCGCGCAAAAAGGCTTCGAAGCCGGCATTTCCGCCGCCTGGAACCTGGTCGCCCTGTCCATGGGCTTCCTGTTGCTGGCCCTGGTGCTCGCCAAGAAGTACCGCGAGACCGGCCTTAACACCATTTCCGGGATCCTCGCCCAGAACTACGGCCAGGGCACGCGCTACGCGGCCTCGGTGCTGACCATCTGCGCCCTGAGCATCGTTTCGGTGGCCTTGTATGCCAGCGGCGGCGCGGTACTGGCCGCGGTACTGAACATCGACAAGACCCTGGCGATCCTGCTGGTGGGTGTGATCACGGTGTTCTATGTCAGCGTCGGCGGCATGCGTTCGGTGGTCTACACCAACTTCGCCCACGCGGTCATCAAGTACATCGGCATCGTCCTGGCACTCGCCTTCGCGCTGAACGCCACCGGCGGTATCGGTGCGATGCAGGCCAAGCTGCCTGCCGCCATGTTCGATTTCACCGGTGTGGGCTGGGGGCAGATTTTCGCCTGGATGATTGGCGGCATCGGTTCGATCTTCGCCACGCAATACGTGATTCAGGCCCTGGTCAGCACCAAGGACCACAAGACCGCCAAGCGCGCGTGCTTCTACGTATCGTCGCTGATGATTCCGTTCGGCATCATGGCCGCGCTGATCGGCATGGCGAGCGCCTACCTGTACCCCGGCATCAAGTCCATCGACGCCTTCCCTGCCCTGATCGCCCACATGCCGACCTTCTCCGCAAGCCTTGTGGTGATCGGCCTGGCCGGTGCATTGTTCGGCGGTATCTCGGCCAACACCCTCGCCTCGGCAACCCTGGCGATGAAGGATTTCTACGACCCCTTCTTCAACAAAGAGAAGAACGATCGCAAATCGGTGGTGTTCATCCGTCTGGCCATCGTGGTGATCGGATTCCTGCCGCTGATCCTCGCGCTGTTCGCCGACAAGATCCTGCTGATCGCCTTCCTCGGCAAAGCCCTGCGCGCCACCCTGGCGGTGATCGTGCTGATGTGTTTCTACGCACCGAAGTTCGGCTCGGGCCGTGGTGCACTGGCGGGCGTGATCCTGTCGGTCATCTCCACCATCGGCTGGTTCCTGGCCGGCAACCCGTACGGCATCGACAGTTCGTACTTCGCCCTGTTCGCCCCGCTGCTGACCATGGCCATCGCCGAACTGCTCAAGACCGGGCGTTCCGAGGCGCAACCTGTGTTAAACAAGAACGGCTGATTCCGTCTTCATCCGTGCAATCGGTGCGTGGCTCGCGCTGCACGAGCCACGCCACAAGGAGGAAAAAATGAGCGACAAGAAAGCTGATGTGCTGGTCTGGGGCCCGATGCATGCCTCGCTGACCGCAGGGCTGAACCGCGACTTCAACGTGCACAACCTCTGGGAGATCAAGGACCTTGACGCCTGGGTCGCTGAACACGGCGCCAAGGTGCGTGGCGTGGTCACCAGCGGTGTCTTTGGCACCGACAACGCCCTGCTGGAGCGTTTGCCCAACCTGGAAGTGGTCAACAGCTTCGGCGTCGGTTATGACGCCAACGACACCGATTACCTGGCCCGCCGCGGCATCAAGCTGAGCAACACCCCGGACGTGCTGAACAATGCCGTCGCCGAAACCGCACTGGCGCTGATGCTCTGTGTGTCCCGGCGTATCAGCGAGGCCGAGCGCTTCGTGCGGGCCGGCAAGTGGATCGGCGGCAAATTCCCGCTGGGCAACGACCTGTGCGGCAAGACCTGCGGCATCGTCGGCCTGGGCAAGATCGGCAAGACCATCGCCAAACGCGCCGCAGGCTTTGACATGAACATCGCCTACTACCGTCGTGGCCAGGCCTATGCCGATGTGTCCTACACCCACTACGGTGACTTGCAAGAGCTGGCCAAGGCTTCGGACTACCTGGTGGTGATCGTGCCGGGCGGCCCGGAAACCGAGCGCCTCATCAACCGTGACGTGCTCAAGGCCCTGGGTTCCAGATCCTTCCTGATCAACGTCGCCCGTGGCTCGGTGGTGGATGAACAGGCACTGGTCGGCGCGTTGCTGGAAGGTGAAATCGGCGGCGCCGGGCTGGACGTCTTTGAAGACGAACCCAATGTGCCAGCCGAGCTGATGAAGCTCGACAACGTGGTCCTGACCCCGCACATCGGCAGCGGCACTTTCGAGACGCGCCAGGCCATGGCGGATCTGGTGTTCGCCAACGTCAGCCAGTATTTCGAGGATGGCTCCCTCGTCACTCCCGTTCAGCTTTAAACGCTCATCGCTTGCGGGCCCGGTGCGTTTTGCCCGGCCCGCACCATCGGCTTGCGGCTTGTAGCTTATAACTTGCGGCTGCTTTCTGTGACCGTAGGTCAGTCTTCACCCCCGCCTGCCAACTTTTCCGGATAATGCCGGTCCAATCGCGCCATTAGCGCTCGTAGCCTTTATTGAACAACCCGGGGGAATCCTGCTTGAACATTGCCGGTGTCATTTTTGATTGCGACGGGACCCTGGTGGACAGCGAACGACTGGCCGCCGGGCTTCTGCGTGACATTTTGCAGGAACATGAGGTTTCGCTGAGTCTTGAGCAGGTGCTGGGCCGCTTCCGTGGCGTGCAGTTTGCCCTGTGCATGGAAGGTCTTTGCCGCGATTATCCCTGGCTGCCCAACATCGAGATCGTCAACAGTTTCCGCGCCCGCACCCTGCCGCTGCTGCAGGAGCGCCTTGAAGAAATGCCCGGCGCGGTGGAGTTCGTGCGCAGCCTCTCGCTGCCCAAATGCGTGGCCTCCAACGGGCCGCGCAGCAAGATCGAAACCTGTCTGAGCACCGTGGGCCTGCTGGATGTGTTTCATGGTTTGATCGTCAGTGCCTACGAAGTGCAGGCCTGGAAGCCTTCGCCGGTGCTCATCGAACACGCGGCGGACCTGCTGGGGCTCAAGCCCGAGGAATGCCTGCTGGTGGAAGACAGCGTGCCGGGCGTTCAGGCCGGCCTGGGCGCAGGCGCGCAGGTGGCCGGGTATGGGCATGACACCGACTTTTCCGAGTTTTTCGACCACGCCAATTTTCACCGGGTGCAGAATTTCGGCGAGTTGCGCGAGTTGGTACAGCGCATCAGCTGACGCCTATCCCCGTAGCAGCACGGCTTGCCGGCGGGAGCGGTGTATCTGGGAAAGATGTATCCACTGCCCCCCCGCTCCCGCCGGCAAGCCGTGCTGCTACGGGGGACGTGTCAAGATTTCTATTGAAAATCCATCCATTCGACGCTTGTTAGTCGCCCTTCAACCCGATACTGTATATAAAAACAGTATCGGGTATTTCCATGCAGCTGATCGACAAGCTGAGCATTCTCGCCGACGCCGCCAAGTACGACGCCTCCTGCGCCAGCAGTGCCGCGCCCAAGCGCAGCTCCGAGGGCAAGTCCGGGCTTGGCAACAGCACCGGCATGGGCATCTGCCACAGCTATACGCCTGATGGCCGCTGCGTCTCGCTGCTGAAAATCCTGCTGACCAACTTCTGCCTGTATGACTGCCAGTACTGCGTCAACCGCCGCTCCAGCGACGTGCCCCGGGCGCGCTTCACCCCTGAGGAAGTCGTCACCCTGACCCTGGATTTCTACCGGCGCAACTGCGTCAGCGGGCTGTTCCTGAGCTCCGGCATCATCCGCTCGGCCGACTACACCATGGAGCAACTGGTGCGCGTTGCCAAGCTGCTGCGCGAGGAACACGAGTTTCGCGGTTATATCCACCTCAAGACCATCCCCGAAGCCGATCCCGCGCTGATCGAGGAAGCCGGACGCTACGCCGATCGCCTGAGCGTGAACATCGAACTGCCGACCCAGGTCGGTCTGCAGACGCTGGCGCCGGAAAAGGAAATGGGTTCGATCAAGCAGGCCATGAACACCATCTACACCGGCCAGCAGACAGTGCTCAACGAGCCCAGGGCGCCGCGCTTCACCCCGGCCGGGCAAAGCACGCAGATGATCGTCGGCGCCGATGACACCGACGACAGCACCTTGCTGCACACTGCCGAATCGCTATACGGCGACTATCGCCTCAAGCGCGTCTATTACTCCGCGTTCAGCCCCATTCCCAACAGCCCGAAAAGCGTGCCACTGGCCGCCCCGCCGCTGATGCGCGAGCACCGCCTGTACCAGGCCGACTTCCTGCTGCGCGGCTACGGCTACAGCGCGGGTGAACTACTGGCGGGTCCGGGCCACCTGGCGCTGGACATCGACCCGAAACTGGCCTGGGCGCTGGAACACCGTGACGTCTTTCCGCTGGACCTCAACCGCGCCGAGCCTGCGATGATCGCGCGCATTCCCGGCATCGGCATCCGCACCACAAAGCGGCTGGTCGAGTTGCGCCGCGAACGGCGAATTCGCTATGAAGACCTCACCCGGCTGCGCTGCGTCCTGGCCAAGGCCAGGCCGTTCATCATCACCAGCGACTACCATCCACGCTCAGCCGAGAGTTCCAGCGTCTCGCTGCGCGAGCAGTTGCGTGACCGTCCGCAGCCGCAACAGATGGCGTTGTGGGCATGATCATCCTCGACTGCGACGACCGGTTCGACACCTGGCGCCAACAGGCGCGCTGGCTGTTGAGCCATCAGATCGATCCCGATCAGGTCAGTTGGAGCCTGCGCGAGGACGCCGACCTGTTCAGCACCGACCAGCAGTACCCTGACACGCCTGGGCCTTTTCAGGCGCGGGTGCCGATGGCCTTGCTCGACCTGCTGCAGAACGCCGCCCAATATTGCGGCGAGCAGCGCTGGAGCCTGTTGTACGAGGTGCTGTGGCGGGTCAGCCATGGCGACCGCACCGCGATGCTGGCCGGGGACAAGCTGGGCAGCGAACTGCATCGGCGCCTCAAGCGGGTCAGCCGTGAAGCGCACCACTTGCATGCATTCCTGCGTTTCGTTGCCCTGCCCGGTGCAGCCCATGGCAAGGATCTGGCGGTAAAAGCCGCGCTTCTGGAAACCCACAAGCTGCCGGAGTTCGTGGCCTGGCATGAACCGGCCCATGACATCCTGCTGACTGCCAGCGAGCATTTCATCGGGCGCATGGGCAGGCATTGCTGGATGATCGCAACACCCAAGGATGGGGTGTTTTACGACGGCGAGCGCCTGATCTATCAGCGCCAGTGCCCCGAGGCCTGGAAGACCCTGGCGCGCAACGCCGAAGATCCCCACGGCGAATTGTGGCTGACCTACTACAGCCACATCTTCAACCCGGCGCGGCTGAACCCCAAGGTGATGCAAGGGCACCTGCCTGCGCGTTTCTGGAAGAACTTGCCCGAGGGGCCGCTGATTCCGGCGCTGATCAGCGAAGCGCGTACCGGCAAGCAGCGGGATGGTCAGGCCCGGCAGATTGCCGAGCGGCGAGGAAAGGTAATTCGCAAGAGCAGTTGATCAAGCCCTGTAGGAGCGCGCTTGCCCGCGACCGCGGTGTGCCAGAGACGCATGTATCAATGACACGTCGCGGTCGCGGGCAAGCGCGCTCCTACAGGTCTGAGTCCAGATATCACTGCCGATGCACCGCCGTCTGCATGCCTGCCGTACTCATCGGTGTTCCCAGCGCGGTGCCGAAGAAGCGCACGGCTTCGCTGCTGAGGTTACGGTGGATGTCCTCGCGGTCCACTCCCACCGGATCGGTGCACAAACCAGGCTGGGTCGCACGTTGCAGGTCATCGCAAGGCGCCATGAACACAAAGTGTCCAGCCCCGGGAAACAGCTTGAAGTCCGACACCTCGGGCAACTTGCGCGCCAGGGCTTCGGCGTTCTTGTCGATGGCCAGTAACTCATCGCCATCGCCGCTGTAGAGCAGCACCGGCACATGCACCTCAGACAAGGTATGCCGACCGAACATCAAGCCCAGTGGCGCCATCAGCATCAAGGCGCCGACACGGGGATCGGCCTGGGCGTGCAGGTCATCGCGGTCAGCCAGCAGTTCGCCTTGGGTCTTGCAGGCATCGCGGTCCTGAGGCCGCTCCATGCAGTACTGGCGCAAGCGCTGCAAATCAGGCTGGGCGCCGGCGAGAATCAGCGCGGTTTCGCCCCCTGCCGAATAACCGATCACCCCCACTCGCCGGGCACTGATATAGGGCGAGAGCATCGGGTCCAGCAAGGCGGCGCTGATCGCTTCGGAAATCTGCTGCGGGCGGCCATACAGGTTGCTCAGGCTGCCCAGGCGGCTGTGGTCCAGATAGTTGTCACCGGGGTGAAACACCGCCACCACCACAAAGCCACGGCGCGCCAGCGAGGTGGCTAGGTCATGCTGGGCCAGGGGCGTACCGGCATTGCCGTGGGAAAGCATCAGCAATGGAAAGCGCCCCATGGCGATGGTGGCGTCCTGGGTGGCCTCGACGGGATAGCCCTGGACGCGGGTCATCTGGTCCTGGTCGGTGGACGGGTAAAACGCGTAGGCGTGCATGGGCCGGGAGTCTAGAGGATCGAGGAACGTCAGCTCATGAAAGCCGACGCTCCAGTTCGCCAGTTCGCTGGCCTGCACCGAAATCAGGCTGCCGAACAGGGCCAGTACCATCGCTGCACAAAGACGCATCATTGCAATGCCCCTCACCTTGTAGATCCATGCCCTGGAATCCAGACCCGAGATGTCTGATGTCCTTGTAAATCGGCGGCTGTAGCCATATGACCGGCGCGCGCCGAATACATTCAACACCGCTTTCAAAGCGGCTTGCAGATCAATAGTGCACAAGACGGGCCAAACTCTGGAGAAACCGAAAAACTGGCCATTCCACGTACTGCGTCGACCAAACCGGGCGGCGATTCTACCCGCAACCCTTACACGTTACTCGCAAAGAAATCGCAAAGCCTGTCGCCCGGCTGAACGGGTGGTGACAAGGCGCCATAAACGACAAAAGCCCCATCGTCCGCTGGCTTGGCGCCGTTGAACGATGGGGCTTGCGGTGACACTGTCTGCTACCTCGGTGCATCGCTACACAATGCGCCGCTTAACGCCTGAAGAGGTCAGACATCAGGCAAACAGGGTTTCCTCGATGTGTTTCTTCGCAGCGCTCATGGCCTTGGCACGTGGCTCGTCGCCATAGGCCAGGCCCTGTGCGTGGACGAATTGCAGGTCGGTGACGCCGATGAAACCGAACAGCACCTTGAGCAGGTCGTCGTGGCCGGCGCTGGTTGGCTGACCGCTGTGCAGGCCGCCGGCGGTGGAAACCACGATCACTTTCTTGCCTTTGCACAGGCCTTCAGGACCGGCTTCGGTGTAGCGGAAGGTGCGGCCGGCAACGGCGATGCGGTCGATCCAGGCCTTGAGTTGGCTGGAGATGCTGAAGTTGTACATCGGTGCGCCGAGAACCACGACGTCAGCCGACAGGAATTCCTGCAGCACGGCTTCGTTGGTGTCCACTTCGCGGGCTTGAGCAGCGTCGCGGCCTTCAGCCGGGGTGCCTGCTGCGGCCAGGGTGGCGCCGGAGAAATGGCTCAGTGCGTCGTTCGCCAGGTCGCGGTACACCACTTCGGTGCCCGGATGGGCGGCGGTGAAGGACTCGACAACGCCACGGCTCAGCTGGCGCGAAGCGGAATGATCGCCGAGGATGCTGGAATCGATGTGCAAGAGTTTCATAACGGGCTTCCTGAGTGAGTATCGCCGCTGGGCGACTGAATGGTGATCATCCTACCGCGCAAGCCAATAGCTGATTAGTCGGCAAAAATGCGATAGTTTGTCCCACTCACAGGACAATCAGATTTAACCCATGCAAGATCTCAACGATCTCTACTATTTCGTCCAGGTGGTCGAGTGTGGCGGGTTTGCCGCCGCCGGCCGCGCGCTGGGCATTCCCAAGTCCCGGCTATCCCGGCGTATCGCGGAACTTGAAACCCGACTCAACGCCAGCCTGCTGCAACGCACCACGCGCAAACTGGCCCTGACCACCATCGGCGAGCGCTATCTGCAGCACTGCCAGGCCATGTTGCTGGAGGCGCAGATGGCCGACGAAGCCGTGGCCAGCCTGTCGTCGGAGCCTCACGGGCGCTTGCGGGTGTCTTGCCCGGTGGGCATGACCCATTGGGGCCTGAGCGACGTGGTGACGGCATTCCTCGAACACCACCCGCACGTGCAACTGGAGTTGTTGCTGGTCAACCGCCGCGTCGATCTGGTCAACGAGAGCATCGACGTGGCCTTGCGCGTACGAGACATCGGCGACGAAGACCCCAGCCTGATCGTTCGCCAGCTCTCGCCAGCCGAAGCGGTGCTGGTGGCCTCCCCGGCCCTGGCCGCCAGCCACAGCATCCAGACGCCCCAGGATCTGGCCAGCCTGCCTGCGCTGGGCGCCATCGACGCTGACCGCAAGGTGCATTATCAACTGGTGCATCAGGACGGTCGGCGCTTTGAGGTGGTACTGGAGCCGCGCCTGGCCATCGACGATTTCCCGATCCGCAAGGCGGCCGCCCTGGCGGGGCTGGGTATCACCATGCTGCCGATGATGAACTGCCATGAAGAGTTGGCCGACGGCAGCCTAGTGCGTCTGTTGCCCGACTGGTCAATGCCCGGTGGCAACCTGCAAGCCGCCTACACCCAGCGGCGCGGGTCCTTGCCCGCCGTGCGTGCCTGGATCGATCACGTGACGGCGGCGTTCTCGGGCCAGTCCATGGGCTGCGCCTGAATC
Source organism: Pseudomonas sp. NPDC090203 (assembly GCF_044746765.1). Lineage (NCBI taxonomy): Bacteria > Pseudomonadati > Pseudomonadota > Gammaproteobacteria > Pseudomonadales > Pseudomonadaceae > Pseudomonas > Pseudomonas sp. NPDC090203. Next base: position 418,272 of record NZ_JBIVCV010000003.1, read on the forward strand.
AACTGAAGTCCAGCGGCGCGGCCCCGGTGAAATGCCGATACAGCACCACCGAACGCAACATCAACTCGCGCCTGCGTTCATAGGCGCTCGGCGCGCATTTGGCGTATTCGTCCAGTTCACGGCGCACTCGCCCCTCCGCGCCTTCGGCAGCAGCCTCCACAGCGCGGTTGGCACAGGCGGGCAGCGAATTGCGGATGCGCACATTGATGAGCAGTTCCTCGGTCGCGCCCTCCCCGGGAGGCACCACGGCCAGGCTCTTGTCCCAGTATTTCGTGAGCCAGGCCTCGAGCAGCCAGATCTGCGCCTCCTTGGTGCGCAGCGCGGCGCGGATCCAGGTACGAAAGGTCTGCCAGTCCAGGGACGTCAGCGCCGGGTTCTTGTACTTTCTGCAGTACCCGACATTGTGCGGGTTGTTGAAATGCTTGAACGCGGCGCCTTCCAGGTCAACGTCGATGGCCAGCGGCGCGCACACGCCTGCCGCCCGCAACTGACCATAAACACCTCCCTGGGTTGGTGGATAGAGCGCGGGACTGGTCAACCGGGCGAACGCCGACCGATGCTCGGCGGGCACTACGCCGCTTTGTAGCACGTAGTCCATGAAGGCGATCAGGTCGCCTTGATCCAGATGGGCGATGCCGACGCCGCCCACGCCGTAGCTCATCAGATGCTTGCCGGCGTTGGCGCTGGTCTGGGCGCTCCAGTCGCTCATGGCCGGGTCCTGGGGCAGGCCTGCGGGGTCGTCGATGCCCCATTGCGCCACGCCGAGGGTCAACGCCAGCAATCCCAGCCCCAACTGAGCCGCGCGGTCCGTGGGTCGGTCGCGGTAGTCGAGCATCAGGCCCTTGACGAAGTCGGTCTTGAGTGTCTCGCCCTTGATGTTGTCATCGGCCATGGGCGACCAGCCACCGCGTTCCAGAATCTGCTCGACCACGGCGTCCGGCAACGATACCTGCGCCGCCTCTGCCGGGGCGATGGCAGCTGCAAGTTGCCTGAGGTTCAAGCCGGGCCCCACCGTGGCGCCAGCGGCCCACGGCAGACAAAACACCGCGCCGCCGAAAAGAATGTCGCGTCGTGTCAAAGGCATTGCGTTTCTCCAGATGCTGACCCGCCTGCCTGCAACGGCGTTGACCGGGTATGGCAATGCATCCTGCAAAAATGATGGGCGCGACCGATCCGCTCGATCACACCCTGGCGTAAAGGGTGACAGGCTCTACAAGACTGAATCTGTTAAAACGGACACCGGACGATTCACTGACCGAACAGGAACCCTATGAACATCGAAGACGTCGCCGAGTTTTGCCTGGGCCTGCCAGGTGCGCGAGAAGATTACAAATGGGGTGGCGTGCGGGTGTTCTCGATAGCCGAGACAAAAATGTTCGCGGTAATGGGCCTTGCCGGCAATGACCTGTCATTCAAGGTGGGGCCTGATCTGTTCCTGGGCTACATCGACCGTCCGGGCGTGCGCCCTGCCCCGTACCTTGCGCGGGCGCACTGGGTCACCCTGACCTATCCGTTCGCAATGAGCAGCGAAGAGCTACGCGAGCTGCTGACCCGTTCCCATCAACTGGTGGTCAGCAAGCTGCCCAAGCGCCGGCAAGTGGCGCTCAAGCTCGATGCTTGAACACGTCTGCAACTTTTACCACCCCGTAGCAGCACGGCTTGCCGGCGGGGCGATCTTGAGGGCGCCCCCGCCGGCAAGCCGTGCTGCTACGGGATCCGGCTCAATAAAAATGTCGGGCCAGGAAGTTGCCACCCAGCAACAGTCGATCGATCCAGAACAACTGATGCGCCAACACAATCAGCCAGACCACCGTCTGATACGACACCTTGCGTGTCTTGTGTCGAAACACCTGCTGCGCCACCAGCGCACCCGGCCAGCCGCCCAGTAACTCCGTGGCGTGCAGGAGTTTTTCCGGGGTGCGCGGCCCCTGCTTGCGGGCCTGGCTTTTGTCATGGCCATACAGGCCGAAGGCAATCGCGCTGAGCACCGGGTAAACCAGCAGCGGCAGCCACGAGCCGCCCCGCAGCCCGATGGAAATCACCCCATACAGCGGCAATGCACAGAGCAAGGCCATGGCGGCGAGCTTCAACTTGAGAAACCGCACGGATGCCTTGTCCGTGCGGCCGGCGCCCCTGGTTTGCGCACGCGGGGTCACCGCATCAGGCCTGCGCACTGGACCAGTCGACCCAGCCGAAGGCCCAGGTCGCCAGGATCAGCAAGCCGAAGGCAATGCGGTACCAGGCAAACACTGCATAGCTGTGGGTGGCGATGAATTTGAGCAGGCCACGCACGGCGATCATCGCGAAGATGAACGAGGTGATGAACCCCACCGCGAACACCGCGAAATCATCGGGCTGAAACAGGTTGCGGTATTTGTAGCCGGAGTACACCGACGCCGCGACCATGGTCGGCATGGCCAGGAAGAAGGAAAACTCCGTGGCGGTCTTGCGCGACAGGCCGAACAACAGGCCGCCGATGATGGTCGAGCCGGAACGCGAAGTGCCGGGAATCATCGCCAGGCACTGGGCAAAACCCACTTTCAGCGCATCGACCCAGGTCATCTCGTCCACGGTGTTCGCATGCACCTGGTGCTCGCGGCGTTCGGCCCAGAGCATGACAAAACCACCCAGCACCAGCGCCGCAGCGACCGTGATCGGGTTGAACAGGTAATGGTGGATCAGGTCGGAGAACAGCACCCCCAGTACCACGGCCGGCAACACGCCGACGATCAGGTTGAGGGTGAAACGCTGCGCCTGCGGCTTTGTCGGGAGGCCTGTGACCACCTCGAAGATCTTGTGACGAAATTCCCACATCACGGCCAGGATCGCGCCCAGCTGGATGATGATGTTGAACGCCATCGCCCTTTCGCCACCAAACCCGATGAGGTCGGCGACAATGATCTGGTGCCCGGTGCTGGAGATCGGCAAGAACTCCGTCAACCCTTCCACTACCCCAAGTATCAACGCCTGTGCGGCGGTCCAAAGATCCATCATTCCCCCAAAAAAAATGGAGCCCGCTCATGGCGAGACTCTCTTGAAATGTTCTGAGCACTGTTACGCGAACGATAAACGGTCCGATGTCAAAAAATCGCATGAACAGTCAAGATTTGCGGTGCCATGCACTCGCGCGCCGCGATCCTACCAGAGCCTTGTGGCAAACGCTCTAGCAAGGCTGTGTCAGGATCGCGGCGCGCAGGGTTCGACAGCTCACACGTCGATAGTTCGCAACCTCTGTCGCAATCGTGCCGCCACAACGCACGCCAAACGGCTTACAATCGCCGGCCGATTCATTCCCCCCTTTTCGAATGCAGGAGTCTTCATGTCCGGGCTTGAGCTGTTCGCCGCAGCACTGGGTGTCATCGCCGTCTGGCTGACCGTCAGGCAGAACCCCTGGTGCTGGCCGATCGGCCTGGTGATGGTGTTGCTCTACACCTGGATTTTCTTCGACGTGAAGCTCTACTCGGACATGCTGCTGCAGGTTGTCTACGCCGTGTTGCAATTGTATGGCTGGTGGCAATGGACACGCCGCGGCCAGGTCATCGAGGGCCGTCGCGTGACGTCCCTGGGGGCCGGCCCGCTGGCCCTGAGCCTGGCCATCGGCGCGGTGGTCAGCCTGGCGCTGGGCGCTGCCATGGCCCACTTCACCGACGCCGCCCAACCCTGGCTCGACGCGGCCCTGACCGGTTTCAGCCTGGTGGCCCAGGTGTGGATGGCGCAGAAGCGCCTGCAGTGCTGGCCGTTGTGGATCGTGCTGGATGTCATCTTCGTCGGGCTGTTCCTCTACAAAGATCTGTACCTGACGGCGGCCCTGTATGGCCTGTTCACCTTGCTGGCCGTGCAGGGCTGGCGAGACTGGCGCGCCGATCCGGCCATGGCCCGTTGACGCTCCCATGAAGGTATTGGTACTGACAGGCCCGGAGTCCAGCGGCAAGAGCTGGCTGGCCGAACACATCCAGCGGCATTTCGGTGGCGAACGGGTTTCCGAGTACGTGCGCTATTTCATCGAGCAGGAAGAGCGTGACACCTGCTACGCCGACATCCCCGCCATCGCTCAAGGGCAATTGGCCTGGGAAGATGCCGCCCGCGCCCGCGCGCCTGAACTGTTGATTCTGGACACACACTTGCTCAGCAATATCCTGTGGAGCCAGACCCTGTTCGGTGACTGCCCGCCCTGGCTCGATCAGGCCCTGGCCTCAAGGCACTACGACCTGCACCTGCTGCTGTCCCCGGACGGCGTGGAGTGGGTCGGCGACGGCATGCGGTGCCAGCCGGGCTTTGCCGAGCGCTGGGCGTTTTTCGAAGGGTGCCGGAGCTGGCTGGTCGAGACCGGGCAACGGTTTGAAGTGATCGACGGCAGTTGGAGCTACCGCAAGGACCGGGCGTTTACAGCGGTTCAGGAGCTGCTGGAGACTGCGCAAAGCTGAGTCGAATGGCGTGCACATTCGACTGGTTTCTTATCGCCCGCCTGTCATTCGCGAATGACTTCGCTCTCACAGGACAACAGGCCGGGTTCAACGAATCTGGTGTTTGTGCAATAACCGGTAAAACGTTGGCCGGGATATGCCCAGCACCTTGGCCGCCACGCTGAGGTTGTCGCTGTGGCGGGTCAGCACGTCGCACAGGGCCTGGCGTTCGGCCCGTGATTTGTACTCGTCCAGGGTGCCCATGCTGGAGCTGATTTCTTCCTCGCCCAGCAATCCCAAGTCAAAGGCTTCGATCTGTCTGCCTTCGGCCAGTACCAGGCCACGGCGCACCCGGTTTTCCAGTTCGCGCACGTTGCCGGGCCAGTCGTGCTTGCCCATGGCCACCAGCGCGTCCTGGCTGAAATTGCGCGGCCTGCGCCCGGTTTCCTGGCTGTAGAAATGGGCGAAATGATTGGCCAGCAACGCCAGGTCACCATGGCGCTCCCGCAGCGGTGCCGTCCCGACTTGCAGCACGTTGAGGCGGTAGTACAGGTCTTCGCGAAAGCGCTTCTTGCGAATGGCGGCTTCGAGATCCACATGGGTGGCGGCCAGAATCCGCACGTCCACGGCGACCCGCTCCCCGGCAATTTCGATGTGCCGGTCCTGAAGAAAGCGCAGCAGATTGGCCTGCACGTCCAGCGGCAGGTCGCCAATCTCGTCCAGGAACAGCGTGCCGCCATGGGCCGCTTCGATTCGCCCCGGCCTGCGCTGGCCGTCTTCGTCCTGGCCGAACAACTCCACCTGCAATTGCTGCTCGCCGGTGACGCTGCAATTGATCGACACGAACGGCTGATTGCGCCGCTGCGACTGCATGTGCAGGGTACGCGCTACCAGCTCCTTGCCAGTGCCGGGTTCGCCACGGATCAGCACCGGTGACTCGGTAGGCGCAAGCTTGGTCAGCAGGCGCCGCAGTTCGCGGATCGGGCGGCTCTCCCCGAGCATTTCATGCTCCGGCCCACTGCCGTAATTGGCGCCCTGGGCACGCAGCCGTGCCATGCCATAGGCGCGGCCCAGAGTGACCTGCACCCGAGCGACGTCGAACGGCAAGGTGTGGAAGTCAAAAAACCACTCGCAGACGAAATCGCCGATCAACTCTCGGCGCAGGTCATCGGCAGTCAGTACCGCGATCCATTCGGTGTTACTGCGGGTGATCAATTCCTTGATCAACTGGGGCTGCTCGAAATGCTGCGGCATCAGGCGAATCAGGCCCACGTCACACGGATGGGAGGCAGCCGACTCCAGCGCGCAGCTGTCCACTTCCCATCCGGCTATGCGCAGGCCGGGAATCAGGCGCAGACATTCATCACAGGGTTCGACAATTAACAGGCGGCGGATTGATGCCATCTCATGCATATCAAGTTCCTTGGCGCCACGATTCGAATAATATTCCGTAGCAAAAACATTTTTAGAAACAGTGTCTTGGCAGCCTTGAAATGTACATTAGCAATGTTTTTGACGCGCGCTTGGACCGTTTGAATCTAAGGCTCAGATCGAAAGGTGCTTAGAAAGATCAAAAAGGCATTAAAAAGGTAATCAAACTACTGGATCAGTATTGAAACACCCGTCCACAGGCAGAAACGCCGGCTGTAAACGGCACGGATCGCAAAAAAACGTAGATAAATTGAAAAATATCGAAATATCTTGTGACTCAACACCGGGGGCCGGTCATCAGTACAAGTAGCTGAACCAATGACTCTGCCGACTGGGAAGCCCGCCATCGGTGATTGAATGTTACGGGCACTTGAGGACTTTCCATGAACGCCCCTTTGCGCTTTAACGATGCTTTGCTGATCGCCGGTCACGCCTTCGAACCCTTCCAGTGCGTGGCCTGGTCCGCACAGGATGGCAATGGCGAGCTGAGCCTGACGGTCGTCGATCGCACCAGCACCCGCATTGGCCGCAAACAGATTCCAAGCAGCACCTACCGCGATCCACAGCAACTGGCCCAGGCACTGGAACAGGCTCGCGCCGAGATCAGCGGTGAAGGTTACCGTCTGGAGCCGTGGACCATGCCAGCCTGACAAGCGGCAGCGCCCCCAAGATCGCCCCGCCGGCAAGCCGTGCTGCTACGGGGCCTCGGTGAACTCAGATCCCGAGCACACCATATACCCGTAGCAGCCGGGCTTGCCCGCGGGAGCGATCTTGAGGGCCCCGACGCCGGCGAGCCGGACTGCTACGGAAAAGGGGGTGTATGCAAAATTGGCGTACGCAGGAAACCTCGTAGCAGTCCGGCTTGCCGGCGTAGCGATATCAGGGTGTTCACCCGCCCCAGCCGCTACCCAAGCTCGTCGATGTGCCGATACTCGGCATCCAGCAAGCGAGCAAGCTCATGCGCCCTGCCCAGCCGGATCGGTCCACGTTCGATATCGATCAACAGGCTCGGGCAGGCAAACGCGCAGACAGGCGAAACTTCCTTGATACGCCCATCGGTCAGAATCACCACCCGCTGCGCCTCCGCCGGGTAACGATCAAGCCGTTTGGCCAGCCATTCCCCCGCCTGCCCGATCGCTTCAAGCAATGGCGTGCCGCCCCCTGCCCCCAAGGCTTTAAGCCAGGGCTGCAACGCCGCCCCTGCCTTCAATCCATGCTGCTGCCACCGCGCGCCGCCACCACTGGCGGTGAGCAAGGCCAGCCGCGCCCGCTGGCGATAAGCGTCATCGAACAACTGCGCCAACAGCCCTTTGGCCTGGCTCAAGGCGTGGTGCCGCCGGGTCGAAGCCGATGCGTCGACAATCACCAGCCACAGCGCCTGCGCCTTGTGTGTACGCGGCTGACGAACCAGATCGGCGCGGCGCTGCGGACGGCCGCGCAGCAGTGTCGGCACCCAGGCAATAGCGCCTTCGCCACCGGCCCGGACTGAACCGCTCTTGCCGCCGTCAAGCCTGCCCGGCCGGGGGTTGGCATTCGCCCCCATGCTCTTGCGGGGGCGAATGCCTAAGGCTTTTTTGGCCAGCTGGGCACTTCACGCCGTGCGCCAGTGGCAACGGGCTGCGCCGGCATCCGGCCCCAATTGCCCTCGCCCTGTTGCGGCGGGTTTTGGCTCGTCTGGCCAGAGCTGTCCTGATTCGGCGCGGTTGGCTGCTGCGGCGGGCTTTCGCGACGACGATGACGCAAGGCAAATTCGGCCACCGCGTCGATGTCCTCGTCCGCAATGGCTGACACCCCGCGCCAGGCCGCATGGGCCCGAGCCGCCCGCAACCACACCAGGTCCGCACGCAGGCCATCGACACCGGCCGCAAAGCAGCGCTCGGTGATCTTCGAGAGGCTCGCATCATCCAGCTCGATGCCAGCCAACAAACTGCGTGCCGTTTCGCAACGTGTCTTCAGCGCCTGCTGCTGCCCGGCCCACTGCTCGCAAAACGCTTCAGGCGCTGCGTCGAAATCCAGGCGGCGACGAATGATCTGCCCGCGCTGTTCAGGCACCGTCTGCCCACTCAGGGCGACGTTCAAGCCAAAGCGGTCGAGCAATTGCGGGCGCAGTTCACCCTCTTCCGGGTTCATGGTGCCAATCAATACGAATCGCGCTGGATGCTTGTGGGAAATGCCGTCACGCTCGACCAGATTAACCCCACTGGCCGCGACATCGAGCAACAGGTCCACCAGGTGATCCGGCAGCAGATTGACCTCATCCACATACAGCACGCCGCCATCGGCCTTGGCCAGCACCCCCGGAGAAAAACTGGCCCGGCCCTCGCCCAGCGCCGCATCCAGGTCCAGGGTGCCCACCAGGCGTTCCTCGGTGGCGCCCAGCGGCAAGGTGACGAACTGACCACTGGCCAACAGGTCGGCCAGCCCGCGAGCCAGGGTCGATTTGGCCATGCCGCGCGGCCCTTCGATCAGCACGCCGCCGATCTTCGGGTCGATGGCCGTCAGGCACAGCGCCAGCTTCAGCTCGTCGGCACCGACCACGGCAGCCAGCGGGAAATGTGGGGTGTCGGTCATAGGCAACTCAGGTCTCTTCTATATCCAGCAACAGGTTTTCCAGCGCCTGGCGATACTCGCCCGGTTCCTGCCACAAACCGCGCTGCTGGGCTTCGAGCATGCGCTCGGTCATGTCGCGCAAGGCATCGGGGTTGTGCTGCTGGATGAAGTCCCGGGTGGAAGCATCGAGCAGGTAGGCATCGGCCAGCAAGGCGTACTGGTGATCGTCGATCAGTTCGGTGGTGGCATCGAAGGCGAACAGAAAATCCACGGTCGCGGCCATTTCGAACGCGCCCTTGTAGCCGTGGCGCTTGACCCCTTCGATCCACTTCGGATTGGCCGCCCGCGAGCGCACAACCCGGTTGAGTTCTTCCTTGAGGCTGCGAATCTTCGGCAGGTCCGGCTGGCTGTGGTCGCCATGGTAACTGGCGACGGTTTCGCGGCTCAGGCTTTCGGCTGCCGCCAACATGCCGCCCTGAAACTGGTAGTAATCATTGGAATCGAGCAGGTCGTGCTCGCGGTTGTCCTGATTCTGCACCACGGCCTGCACCTTGCTCAGGCGGCGGGCGAAGTCGTTGCGCGCCGGGGTGCCTTCGTCGCCTGCGCCATAGGCATAGCCGCCCCAGTTCAGGTACACCTCGGCCAGGTCCTCGCGGGTCTGCCACAGGCGGCCGTCGATGGCGTTCTGCACACCTGCGCCATAGGCGCCGGGCTTGGCGCCGAAGATCCGCCAGCCAGCCTGTTTCGCCGCCTGCTCGGCACTCAGCCCTTCGCGCTCGAACTGCTCGCGCTCCTGGCGCACGCGGGCGGCCAGCGGGTTCATGTCATCCGGCTCATCCAGCGCGGCCACGGCCTGTACAGCGGCATCGAACAGGCGGATCAGGTTGGCGAAGGCATCGCGGAAGAAGCCGGACACTCGCAGCGTCACGTCCACCCGCGGACGGTCCAGCAGACTCAGCGGCAGGATCTCGAAGTCATCGACCCGCTGGCTGCCCGTGGCCCACACCGGACGCACTCCCATCAGCGCCATGGCCTGGGCGATGTCATCTCCGCCGGTGCGCATGGTCGCCGTGCCCCAGACTGACAAACCGAGTTGACGCAGGTAATCACCATTGTCCTGCAAGTGCCTTTCCAGCAAGAGATTGGCCGATTGAAAGCCGATTCTCCAGGCGGTCATGGTCGGCAGGTTGCGCACGTCCACCGAGAAGAAATTGCGCCCGGTGGGCAGCACATCCAGCCGCCCGCCACTCGGCGCGCCGCTGGGGCCGGCCGGCACGAAGCGGCCGCCCAACGCGTCCAGCAAGCCACGCATTTCCGCAGGGCCGCAGTGATCCAGCCTTGGCGCCACGACTTCTAGCACCGCATTAACAATGAGTTCTAATTCATTGTTTTCAATCAATTTATAGCCATGCTGGTTATCAAGGATCTGCGTCAGCATCTGCTGCGCGTACAGCTCCAGACGCTCGCGGGTATCGCCGGTCGTGCGCCAGGGATCTGCACTGACTTCATGTAGTTCCTGAGGTTTCGGACCGCCCCACGGCTCGCCCAACGTACAGTCCAGCGGGTCGAAGCCCAGCTCGAACGCATGGCTCAAGGCACGCAACAGACTGGCTTGCGCACCTTTGCCATCACCGCGCGGCACTCGCAGAATCGCCAGCAGCGTGTCGATGCGCAAGCGGCCTGCCGGGGATTGGCCGAAGACGTGCAAGCCATCGCGAATCTGCGACTCCTTCAAGTCGCACAGGTAAGTGTCCAGGCGTGGCAGCCATATGGCCGCGTCGGCATCTGCGTCCAGCCCTTCATCCAGCGCCAGTTCGCGGTCGATGTGGGTTTCGCGCACCAGCCGCAGGATGTCTTTCTGCAACTCCCGCGCGCGCCGTGGGTCGAGCAACTGCGCCTCATAGTACTCGTCCGCCAGCAGCTCCAGATTGCGCAACGGCCCGTAGGTTTCGGCGCGGGTCAGCGGTGGCATCAGGTGATCGATGATGACCGCCTGAGTGCGGCGCTTGGCCTGGGCACCCTCGCCCGGATCGTTGACGATGAACGGATAGATGTTGGGCAACGGCCCCAAAATCGCATCCGGCCAGCACTGCTCCGACAGCCCGACGCCCTTGCCCGGCAGCCACTCCAGATTGCCGTGCTTGCCCACGTGAATCACCGCATGGGTGCCGTAGGTCTGGCGCAGCCAGAAGTAGAACGCCAGGTAACCATGGGGCGGAACCAGATCCGGGTCGTGGTAGACCGCACTGTGATCGACGTCATAGCCCCGCGCCGGCTGGATGCCGACGAAGGTCAGGCCGAAGCGTAGCCCGGCGACCATCATCCGCCCGTTGCGGCACATCGGGTCGTTCTGTGGCGAACCCCAGCGCTGGATCACCGCATCGCGGTTGGCCTGTGGCAAGGCGTCGAACGCCGCCAGGTATTCGTCCATCGCCATGCTTTGATGGCAAGGGCGTTGATCGAGGCTGTCGGGGTCGTTGGTCACGCCGCCCAGCAAAGCGTGGATCAGTGCCGTGCCGCTGTCCGGCAGGTCCTGGACCGGGTAGCCCTCGTCCTGCATGGCCTTGAGAATATTCAGGGCCGCCGCCGGCGTGTCGAGCCCGACGCCATTGCCGATGCGCCCGTCGCGAGTCGGGTAGTTGGCGAGGATCAGCGCCACACGCTTGTCGTCGTTGGCAGTGCGCGCCAGCAATACCCAGCGCCGCGCCAGCTCGGCGACGAAATCCATGCGCTCGGGTTGCGCCCGGTAGCACACCACATCGGACTGGCTGCGCTCGCTGCGCCAGGCCAGGTCCTTGAAACTGATGGGCCGGCTGATGATGCGCCCGTCCAGTTCCGGCAATGCGATGTGCATCGCCAGATCCCTTGAGCCAAGGCCCTGCTCGCTGGCCTGCCAGGCCGGTTCGTTGTCCTGGGCGCAGATTGCCTGGATCACCGGGATATTTAGACGAAACGGTCGTAAATGCGGTGCCTCTGGGCTGGACTGGGCAAAACCGGTGGTGTTGAGGATCACTTCGCACTCGGCCTGATCCAGCCAGTCCTGCACGGCCTCAAGACAAGCCGGCTCCTTCAGGCTCGCCACGGCGATGGGCAACGGGTTCAATCCCTGGGCGACCAGCCGCTGACAGAACACGTCGATGAAGCCGGTATTGGCCGCCTGCAAATGCGAGCGGTAGAACAGCACGGCGGCCACGGGATGATCGACCTGCCATTCGGCCTGCCAGTCAGCCAGGGTCGCGCTGGCCTTGTGCGGGTGATAGATCGCCGTGCGCGGCAGGGTTTGAGGTTCTTCCCAGGCGTAGTCGCGGTCCAGCCAACGGCTGGCCAGGCAATTGAACAGCTGCAGGGCATTGTGCTTGCCGCCCTGGCGCAGGTAGTGCCAGAGCCGCTCGCGGTCCTCGGCAGGTTCAGTGCTCAGGTCGCTGAGTTCCGGGTCGGGGCGGTCGTCGCCCGGCACCAGAATCAGTTTCACACCGGCCCCTTTTTTAGAGGCCGCTGCCAGCTCCACCAGCCGTTCGACGCCGTAACGCCAGTAGCCGATGCCACCGTGCAGGGAAATCAGGATGACTTTGGCGTGGCGCAGCACTTCGTCGACATAGAGATCGACCGAAGCGTGGTTCTGCACCTGCATCGGGTTGGCCAGGCGCAGGCTCGGGTAGTCGTCAGGCAACTGCTGGGCAGTTTCCGCCAGCAGCGCCAGATGGGAGTCACCGCTGCACAGGATCACCAGATCGGCAGGCGTCTGTCCCAGGTCGGCGATGCTGTCGTCGGGGACAAAGCCGCCGGGCTGGGTGCGCAGCAGGTGCATGGATCAGCCCTGGATCGCGGCGCGCAACTGGGCTTCGAGCACGGCGGCGTCCAGGTCCTGACCGATCAGCACCAGATGGCTGACGCGTTCTTCGTCGGCTTTCCAGGCGCGGTCGAAGTGCTTGTCGAAACGAGTGCCCACGCCCTGCACCAGCAGGCGCATCGGCTTGCCGGGAATCGCCGCGAAACCTTTGACCCGCAGAATGCCGTGTTGCACCACGGCCTGGGTCAGGGCATCGAGCAGCAGTGCTTCGTCGGCCTGAGGCAGCGAGATGGAGATCGAGTCGAAGGCGTCGTGATCGTGGTCATCGTGATCGTCGCCTTCGTGGTGATCGTGGTGGGTCTTGCGGCCATCGATGTGCAGTTCGGACTCGGCGCCCAGGCCCAGCAACACGTTGATCGGCAACTGGCCCTTGCTGGCCTCGATGATTTTCACCGCAGGCGGCAGTTCTTCGGCGACTTCGGCACGCACGGCAGCCAGCGCCTGGGCATCGAGCATGTCGGCCTTGTTCAGGACCACCAGGTCAGCACTGGCCAGTTGGTCGGCGAACAGCTCGTGCAGCGGCGATTCGTGATCCAGGTTCGGATCGAGCTTGCGCTGGGCGTCGACCTGATCCGGGAACGCGGCGAAGGTACCGGCCACCACCGCAGGGCTGTCGACCACGGTGATCACCGCGTCAACGGTGCAGGCGTTGCGGATTTCCGGCCACTGGAAGGCCTGTACCAAAGGTTTTGGCAGGGCCAGGCCCGAGGTTTCGATGAGAATGTGGTCCAGATCGCCGCGACGGGCAACCAGCTCCTGCATCACTGGGAAAAACTCTTCCTGCACGGTGCAGCACAGGCAGCCGTTGGCCAGTTCGTAGACGCGGCCGTTGGCTTCTTCCTCGGTGCAGCCGATGGTGCATTGCTTGAGGATTTCGCCGTCGATGCCCAGCTCGCCGAACTCGTTGACGATCACCGCGATGCGGCGGCCTTCGGCGTTGTCGAGCATGTGGCGCAGCAACGTGGTCTTGCCCGAGCCCAGAAAGCCGGTAACGATGGTGACGGGGAGTTTGGCCAGTGTTTTCATCGGATGCCCTATGGGGTAGCGGCGGGCAAACAGGACGAAAACCGCGCGGCCGTCGCGCTGGACAGGCCTGCTGTTCGATTCGCCACCGGATCACCCCGCCCGGTTGTAATGAGAATTCGTGGACGTGGCGTCCGCTTCGAGGCAGGTCTCCTGGCTCACGGTGGCGAGGCTGACGCAGGTCAGGCCGCTCGCGTCCATCGCGCCTTCCCGCTCGCGCAGTGGCTGTGCAATGAACATGACCGTTTACAGTTGCGGGGGCAGCTATGGCGTCGAACCACATTCCCTTCTTAGCACCGCAGCCTGCTTGACAGGCACAACGGTGAACCTCAAGTGCGCAAGGCTACGCAGTGCCTTGGCGAAGGTCAACGTTCATACCAAGGCAATGCCTGCAAACACGCTCTACGTAGCAGCACGGCTTGCCGGCGGGGGCGGCCTCGAAATCGTCCCCGCCGGCAAGCCGTGCTGCTACGGTCATCTCTGGCGCCGATTGACTGATCCTGCGCCCCATGCTCTCCTACACACCTTGTTACGGGTGCCCTTCACAGGGTGAAACGGGAAACCGGTGCGTGCGAGCCCCATGGTTCGTGCAAGTCCGGCGCTGCCCCCGCAACGGTAAGCGAGCGAAGAGTCAGATCCACTGTGTCGGTCAGCGATATGGGAAGGCGATTCTTGAAGGCAGTTGTCAGGCCCCTCGCAAGCCCGGAGACCGGCCCGACAACGTTCACATAACAAACCCGCGGTGGGCGGGTGCAGTTGCGTTCATCACTGACGTGCGTCAGTGGTGTGCCTTGCGCCTTCCCGTTCGCTGAAACTTTCAGAGGGAAGCGCCATGTCGATCAGCACGACCAACCAGACCAGCACCCAGACCGCCAGCTCCGCCGGCACCCAGAGCCAGCGCCTGACTGCCGCCGTCAGCGCGATGATTCTGGGCGCGTGCCTGGTTTATTTCGCGGGTTTCTCGCACATCGACGCCGTGCACAACGCCGCGCACGACACCCGTCACAGCTCCGCCTTCCCTTGCCACTGAGACCTGCCGCCATGTTCAAGCGTATCGCTCAAACAGCCGGTTTCACTGGCCTGCTCGCAGCCCTGCTGCTGACCCTGGTGCAAAGTTTCTGGGTCGCGCCGCTGATCCTGCAAGCCGAAACCTATGAAAAGGCCCCTGCCGCAGAAATGCACGAGCACGCCCACGAGCATGGCGACACCGCGATGGCCGGTCACGTGCACGATGAAGAGGCCTGGGAGCCTGAAGACGGCTGGCAGCGCGTGCTTTCCACCACCGGCGGTAACCTGGTGGTCGCGGTGGGCTTCGCCCTGATGCTGGCGGCGCTGTACACCTTGCGCGCTCCGTCGAAAACCAGCCAGGGCGCGCTCTGGGGCCTGGCCGGTTTCGCCGTGTTTGTCCTCGCCCCTACCCTGGGCCTGCCACCGGAGCTGCCGGGCACTGCCGCCGCCGACCTGACCCAGCGTCAGATCTGGTGGATCAGCACCGCCGCCTCCACTGCCGTGGGTCTTGCGCTGATCGTGTTTGCCCAGAACTGGCTGCTCAAGGTGCTCGGCGCGGCCATCCTGGTGGTTCCACACATCGTCGGCGCCCCGCAGCCGCTGGTGCATTCGGCACTGGCGCCTGAAGCGCTCGAAGCCCAGTTCAAGATTGCCTCGCTGCTGACCAACGCGGTGTTCTGGGTGGCGATGGGCCTGATCAGCGCCTGGCTGTTCCGCCGTTATGACGCACACGCTGCACACCCTGGCCTGAACCACGCGGTATGAACAAGGCAGCCGCAAGGCCGATCCTGGTGATCGGCCTGGGCTGCCAGCGCGGTTGCCCGGCACTGGTGCTTCGCGGCTTGATCGAGGTCACCCTGGTTGAGCATCAACTGGCACTGTCAGACATCACAGCCCTGGCCTCAATCGACAGCAAGTCGACGGAACCGGGGTTGCTGGAACTGGCCGAGGAGCTTGGGTTGCCGCTCTACTTTTTCAGCGCGCAAGAAATGACAGCCTTCGAGCCGCAACTGGCCCACCGCTCACTGATCGCCTTCGACACCACCGGCTGCTACGGTGTGGCGGAAAGCGCGGCGCTGGCGTTGGCCACACGTTTGACGGGCCGTGCGTCCAGGCTGTTGATACAACGGCGTAAAACCTCCCGCGCCACTTTTGCGCTGGCCTCGAACCTGTAGGAGCGCGCTTGCCCGCGACGGCGGTGTATCAGTCACCCCTGTGTCGTCTGACACACCGCCGTCGCGGGCAAGCGCGCTCCTACAGGGTGAGATTTGATTTCGGAGATGCAATGACTGTTTTTTTCATCGGTGCAGGCCCAGGCGATCCGGATCTGATCACGGTCAAGGGCCAGCGGCTGATCCGCACCTGCCCCGTCATCATCTACGCCGGATCACTGGTGCCAGAGGCGGTTCTTGTGGGGCATTCGGCGGTCCAGGTGGTCAACAGCGCCGAGTTGCACTTGGAGCAGATCATCGCCTTGATGAAATCCGCTCATGCAAATGGCCAGGACGTGGCCCGCGTGCACTCCGGCGACCCGAGCCTGTACGGCGCCATCGGCGAGCAGATTCGCTGCCTGCGTGAACTCGGTATCCCGTTCGAAATCATCCCCGGGGTGACCGCCACTGCCGCGTGCGCTGCGTTGCTGGGCACCGAACTGACCCTGCCGGACATCTCCCAGAGCGTGATCCTGACCCGTTACGGCGACAAAACCGCCATGCCGAAGGGCGAGGAACTGGGGGATCTGGCACGACACAAGGCGACCATGGCGATCCACCTGGGGGTCAGCAACCTGGGCAAAATCGTCGCCGAACTGACGCCGCACTATGGTCAGGATTGCCCGATAGCCGTGGTCCACCGGGCCAGCTGGCCGGATCAGGACTGGGTGGTCGGGACCCTGGCGGATATCGAACAGAAAGTGCAGGCCAAGGGGTTTAGACGCACGGCGTTGATTCTCGTGGGCCGGGTATTGGGCAATGACGTGTTCAGTGAATCATCGTTGTACCGCGCAGGGCATGCGCATTTGTTTCGACCTTGAGCCCGCTCCCGCCGGCAAGCCGTGCTGCTACAGGATGGCGGGCGCCGATGAATTCTGTGCCTTGCCTCGGCCCCGTAGCAGCACGGCTTGCCGGCGGGGACATTCTCAAGATCGCTCCCGCTGGCAAGCCATGCTGCTACGGGATTCCGACACCATGAAAAAAGCCCCGAACAGGTCGGGGCTTTTTCGTTTGCAGCGAAACACTCAGTAGTAAGCGTTTTCTTTCTGCGTGTGGTCGGTCACGTCACGTACGCCCGACAGCTCAGGGATGCGCTCGAGCAGTGTGCGCTCGATGCCTTCCTTGAGGGTCACGTCGGCCTGGCCGCAGCCCTGGCAGCCGCCGCCGAATTGCAGAACGGCGATGTTCTTGTCTTCTTCCTCGACCACGTCGATCAGCGTAACCTGGCCGCCGTGGCTGGCCAGACCCGGGTTGATCTCGGTCTGCAGGTAGTAGTTGATGCGCTCGTTGATCGGGCTGTCGGCATTGACCATCGGGACTTTGGCATTCGGCGCCTTGATGGTCAGCTGGCCGCCCATGCGGTCGGTCGCGTAGTCGACCACGGCGTCGTCCAGGAAGGCCTCGCTGAACGAGTCGATCCAGGCCGTGAAGCTCTTGAGGCCAATGGCCTTGTCTTCCGGTTTTTCTTCGCCCGGCTTGCAGTAGGCAATGCAGGTTTCAGCGTATTGGGTGCCAGGCTGGGTAATAAACACGCGGATGCCGATACCGGGGGTATTCTGCTTCTGCAGCAGATCGGCCAGGTAATCGTGGGCGGCATCGGTAATGGTAATAGCGGTCATGAAAATTCCTCGCAGACGTGGGGCGCAGTCTACGCCATTCCACGTCAACTGACAAAGTCCTAGTATTTCACTCAACTAATGCGAATGAAAATAAATTCTCATGAAAGCGCGGCCTCACGGGACGTCCTGCGGCTGTCCAGCCAGCCCTTCATGCGTCGGTACAGGCCCTTCTCGATCCACTCGTAACTGAGCCAGGCGCCGAGCGCGATCACCGGCACGCAGATGGCGAACGCCAGGTATGGGTTCAGGCCATAGCGCTCGCTGGCCAGCCAGCCCCCGTAAAGCACCAGCACGTGCAGCAGGTACACCGAGTAGGAACAGTCGCCCATGGTCTTCAGCAGGCGACTGCCGCGCATGTACGGCTCCAGCGAGATGCACGCCACCACGATCACCGCGCTCGGCAGACCCCAGTTGACGATTCGCAAATCCGGTGGCAGCTGCTTGATGGTCAGCAACGCCCCGCCGATCGCCAGCAGCGGCAGCCAAAGGCGTTCGGTGATCCAGCCGCGACGGTAAGCGACGCCGATGCCAATGCCCAGCAGAAACTCATAGACGATGTCATTGGCGTAAAAGCGGCTGATGAGGCCCGAGCGGCCCAGCACGTCGGTCACGGCGAACAGCGCGGCGGCAATGATAAGCGGTCGAAGGCGTTGCTGGAACAGGAAGACCATGGAAAACAGCACGTAGAACAGCATTTCGTAGTTGAGAGTCCAGCCGACGTTGAGCGTCGGATAGAGGCCATAGCCGCCGGGGTTTTCCGAGGGGATGAACAACAGTGAGAGGATGAAGCTCTGCCAGTCCACCACCTGATGGGGCAACAGCGGATGGGCGACCACCACCAACAGGCCCATGACCAGGGTGTAGAGCCAGTAGGCCGGCACGATGCGGATGATGCGGTTGAGCATGAAGCGGCTGGCGGGAATGTCCTTGTCCACCGTGGAGAGGTAGATCACAAGGCCGCTGATGACGAAGAAGATGTCGACGCCCACGGCGCCTTTCTCGGTGAAGAACCGGCCGATCGGGCCGCTGGGATGAAAATCGAAAAAAATCTGCATGAAGTGGTGACACACAACGACCCACGCGGCGAGTGCCCGCAGGGCCTGAACCGAAATCAACATCTGCAACCTCTTGCTTCTCCGGGCTTGACCCACCCTCCAGAACCTCGAAAACGCCATGCCGGGCACGACTGCTCACAGGGTCCGACTTCGACTTTGGCGAAAAGGTTCGGCAAGACTGACGGGCTGCATAATGGCTGCAGGCCATGATTTATAAGGCTTTCTGGACGAAAAGATGTCGTCTGTAGGAGCGCGCTTGCCCGCGATTGCGGTGCATCAGCGATGCATATGGCGCCTGTCTTGCCACCGTCGCGGGCAAGCGCGCTCCTACAGAATCAGCGACAGACGGTCACTCAAAGGTTTTCATACCTATTCATGTCCAGCACCCCCGCCTCCTGCGGCTCGGTCTCCTGAATGTAGCGGTTCAGGTCATGGAAGTAGGTCCAGAACAGCGGATGGCTGCGGCGCACGCCCCAGCGTTCGACGATCTTCTCGAACGCTTCCTTGTGGTCATGGGCCTTCTCCATCGCATCCACGAAGGCACTCACCTCATTGGCCGGAATGTTGAAGATGAAGTTCGGGTAGCTGCTCAGCACGCCGGGGTAGATCGTCAGGTTGTCCAGCCCCGGCTGATAGCGGTACGCCTCGCCCAGCAGGAACGCCACGTTACTGTGGGCGCGGTTGCGCAGCATGCTGTAGACGATACGCTTGCCGGTGCCGTCCTGGATCCGCAGCATGGTCGCTTCCGGCAACTGATTGATGACCTTGAGCCCCGCCGCAGGGCGCGCTACCAGCCGGCTCAGCGACTGTTCCACATCGCTGAACACCGGCCCCACGCCCGGACGCGAGCAATAGGCGCCGGAGCAACGGTTGATCGGATCGGGAGCGGCGTTGAGCGTGCCGGCGCGCTCGATCAGCTTGCGTTCGAAGTCGCGCTTGGGGTCCTTCTTGTCCAGCTTCATGCCGGTCGGGGTGTCATCGTCGATGGCCTGGTAGTCCAGCCACATCTTCACCTTGCCGCTGTTCTGGTACCAGCTGCCCAGGATGTCGTCGCGCTTGTCGGCCGGCATCAGGCGCAGGAAATTGACCTCCGCGCCGTTGCGGATCAGGTCGAAATACAGACGCGTCTGCACCTGATGGGACACGTTGCCGTACACATCGAAGTTCACCACCAACTGGTAATAGGTGCGCTCCAGCAGCGGGTAGTCGAACAGCCACACGGTGGTTGGCAGGTCGCCGATCAGGCCCTTGTTCACCGTGGCGCTGTCGAAGTGACGGAAGATGGTCAGCAGCGCATTGTCGTTGCCCGCCCACAGCGTCGCCCAGCCCGGTGGCGGCATGTGCGCGTAGGCATCGCTGCGCAGGTCTTCGTAGGCGTTGCGCTTGTCGCGGTAGTTGTGCCACAGGCTCAGGACACTGCCCACGTCATCGTCCTGCCCCGGCATCGCCAGCAACGGCGTGGCCTGGGCGCGGTAGGCCGCATCGGTGATGTAGCGATCGTGGGCCGGTTCCTGGAACAGCGCCCAGAAATGATCGCGAATCACGTCGGTGGCGATCTGGCCCCGGCACACCGGCCCGCGAATGAAGGTGCGCACGAAGTATTCGGCGTTATCCAGCATGAACTGGTAACGGGCCACCGCCGGGATTTCCTTGAAGGTGTCGAACGGGTTGGCTCGACGCTGCGGGCCGTAGCCCGGCAGCGAGGTGGCGTGCCAGTTGCCGCTATAGAACAGCTGCTTGACCCGCGCCAGCTTCTGCGGCCCCATCGGGTAGGTGATGTGGGTCTTGTGCACGATGACGCCCTGCACGGGCATCAGGCGGTAGTAGAAGGTGGTGCCGGGGTCGTCATCGGGGCGGCGGGTGGCGATCAGGTCCACCGGCTGGCCGCTTGGCGTGCGCGAACGTACCCACTGGAAGAAATGCCCCTGCTCGCCGTCGGTGAAATAGATGTGCGCCAGGAACAGGTGCTCGTACAGCCAGCGCGCCACCAGCGCCTCGGTGGAGCCTGGGCGATTGAACAGGCTTTCCCATTCGTTGATCTGCGCGGCCTCTCCTGCGCTCGGCTGCAGCGGCGTCTGCTCGACCGGCGCACCGGCGGCCAGCCATGTCTGCAGGGTGTTGTACTGGGCGTCGGTCAAGCCGGTGACCGCCAGCGGCATGCCCTGCCCCGGATGCGACTTGGCGTAGCCCTCGAACTCTTGCGGCAACGGGCACATGTTCTCACGGTTGAGGCCCAGCACGATGTCATCCGGCAGCTTGGCGTTGGGCACCAGCGGCGCGCTGTGGCCGAACTCCAGCATTTTCGCCAGCAAGGCGGCCTGGTTGCTCTGGCCGTCGAGCACCGAATAGAAGCCCTTCTTGCGCCAGGCCTCAGGCCCCTGGGCGTCGTAGAAAATCCGCGACGGCGCGATCGCCTGGCTGCGGTCGCCCTGGTACACCGGCACCTTTGACGCCCCGCGCAGCACACCTTCGCCGCTGCCCAGGTTCAACTGGCAGGCGGCGTCGTTGCAGGCATGGCAGGCCACGCACTTCTCGGTGAAGATCGGCTGGATGTCGCGGCTGTAGGAAATGGCCGGGTGTGGAGAGACGGGTTGCGCAAGGGGTGACTGCGCGAACGCTGCACCGCAAAACAATAGGGCCAGGGAAATGGCGAACACGCGATGCAACATGGAACGGACGTCCTGAATATTTAAACCTGCGACGATTCTACCCGTGGCGAGCTGCCATCAACATGAGCAGAATTCATGAAAAAGCTGCAACGGTTTAAAAGCGTACAGGTTTGCTATTATTTCGCACCTTTCATCGTCACCTTTTTTGTCTTTTCCTGGTTCGGGTAACCCTATGTCAGATCGCAGCGCGCGTCTTCAAGCACTCCAGCAGGCTCTCAAAGAGCGCATCCTGATACTCGATGGCGGCATGGGCACCATGATCCAGAGCTATCGCCTGGAGGAAGAAGACTACCGCGGCAAACGCTTCGCCGACTGGCCAAGCGACCTCAAGGGCAACAACGACCTGCTGGTGCTGACCCGCCCGGACGTGATTGGCGCCATCGAGAAGGAATACCTGGACGCCGGCGCCGACATCCTCGAAACCAACACCTTCAACGCAACGCAGGTGTCCCAGGCCGACTACGGTATGGAAGCGCTGGTGTACGAACTGAACGTTGAAGGTGCGCGCCTGGCGCGTAAGGTGGCCGACGCCAAGACCCTGGAAACCCCGGACCGTCCGCGCTTCGTCGCCGGCGTCCTCGGCCCGACCAGTCGCACCTGCTCGCTGTCGCCAGACGTCAACAACCCAGGCTACCGCAACGTCACCTTCGATGAGCTGGTCGAGAACTACACCGAGGCCACCAAGGGCCTGATCGAAGGCGGCGCGGACCTGATCCTGATCGAAACCATCTTCGACACCCTGAACGCCAAGGCGGCGATCTTCGCCGTGCAGGGCGTGTTCGACGAGATCGGCTTCGAATTGCCGATCATGATTTCCGGCACCATCACCGACGCCTCGGGCCGTACCCTGTCGGGCCAGACTACCGAAGCGTTCTGGAACTCGGTGCGTCACGCCAAGCCGATCTCCGTGGGCCTGAACTGCGCCCTGGGTGCAAGCGATCTGCGCCCGTACCTGGAAGAGCTGTCGAACAAGGCCGACACCCAGGTCTCCGCCCACCCGAACGCCGGCCTGCCGAACGAATTCGGCGAGTACGACGAAAGCCCGGCCGAGATGGCCGCAGTGGTCGAAGAGTTCGCCCAGAGCGGCTTCCTCAACATCGTCGGCGGCTGCTGCGGCACCACCCCTGCGCACATCAAGGCGATTGCCAACGCGGTGTCCAAATACGCGCCACGGGCCATTCCGGACATCCCGAAAGCCTGTCGCCTGTCGGGTCTTGAGCCGTTCACCATCGATCGCCAGTCGCTGTTCGTCAACGTCGGCGAGCGCACCAACATCACCGGTTCCGCCCGTTTCGCCCGCCTGATCCGTGAAGACAACTACACCGAAGCCCTGGAAGTCGCCCTGCAACAGGTCGAAGCCGGCGCCCAGGTGATCGACATCAACATGGACGAAGGCATGCTGGATTCGAAGAAGGCCATGGTGACCTTCCTCAACCTGATCGCAGGCGAGCCAGACATCTCCCGGGTGCCGATCATGATCGACTCCTCGAAATGGGAAGTGATCGAAGCGGGTCTGAAGTGCATCCAGGGCAAGGGCATCGTCAACTCGATCAGCATGAAAGAAGGCGTCGAGCAGTTCATCCATCACGCCAGACTGTGCAAGCGATATGGCGCGGCGGTGGTGGTGATGGCGTTCGACGAAGCCGGTCAGGCCGACACCGAAGCGCGCAAGAAGGAAATCTGCAAACGCTCCTACGACATTCTGGTCAACGAAGTGGGCTTCCCGCCGGAAGACATCATCTTTGACCCGAACATCTTCGCCATCGCCACCGGTATCGAAGAACACAACAACTACGCCGTCGACTTCATCAACGCCTGCGCCTACATCCGTGACGAACTGCCGTATGCCCTGACATCGGGCGGCGTGTCCAACGTATCGTTCTCGTTCCGTGGCAACAACCCGGTGCGCGAGGCGATCCACTCGGTGTTCCTGCTGCACGCGATTCGCAACGGCCTGACCATGGGCATCGTCAACGCCGGCCAGCTGGAGATCTACGACGAGATCCCGGCCAAACTGCGTGAAGCGGTGGAAAACGTGGTGCTCAACGTTGATGCAGAGGGCACCGAAAAACTGCTGGCCATCGCCGACGAGTTCAAGGGCGACGGTTCGGTCAAGGAAGCGGAAACCGAAGAGTGGCGCGGCTGGGAGGTCAACGAGCGTCTCAAGCACGCGCTGGTCAAGGGCATCACCACCCACATCGTCGAAGACACCGAGCTGTCGCGCCAGTCGTTCGCACGCCCGATCGAAGTGATCGAAGGCCCGCTGATGGCCGGCATGAACGTGGTCGGCGACCTGTTCGGCTCGGGCAAGATGTTCCTGCCGCAGGTGGTGAAATCCGCCCGCGTGATGAAACAGGCCGTGGCGCATCTGATCCCGTTCATCGAAGCGGAAAAAGGCGACAAGCCGGAGGCCAAGGGCAAGATCCTGATGGCCACGGTCAAGGGCGACGTGCACGACATCGGCAAGAACATCGTCGGCGTGGTGCTGGGCTGTAACGGCTACGACATCGTCGACCTGGGCGTGATGGTGCCTGCTGAGAAGATCCTGCAGGTGGCCAGGGAAGAGAAATGCGACATCATCGGCCTGTCCGGCCTGATTACCCCGTCGCTGGATGAAATGGTCCACGTGGCCCGCGAGATGCAGCGCCAGAACTTCAGCCTGCCGCTGATGATCGGTGGCGCGACCACCTCCAAGGCGCACACGGCGGTGAAGATCGAGCCCAAGTACAGTAACGATGCGGTGGTCTACGTCACCGACGCCTCCCGCGCCGTGGGTGTAGCGACGCAGTTGCTGTCCAAGGAACTGAAAGCCGGCTTCATCGAGAAGACTCGCGCCGAGTACGTCGAAGTGCGCGAACGCACCTCGGCCCGCAGCGCCCGCACCGAGCGCCTGAGC
Organism: Pseudomonas sp. NPDC090203; assembly: GCF_044746765.1. Lineage (NCBI taxonomy): Bacteria > Pseudomonadati > Pseudomonadota > Gammaproteobacteria > Pseudomonadales > Pseudomonadaceae > Pseudomonas > Pseudomonas sp. NPDC090203. The sequence goes on from NZ_JBIVCV010000003.1 coordinate 441,987, forward strand.
TACAGCGCGGCTATCGCCAAGAAGCCGCAGTTCGACTGGGCCGGGTATGAGCCGGTCAAGCCGACCTTCACCGGGGTCAAGGTGCTGGAAGACATCGACCTGAACGTGCTGGTGGATTACATCGACTGGACGCCGTTCTTCATTTCCTGGGATCTGGCCGGCAAATACCCGCGCATCCTCACCGACGAAGTGGTGGGCGAAGCGGCGACCTCGCTGTTCAAGGACGCCCAGGAACTGCTGCGCAAGCTGATCGACGAGAAGCTGATCCGCAGCCGCGCGGTGTTCGGTTTCTGGCCGGCCAATCAGATTGACCACGACGACATCCAGCTGCTGGACGACAACGGCCAGCCATTGGCGAAACTGCACCACCTGCGCCAGCAGATCATCAAGACCGACGGCAAGCCGAACTTCTCCCTGGCCGACTTCGTGGCGCCAAAAGACAGCGGCGTGACCGACTATGTGGGCGGTTTCATCACCACGGCGGGCATCGGTGCCGAGGAAGTGTCCAAGGCGTATCAGGACAAGGGCGACGACTACAACGCGATCATGGTCAAGGCCCTGGCCGACCGTCTGGCCGAGGCCTGTGCCGAGTGGCTGCACCAGCAGGTGCGCAAAGAGTACTGGGGTTACGCCGCTGATGAGCAACTCGATAACGAGGACCTCATCAAGGAGAAATACGCAGGCATCCGCCCTGCCCCAGGCTACCCGGCCTGCCCTGACCACACCGAGAAAGGCGTGCTGTTCGACCTGCTGGACCCGACCCAGGGCGAAGGCAAACCCGGCATCAGCGGCGTGTTCCTTACCGAGCATTACGCGATGTTCCCGGCGGCGGCGGTCAGCGGCTGGTACTTCGCCCACCCACAGGCGCAGTATTTTGCCGTGGGCAAGGTCGACAAGGACCAGGTGGAAAGCTACAACGCCCGCAAAGGCCAGGAAATGCGCGTCACCGAACGCTGGCTGGCGCCAAACCTGGGCTACGACGAGTAAGCCCGGGCACACCGGCGGCGTCTGAACCACCGCTTTCGCGGGCAAGCCCGCTCCCACAGGTGTTGCGGTGTTCATCAATTCCGGGGCAGACCCAGACCCACTGTGGGAGCGGGCTTGCCCGCGAAAGCGTCAGACCTTTCACATCGGCGGCGTCTGACCCGACGCCGTCGCGGGCAAGCGCGCTCCTACAGGTGTTGCGGTGTTCATCAATTCCGGGGCAGACCCAGACCCACTGTGGGAGCGGGCTTGCCCGCGAAAGCGTCAGACCTTTCACACCGGCGGCGTCTGACCCGACGCCGTCGCGGGCAAGCGCGCTCCTACAGGGCTGCGGGTAGCTTCTGCCCGAAGGGCGTAGCAGCACGGCTTGCCGGCGGGCTGGCGCGAAGCGGCAGTAGATCCTGAGCACGCGGTTTGCCTGACACACCGCGGCAGCCGGTTTTACTGGCGCTGCGCACCAGCCCGCCGGCAAGCCGTGCTGCTACGGGGTGGGATCGTTAGGGCGGCTGGGTTCAAACCAGTTGCCCCCACGCAGGCAATATCGCGGCTATCCTTTCTTCAGCCCTTTTGCCGGCGCTGGAGCGAACATGGACAATCCATCCAACGACCCACCTGACCACAAGCCGCCGACCCTCTGGCAGATGCTGCACAGCGTCATGGCGGCAGCATTCGGCGTGCAAAGCCAGAAGAACCGGGCGCGGGACTTCACCCACGGCAAGCCGTCGCACTTCGTGATCCTGGGCATCGTATTCACCGCCGTGTTCGCACTGATCCTGCTGGGCATCGTGCAACTGGTGCTGCACTTCCCCCTGCCCTGAGCCCTGCGCTTTTCAGTTGCTCCCCACCTTCACAAAGGGATACGCGCCCCCCTCCGGACTGCGCCCCTGAGTGAACTGGCGCACATCGATTCCGTAATCGTCACGGCTGTTGGCCTGCATGAAGCGCTGGCTATCCTTGCGCTCACGAAGCTGCATCGCCGATACACGCCAGGTACCGAAGGGCTGGCGGGTCTGGCTGTCGGCCTTGTCGTAATCATTGAGCAGCACCAGGGCCCAGCCCCCGAGGGTGAAATGTCCGCCGGCGTCGACGCTCAACGTGCCGTCGTGCAACGCCTGCAACGCGGCGGTGGAATCGTTGATGGTGCCCACCAGCACGTCCTTGCCCGGCTGCTTGCCGGTTTCGCGCACGGCGTCCATCACGCCAAATGCCATCAGGTCGCTTGCGGCCCAGATCAGGCTGACGTCGGGATAGCGCTTGAGCAACACCTGCGCCTGCTCGTAGGCCCGGTCGCGGCGCCAGCCACCGAGCACGATCTGTCGCAACCGCACCTGAGGGAATTCGGCCAGTGCCCGGTAAAGCCCGCGCTCCCGCTGCAGCGACACCGGCGTGCTGTTGGTACCCGAGAACGCCAGCATGTCGATGAACTGCCCCGCCGGCACTGGCGGATGGGATTCGATCAGGCGCCTGGCAACCAGATAGCCGCCCTCTTCATCGTTGGCGACCACGCTGCCGAGAAAATCCGGGTAGCGACTGCGCAGGTCGCCCAGGATGCTCAATTGGTTGGAGGTAAAGGTGTTGTTGACCGCGACCAGCTTGACCCCGCTGCCCACCGACAGGCGCAGCACTTCGGGTGCGACGTTCAACTCGTTGGAGAACACCAGGTAATCAGGTCGTGCAGTGCCTTGCAGCGCCTGGCGCGCAAAGGTGAGCAGCGTGCGGGTATCGCGGTCGGTGTAGTGGATGGTCAGGTTCATGGCCAGCCGGTCGGCCGCAGCCTGCATGAAGCGGGAATAACTGGACCAATACGGATCCTGGGCCGAGCCCGGGTTGAGGAACACCACCGAAGCCGCCCACGCATTACCCAGCCACAACCCACCCACGACGAGCATGAGGCAGCCACTGAAAAACCTTGCCATCGGACACCGAGCCTCACGCCGAAAACGATACAACCGACCTGCATCAGGCCTGCTTATACCTTATCGGCAAGCGTCGGGTAAGCTCTACCCCGCGCATTGATACCCGGTGCCGGCGTTACTGGTGACTCACCCAGAACACCGCAGCGCCTACGACCAGAATGATGATAAAGAGAATCGCCCAGGCGTCTACGTGACTGTCGGACTTGGCAGGTTTAGGGTGGGATCGGCTCATTGCATCGCCTCTTGTCTGTCTTATTGTCGATGAGACATGGAACTGACCGAAGACGGTTGACCCCGGCCTGAACCTGAGTAAAGTCCAGGGTTATCCCTCTCACAAGTGTGGTCATGAGCAGCCGACGGGTTGCTTATCGCTTTTAGCTATTTGCATATAAAGAAACATCACTTTTGCGCATATTCTCAAACTGCTATTGTCCCCCCGGCCTCGTTGGAGGCTGCGCGACCGTGCGCGCAGATTTGTTTCGGACCCTGAATGCAGGCGGCATAGCATCGCCTCTCAGTTGGTCCAAGCAGCAGTGAACCGCCTGAGAACAGGACCACCATGTACGTATATGACGAGTACGATCAGCGGATCGTCGAGGACCGCGTCAAGCAGTTCCGCGACCAGACCCGCCGCTATCTGGCCGGCGAGCTGAGCGAAGAAGAGTTCCGCCCGCTTCGCCTGCAAAACGGCCTCTATGTCCAGCGCTTCGCCCCGATGCTGCGCGTGGCTGTGCCTTACGGCCAGTTGACGGCGCGCCAGGTGCGCATGCTGGCGAAAATCGCCCGCGACTACGACAAGGGCTACGCGCACATCAGCACCCGCCAGAACGTGCAGTTCAACTGGCCGGCGCTGGAAGACATCCCTGACATCCTGGCTGAACTGGCGACTGTGCAGATGCACGCGATCCAGACCAGCGGCAACTGCCTGCGCAACGTCACCACGGACCAGTTTGCCGGCGTCGCAGCCGACGAGCTGGTTGACCCGCGCCCATGGTGCGAGATCGTGCGTCAGTGGACCACCTTCCACCCTGAATTCGCGTACCTGCCGCGCAAGTTCAAGATCGCGATCAACGGTTCCACCTCCGACCGCGCCGCCATCGAAGTCCACGACATCGGCCTTGAGCCGGTCAAGAACGCCGCTGGCGAACTGGGCTTCCGCGTGCTGGTGGGCGGCGGTCTGGGCCGTACCCCGGTGGTCGGTGCGTTCATCAACGAATTCCTGCCCTGGCAGGACCTGTTGAGCTACCTGGACGCCATCCTGCGGGTCTACAACCGCTACGGCCGTCGCGACAACAAATACAAGGCCCGGATCAAGATCCTGGTCAAGGCGCTCACGCCTGAAGTCTTCGCCGAGAAGGTCGAGGCCGAAATGGCCCACCTGCGCGGCGGCCAGACCACCCTGACCGAAGCCGAAGTGCATCGCGTCGCCAAGCACTTCGTCGATCCGGAGTACAAGGCACTGGCCGACTACAGCGCCGAACTTGCGAACCTGGACCAGGAGCACGCAGGCTTTGCCCGCTGGCGCTCGCGCAACGTGCTGGCTCACAAGAAACCGGGCTACGTGGCCGTGACCCTGTCGCTCAAGCCGACGGGCGTTGCGCCTGGCGATGTCACCGACAAGCAACTGGACGCCATCGCCGATCTGGCCGATCGCTACAGCTTCGGCCAACTGCGCACCTCCCACGAGCAGAACATCATTCTGGCCGACGTCGAGCAGAGCCAGCTGTTCACCCTCTGGGGCGAGCTGCGTGAAGGCGGTTTCGCCACGCCGAACATCGGCCTGCTGACCGACATCATCTGCTGCCCGGGCGGCGACTTCTGCTCGCTGGCCAACGCCAAGTCGATCCCGATTGCCGAATCCATCCAGCGCCGTTTCGACGACCTGGACTACCTGTTCGACATCGGCGAACTGGACCTGAACATTTCCGGCTGCATGAACGCCTGTGGTCACCACCACGTCGGCCACATCGGCATTCTGGGCGTGGACAAGAAAGGCGAAGAGTTCTATCAGGTATCCCTGGGTGGCAGCGCCAGCCGCGATGCCAGCCTGGGCAAGATCCTCGGCCCTTCCTTCGCACAGGACGCCATGCCGGATGTGATCGAGAAGCTGATCGACGTCTACGTTGAGAAACGTACCGAAGACGAACGCTTCATCGACACCTACCAGCGTATCGGCATCGACCCTTTCAAGGAGCGCGTCTATGCAGCGAATCATTAAGAACAACGAAGTCATCGACGAGACCTGGCACCTGCTGCCCAAGGACACCGAGTTCGACAGCCTGTCCAACTGCGACGACCTGATCGTGCCACTGACCCTGTGGCGCGACCATGGTCACGCGCTCAAGGCCCGCGACGGCGGCCTGGGCGTGTGGCTGGACAGCGACGAAGAAGCCGAGGAAATCGGCGATGACATCAAGCACTTCCAGGTCATCGCCCTGAACTTCCCGGCGTTCACCGATGGTCGCAGCTATTCCAATGCGCGCCTGTTGCGTGATCGCTACGGCTTCAAGGGCGAGCTGCGGGCCATTGGCGACGTGCTGCGCGACCAGTTGTTCTACCTGCATCGTTGCGGCTTCGACGCCTTCGCCATCCGCGCGGACAAAGACCCGTACGAAGCGCTGGAGAGTCTCAAGGACTTCTCCGTGACGTACCAGGCTGCAACCGACGAGCCGCTGCCGCTGTTCCGTCGTCGCTAAGCCGACCTTTCGGCCAGCAACAAAAAGCCCCGGTTTCTTACGAAGCCGGGGCTTTTTTGTTTGGGACATACACCCAACCCTGTGGGAGCGAGCTTGCTCGCGAAAGGGCCGGTACGTGCAACACATCTTACAAATCCGACCCGACGCCTTCGCGAGCAAGCTCGCTCCCACAGACTCAGCGCAATGAAATCATCGCGGTTTACCAGAACCGCTGCTGGGTCAGGCGGCTCCACCAGCCGGTCACCAGGCGATCCACCGAGGTGCTGGCCGCAAGGCCGACGCGCTCCTGCAGACTCTTGCGCTCGGCATAATGCAAATGGAACACCTCGGCGGTCTTGGCCTTGTCGGCCAGGTACTCGTCACTGGTCTTCAGTTCGTCCACCAGCAGCTTGTCCTTGGCTGCCATGCCCAGCCACACCTCACCGGTCGCCACTTCATCGATCTGCAACTGCGGGCGATAGCTGGCGACGAAGTTCTTGAACAGCTCGTGGGTGATGTCCAAGTCCTGCTGGAACTTCTCACGGCCCTTCTCGGTGTTTTCGCCAAACACCGTCAGCGTGCGCTTGTATTCACCGGCCGTCAGCACTTCAAAGTCGATGTCGTGCTTCTTCAGCAGACGGTTGACGTTGGGCAGTTGCGCCACCACCCCAATGGAACCCAGCACGGCGAAAGGCGCACTGATGATGCGGTTGCCGATACACGCCATCATGTAGCCGCCGCTGGCCGCGACCTTGTCGATGCAAATGGTCAGCGGAATGCCGGCCTGACGAATCCGCGCCAGTTGCGAGGAGGCCAGCCCGTAGCTGTGGACCATGCCGCCACCGCTTTCCAGGCGCAGCACCACTTCGTCCTTCTCGGTGGCCAGCGACAGCAACGCGGTGATCTCGTGGCGCATGCTTTCAGTGGCCGACGCCTTGATGTCGCCGTCGAAATCCAGCACATAGACGCGCGGCTTGACTTCGACCTGTTTCTTGTCCTTTTTCAGCTCCTTGGCCTGGGACTTGCGCAGCGCCTTGAGCCGCGCCTTGTCCAGCAGCGAGCCTTCCAGGCGGTCACGCAGGCCCTTGTAGAAATCGTTGAGCCTGGTCACATGCAACTGCCCGCCACCACCGCGACGACCGCGGCCGCGCAGCGAAGCGATGACAATCAGCACCATGACGATGGCAACCACCACGGTCACGGTCTTTGCCAGGAAGCTGGCGTAATCGAAAATGAACTCCACAGAGGCTCCTTACCTGCACGTCAGAACCTTGAACCAAGGCCCGTTCACAAATCGCGAATGAGCCCAGCATACCGGCGCGCCTCGCGCCGGGCCAGCTACACGACTGTCAAAGATCATGACAATCGCACAATTCAAACAAGCGTATGTTTTTTTATTGACAGACCCTGCACCCTGCTCATAACCTCGCTTCACTTTCAGCGTGTCGGGATGACGCGAACGTGGGCAGCATCTACCTCATAAGACATGGCCAGGCCTCCTTTGGTGCGGACGATTACGACGTTCTGTCGCCCACCGGCTATCGTCAGGCAGAAGTGCTCGGCGCGCACCTGGCACAACTGGGTCTGAGCTTCGACCGTTGCATCAGCGGCAGCCTGTTCCGCCAGCGTCATACGGGCGAAACGGTGATGGCCCAGCTGGACGCCGCCGGTTTCAAACAGCCCGCGCTGGAAATCGACCCCGGCTTCAATGAATTCGATGCCGAAGGCGTGATCCGCGCGCTGCTGCCGGCGATGCTTCCCGATGAACCCGAAGCGCTGGAGATCATGCGCAACGCCGCGCACAACCGCGCCGAGTTCCAGCGTCTGTTCGCGCTGATCATTGGCCGCTGGCTGGGCGGCGAGCACGACACCCCGGCACTGCAAAGCTGGCTGGCATTCGTCGCCCAGGCGCAGGCTGGCCTTGGGCGGATTCTCGACAGCGCAGCTCCAAGCGAGCGTATCGCCGTATTTACCTCGGGCGGAACCATCACCGCCCTGCTCCACCAGATCACTCAGATGCCCGCGCTGCAGGCGTTCGAGCTCAACTGGCAAATCGTCAACACCTCGCTCAACCATCTGAAGTTCCGTGGTCGCGAGGTGTCCCTGGCTTCCTTCAACAGTAGTGCCCATCTGCAACTGATGAAGGCGCCGGAGCTCATCACCTACCGCTGAGCCCGGCCAAACGCACCGCAAGGTGCCTGCAAATCACTTATCTAAAAGGATGACACCATGACTTCCGTAGCCGATGCCGTACAAGCCATGAAAGCCAAGTTCGACCCAAGCGCCGCTGCCGGCCTGGACCTGGTGTTCGGTTTCCGTATCGACGAATCCAAGCACTTCTCGCTGATCGTCAAGGACAAGACCTGCGAACTGCAGGAAGGCGAAAACCCTGACGCCCAGGTGACCCTGGTGATGGACGGCGAGACCCTGGCGGGCATCGTTTCCGGCGAAACCGACGGCATGCAGGCCTTCATGGGCGGCAAGCTGCGCGCCGAAGGCGACATGATGCTGGCGATGAAGCTGAGCGAGCTGTTTCCGTCGTAAGACGTGGCAACAACCCCTGTAGGAGCGCGCTTGCCCGCGACCGTTTCAGACGGCACAGCGTGCGCAGGCACACCGCCATCGCGGGCAAGCGCGCTCCTACAGAGATCGAGCCAGACCGAAGCCTCCGGGCTTCGGTTTTTTTTGCTCTACGGTTTATGCACACCGCGAATCAAAGCGGCTGATCGCCCTGTAACACGCTTGCCTATAAGGCCCCGTGCACGTTGTTCCAGAGCCTTGCTCGCATTAGATTAGCCAATGATCCTGACCAACCAAAATAAACAGCAGGGATAAGCATGGCCTTAACCGACCAGTCCACCCAGGTTCGATCCGGCGAAGAACTCGACGCTGCGCTTATCGACCCTTACCTCAAGGCCCAGATTCCGGGCCTGCGTGGCGAGCCGCAGATCAGCCAGTTTCCCGGCGGGGCCTCCAACCTCACCTACCTGTTGGCCTACCCCGATCAGGAGTTCGTCCTGCGCCGTCCGCCTTTCGGCCACAAGGCCAAGAGCGCCCACGACATGGGCCGCGAATTCCGCATTCTCAACCAGCTCAAGGACGCCTTCCCGTATTGCCCCAAGGCCTACGTGCACTGCACCGATGAAGCGGTACTCGGCGCCGAGTTCTACGTCATGGAGCGGGTCAAGGGCATCATCCTGCGCTCCGAGCTGCCTGCCGAGCTGAACTTCGACGCTGCGCAGACCGAGGCCCTGTGCAAGAGCTTCATCGACAAACTGGTGGACCTGCACCAGGTCGACTACAACGCCTGCGGCCTGGGCGATCTGGGCAAGCCCCAGGGTTACGTCGAGCGCCAGATTCGCGGCTGGACCGAGCGCTATGAGAAGGCCCGCACCGCCGATGCGCCAAGCTGGGAGAAGGTCGCGCGCTGGCTGGACGACAAGAAGCCTGCCGATCACCCGGTGTCGAGCCTGGTGCATAACGATTACCGCTTCGACAATGTGATCCTCGACCCCGCCAACCCGATGCAGATCATCGGCGTACTGGATTGGGAACTAACCACCCTGGGCGATCCGCTGATGGACCTGGGCAACAGCCTGGCCTACTGGATCGAAGCCAATGACCCTGCACCCGTGCAGATGATGCGCCGCCAGCCCAGCCATGCGCCGGGCATGCTGACCCGCGAGCAGTTCGTGGCCTACTACGCCGAACGTTCGGGAATCCGCATCGACAATTTCGATTTCTATTACACCTATGGCCTGTTCCGCCTGGCCGGCATCGTGCAGCAAATCTACTACCGGTTTTTCCACGGCCAGACCCAGGACAAGCGCTTCGCCCAGTTCATCCACATGAACAAGCTGCTGGAACACATGGCCCTGCAGGTCATCGACCGCTCCGCGCTCTAACCTCTGACGATTGCGACACGATAAGGAAGACAACATGTCCAAGACCCACTTGTTCGACCTCGATGGCAAGATCGCCTTCGTTTCCGGCGCCAGTCGCGGTATCGGCGAGGCCATCGCCAAGCTGCTCGCGCAGCAAGGCGCCCACGTCATCGTCTCCAGCCGCAAGATCGAAGGCTGCCAGCAGGTGGCCGATGCGATCATCGCTGACGGCGGCAAGGCCACTGCGATTGCCTGCCACATCGGTGAGATGGAGCAGATCACCTCGGTCTTCGCGCGCATTCGTGAGGAATTCGGCCGGCTGGACGTCCTGGTCAACAACGCGGCCACCAACCCGCAGTTCTGCAATGTGCTGGACACTGACCTGGGCGCGTTCCAGAAGACAGTGGACGTGAACATTCGCGGCTATTTCTTCATGTCCGTGGAGGCCGGCAAGCTGATGCGCGAGCACGGCGGCGGCAGCATCATCAACGTGGCGTCGATCAACGGCGTCTCGCCGGGTATCTTCCAGGGCATCTATTCGGTGACAAAGGCTGCGGTCATCAACATGACCAAGGTGTTCGCCAAGGAATGCGCGCAGTTCGGCATTCGTTGCAATGCGCTGCTGCCGGGCCTGACCGACACCAAATTCGCCTCGGCGCTGGTCAGCAACGAGAAGATCCTCAACACCGCGCTGCAGCAGATCCCGCTCAAGCGCGTTGCCGACCCGAGCGAGATGGCAGGTACCGTGCTGTACCTGGCCAGCGATGCATCGAGCTACACCACGGGCGTGGCGTTGAATGTGGATGGCGGGTTTCTGTCCTGACCCCCAACCTCTGTAGGAGCGCGCTTGCCCGCGACCGCGCCATTTCAGGCGGTACAGCGTGCGCAGGCACACCGCCATCGCGGGCAAGCGCGCTCCTACAGGGCTGAGGTGAATTTGAGGGTTCGCTGATGGAATAATGATTCCATCCGAGCCCGGCAGCGAATACATTTTCCGCATAACAACATCCCGTCAAAGGACCTGCTGTCATGCGCGAATCGACTCTCCCCACCCTGGGCATCGGCCTGATCGGCACGGGCTTCATGGGCCGGGCTCACGCCCTGGCGTTCCAGAATGCCCGCACCACCTTCGATCTCCCGGTCAATCTCAAACTCAGCGCCCTGGCCGACGCCGATGCCGCCCGCGCCGAACAATGCGCCCGTTCCTGGGGTTTCGAGCGCAGCCACGCTGACTGGCAACAGTTGATCGCCGATCCGGCCGTGGACCTCGTGGCCATCACCACCCCCAATCATCTGCACTACCCCATGGCCATGGCTGCGCTGGAAGCGGGCAAGGCGGTGTACTGCGAAAAGCCCCTAGCGGTGAGCCTTGAGCAAGCCCGGGCCATGCAGCAGGCCGCGCAAAAGGCCGGCGTGGTCACGCGGGTCGGCTACAACTACCAGCACAACCCGATGATCGGCCTCGCCCGGCAGATGATCGAAAGCGGTGAGCTGGGGCAGATCATCAGCTTTCAGGGCGAATTCAGCGAAGACTTCATGGGCGATCCGCAGCAGCCGTGGTCCTGGCGTTGCGAGCAGGCCCACGCCGGTGGCGCGCTGGCGGACCTGGGCAGTCATTTGCTGGCCATGGCCCGCTATCTGTTGGGCGATGTCGAAGCGGTGTGCGCCGACGCCCAGACAGTTCACGGCCAACGCCCGGCGAGCAAGGGCAGTCACGAGCAGCGTGCGATCGGCATCGACGACCAGACCTACGCCCTGCTGCGCTTCGCCAACGGCGCGCGGGGCACCTTTGCCAGCAGTTGGCTCAAGCATGGGTACAAGAACCACCTGAGCTTCGAAATCAGCGGCACGCTGGGGACTCTGTCGTTCGATCAGGAACGCTTGAACGAGCTGCGGCTGTATCGCGCGGGGGCGCCGGGGCGTGATGGTTTCCAGCGGATTCTGGCGGGCCCCGCGCAAGCCGGTTATGCGGCGTTCTGCCCGGCGCCGGGGCACCAGCTGGGGTACAACGAGTTGAAGACCCTTGAGGTCCATGCCCTGATCCAGGCGTTATGCGGGAAAGGCAACGAAGGGCCGGATTTCGCCGAGGCCCTTGAGGTGGAACGGCTGGCCAGTGCCATTCGCATTGCGGCCAGGGAGATGCGGTGGGTGACGGTTTCGGATGTCTGAAGCGTTCACCCGCTTTTGATTCTGGCCGGAGGCCGTAGGAGCGTAGCTTGCTCGCGATCTACCGCGAAGCGGTAGCAAAATCAAGCACCTCAGTCGTGTCAGCAGTACGGCGTGGGCAGGGTTTACTGCCGGTTCCCGGCAGATCGCGAGCAAGCTACGCTCCTACGCCCTCCGGGCAGAATCAAGAGCAATACCGCACCAAAACGGCAATCCTCACTGGTAGAATGCCGCGCTTCCGGGCAGCCATTCTGCCCGTCTGCCAAGTAAGCCCTTGCCCATGCCGTTCGAACTCACCGTAGACCCCACCACGCTGCTGGTGCTCGCCCTTGTCGCCTTCGTTGCCGGTTTCATCGATGCCATCGCCGGTGGCGGCGGATTGCTGACCACCCCTGCCTTGCTCACTGCCGGTCTGCCACCGCACCTGGTGCTGGGCACCAACAAGCTGAGCTCGACCTTCGGTTCGGCCACGGCAAGCTTCACCTTCTACCGGCGCAAGCTGTTCCATCCCGCGCAGTGGAAACGCGGCCTGATCGGCACGCTGATCGGCGCACTGGTGGGGGCCGTCGTCGCGCATTACCTGCCCGCCGAACTGCTCAACCAGATGCTGCCAGTGATCGTCTTCGGTTGCGGCCTGTACCTGCTGTTCGGCGGCACGCCCAAGGCGCCGCTGGACAGCGACGCGCCGATCAAGACCCGCTGGCAGTTTCCCCAGGGTTTCGGCCTGGGCTTCTACGACGGTGTCGCAGGCCCCGGCACCGGCGCATTCTGGACCGTCAGCACGCTGCTGATGTACCCGGTGGATCTGGTCAAGGCCAGTGGCGTGGCGCGCAGCATGAACTTCGTCAGCAACGCGGCGGCCCTGACGATCTTCGCCATCAACGGCTCGGTGGACTGGGCGATTGGCCTGGTCATGGGCTCGGCGCTGATGGTCGGCGCGTTCCTGGGTGCCCGCACCGCCATCCAGGGCGGCGCGAAGTTCATCCGCCCGGTGTTCATCACCGTGGTACTGGCGTTAACCATCCGCCTGGCCTGGCAGCACTGGTTTAGCTAAACCCAGGCGCTCGGCCAGATACAGGTCGATGAGGTAACGCGCAATGGAACGGCTGGCCGGTAACGGCGGCATGTCGTGAATGCTGAACCATTGCGCATCTTCGATCTCGTCGGCCTGGGGCACGATGTCGCCGCTTTCATACTCGGCGTGGAAACCCAGCATCATCGAGTGCGGGAACGGCCAGCACTGGCTGCCCTTGTACTGGATGTTCCTGACCTTGATCCGCACCTCCTCCATCACCTCGCGGCGCAGGCAATCCTCGGCCGATTCCCCCGGCTCGGCAAAGCCTGCAAGGGTGCTGTAGACCCCCGTGACGAAACGCGGCGAGCGCGCCAGCAGCACTTCATCGCCGCGGGTCACCAGCACGATCATGCTCGGTGAAATGCGCGGATAGGCGCGCAGGTCGCAGTCCTTGCAGTACATCGCCCGCTCGCCCGGAACTTGGGTCGTCGCCTGGCCGCAACTGCCGCAAAAGCGGTGTTCCCGCGCCCAGGTGCTGATCTGCGCGGCGTAACCGAGTTTCTGGAAAACGTCGATGTCATCCGCCAGCATGAACTGGCGCAAGGTCTGCCAATGGGTGCCAGGCAGCTCGACCGCATGCTTGAGCACCTGCACGTAGACCGGCTCGCCGTCGAAATGGCCGATGCCATGCTCGCTGAGCAAAGGCAGATCCTGCTGCTTGAGCCACTGGCGGGGAAACATCACCCCGTTGCCGTCCAGCATGAAGCCCTGATCACTGTGAACTACGGCCCAACCCCCTGCGCTCTGGGTGTCGAGCACAGCGGTGGTCCAACGCCTGGGGCGCGTCATGAAAGCACTCCTCTAATGGGCAACCCTCGCCGCTCGGCGCGCGCCCACAGAGGTGCGCGTCAGGTTCGGCGGCGTCGGGTGCCTGCGAATCCGGGGTTGCCGGTCAATTGTCGAAGACCGGCTTCTGTTTGCCCATGTGGGCAACCATGGCCAGTTTAAGGTCCGCTGATTGCAACATGGCAGCGTTCCACGTGGCAACGTATTCAAGCCCGTCATCGACACTGTGGTCGCGCATGTAGCCGATCATCCGCTTGCTGCCGGCGACGGCAATCGGCGACTTGGCGGCGATTTCCCGGGCGATGCCAAACACGCCTTCGAGCAACTGTTCATGATCGGCGAAGGTGCGGTTGACCAGGCCGATGCGCAGCGCTTCGCTGGCGTCCACGTTGCGCCCGGTGTAGGCCATCTCGCGCATCATGCCGTCGCCGATCAGCCGGGGCAGGCGTTGCAGGGTGCCGACATCGGCGGCCATGCCCATGTCGATTTCGCGGATGGAAAACAGCGCGTCGTCGGCTGCGTAACGCATGTCGCAGGCGCTGATCAGGTCGATGGCGCCACCGATGCAGTAGCCCTGCACCGCCGCCAGCACCGGCTTGCTGCAACGGTCGACCACGCTGAATGACTCCTGCATCTGCAGGATCTTGCGCCGCAGCATCCGGGCGTTGCGGCCCACGTCCTTGCCCAGTTCGTTGGCCACCTGGGCCAGCATCATCAGGTCGATGCCAGAAGAAAAATGCTTGCCCGCACCGCTGAGCACCACCGCGCGGATTTCATCGGTGTCTTCGATCCAGTGGAAAATATCGATGATCTCGCTCCAGAACGCCGCGTTCATGGCGTTGATCTTTTCCGGGCGATTGATTTGCACGTGGGCGATGTGGTCGGTCAGTTCGACCTTGAAAGCGCTGTAGTCGGACACGGCGAAGATCCTTGAATGGCCTGCGGTGGGTGTGAAATCCAGACGGGCGACTATATCAAGCCCGATTTTCAGTCGCAGGCCACGGTTGCGCCATTTGCCGGACCAATGCCGAGCAGAATCAGTGACCGTCCATGTCTGCCTTGGCCCGAAGAATGGAACCGCCGCCTGGCTGCACGGTCCAGAATGATGGCAGCGAGCAATCGCACATCCTTGTCATGTTCGTTGCCCCGGCGGCAGTCTCAGGACGGCTCGCCACTCTTTCTCAAGTCGCATGAGGGCGATACTTGACTACATCAAAAGCAGCAACCGGCATCGTGGGCCTGGACGACATTCTGTCCGGCGGTCTTTCACGCAGCCACGTCTTCCTTCTGGAAGGCGAACCAGGCACCGGCAAGACCACCGTTGCCCTGCAATTTCTGCTGGCAGGCGCTGCAGCGGGCGAGCGTTGCCTGTACATCACGCTGTCCGAGACCGAGCGCGAACTGCGCGACGGCGCCCGCTCCCACGGGTGGGAACTGGACGAACAGATCAGCGTATTCGAGCTCACCCCGCCCGAAGACCTGCTCAATGCCGAGCACCAGCAGAGCCTGCTGTACTCCTCGGACCTTGAGCTGGGCGAGGCCACCCGGCAGATCTTCGACATCGTCGAGCAGGTCAAGCCGTCGCGCGTGGTGATCGACAGCCTCTCGGAAATCCGCCTGCTGGCCCAGAGTTCGCTGCGCTATCGTCGGCAGATCCTGGCGATCAAGCACTACTTCTCCCGGTATGACGCCACCGTCATCCTGCTCGATGACCTGACCACCGAACTGCTGGACAAGACCGTGCACAGCGTGGCCCACGGCGTGATCCGCCTTGAGGAACTGACCCCCAACTACGGTGCCGAGCGTCGGCGCCTGCGGGTGGTGAAGTATCGCGGCCAGCGCTATCGCGGCGGTTATCACGACTTCAACATCCTGGAAGATGGCGTGCATGTGTTCCCGCGCCTGGTGGCTGCCGAGCACCGCTCCGCCTACCGGAGCAACCAGTTGAGCAGCGGCATCGAGGAACTTGACGCGTTGCTCGGTGGTGGCGTCGACAGCGGCTCCAGCACCCTGATCCTCGGCCCTGCCGGTACCGGCAAGTCGCTGGTCAGCCTGGTGTTTGCAGCTGCCGCCGTGATGCGCGGCGAGCGGGTTGGCCTGTTCATCTTCGATGAAGAAATCGGCCTGCTGTTCGAGCGCATGCGCAAGGTCGGGATCGATCTGGCTGCGCTGCAGGAAACCGGCAATCTGCTGATCGAACAAGTGGACGCCGCCGAACTGTCACCCGGTGAGTTCTCCCACCGTGTACGGCGCAGTGTCGATGAGTTGCAGATTCGCACCGTGGTCATCGACAGCGTCAACGGCTACCGCGCCGCCATGCCGGAAGAAAATGCGCTGGTGCTGCACATCCATGAGCTGCTGCTGTACCTTAATCGCCAGGGTGCATCGACGTTCATCACCGTGGCGCAACACGGCCTGGTGGGTGACATGCAGTCGCCGGTGGACATCACTTACCTGGCCGACACCGTGATTCTGTTGCGCTACTTCGAGGCGCTGGGCAAGGTGCGTCGAGCCATCTCGATCATCAAGAAGCGCACCGGCAGCCACGAATCGACCATCCGGGAATACCGCATCAGCCGCAACGGCCTTAGAATCGGCATGCCGCTGGAAGCCTTCCAGGGCGTCTTGCGCGGGGTGCCGCAGTACCTTGGCGAAAACAATCCGCTACTGCAGGATGAGGAAGTGTGAGCACACCGGGACAACTATCAGAACGGGCAATCATTCTCGCGCCCCACGGCCGCGACAGCCAAATTGCCTTGATGATCCTGCAGGAAGCAGGCTTCCCGGCACTGGTCACCCACGATCTGGCGGGCCTGTGTCGGGAGATGGCATCCGGAGCCGGCCTTGCCATCGTCGCCGACGAGGCGCTGCGCGGTGTCGATCTCAATCCATGGCTGACGCTCCTGGCGAACCAGCCTGCCTGGTCCGACCTGCCCATCGTGCTGCTGACCCGCCACGGTGGGCCGGAACACAACCCTTCTGCGCGGCTTGGCAAGATGCTGGGCAATGTGACCTTTCTCGAGCGGCCGTTTCACCCGGCGACCCTGGTCAGCCTGGTGACCACTGCCGTGCGCGGCCGGCGCCGGCAGTACGATGCCCGCAGCCGCATGGAGGATCTGCTCGAAAGCGAGCAGCGCCTGCAACACGCGCTCAAGGCCGGACGGCTGGGTTCATGGCAACTGGAAGCCGAGCACTTGCAGCTCGATTGCTCGGCGATCAGCAAGGTGCACTTCGGACGCGATGAGCACGCATCGTTCAGCTACCACGACTGGCTGGAGTCGGTGTACCCGGAGGATCAGCCGCGCATGCAGTCAACGCTGCAGCACACGCTGGACAGCGGCGAAGATTTCATCATCGAGTTTCGCAACGTCTGGGCCGATGGCTCGCTGCACTGGGTCGACGCCCGCGCCCGGGCCATTCGCGGGCGCAACGGGCGGGTCAGCCTGCTGGTGGGCGTGACCTCGGACATTACCGAGCGCAAACGGGCTGAAACCCAGTTGCGGCGCCTCAACGAAACCCTCGAACAACAGGTCGAGGAGCGCACCTCGCAGTTGCGCCACAATGAAGAAGTGTTGCGCCAGTCGCAGAAAATGGAAGCGGTCGGCCAGCTCACCGGCGGCATCGCCCACGACTTCAACAACATGCTCACCGGCATCATCGGCAGCCTTGAACTGCTGCGGCGGCGGATCGCCCGTGGCCGCACCGACGACCTGGACGGCCTGATCGACCTGGGCGTGACCTCGGCCAATCGCGCCGCCGCCCTCACCCATCGGCTGCTGGCGTTCTCCCGGCGTCAGTCGCTGGACTCAAAGCCAGTGGAGATGAACGAGCTGGTGCGCTCCATGGGTGAACTGCTGCACCGCAGCGTCAATGAGAGCATCAGCCTGGACATGTGCCTGGACCCGCAACTGTGGACCGCCGAAGCCGACCCCAACCAGCTCGAAAGCGCCCTGCTCAACCTGGTGCTCAATGCCCGGGACGCCATGCCCAACGGCGGCATGCTGATGATCGAAACCTTCAACCGCAACCTGGACCGCCACTTCACCAACGCCCACGAGAATCTGCTGCCCGGGGATTACGTGGTGCTGAGCGTCACGGACACCGGCAGCGGCATGCCGGAAAACGTGATCAACCGCGCCTTCGATCCATTCTTCACCACCAAACCGATTGGCCAGGGCACCGGGCTGGGCCTGTCGATGATCTATGGCTTCAGCAAGCAGTCCCACGGTCATGTGTCCATCGACAGCCAAGTGGGCCATGGCACCACCGTGCAACTGTTCCTGCCCCGCTTCCATGGCAATAAGGATGAGGCGGACGTGGCACTGGATCACCCACCGGCCGGGGCACTGGAGGGCGAGACGATTCTGATTGTCGAGGACGATCCGGCGGTGCGGGCGCTGGTCAGCCAGGTCCTCGGCGAGTTGGGCTATGCGTATCTGGAAGCGGCAGACGCGGTGGGTGCGGTGCCTATCCTGGAATCTGGCCAGCGCATCGATCTGATGATCAGCGACGTCGGCCTGCCAGGCATGAACGGCCGGCAACTGGCCGATATCGGCCGCCAGATGCGGCCTGAACTCAAGGTGCTGTTCATCACCGGTTACGCGGAAAACGCAGGCGTCAGGGCGGGCTTCCTCGAGACCGGCATGCAGATGATCACCAAGCCTTTCGCCTTCGACCAGTTGACGGCCAAGGTCCGCGAAATGATCGAGGGCTGAGCCCGGCCTTGCCTTCAGGAGGCATCCGGGTATGCCGACGCCGGCAAGCCGGACTGCTACGAACAGCGCGCAAGGCGCATACATCGCGGCTACTGATACTCAGGTAGCAGTCCGGCTTGCCGGCGACGGCGATCATCAGGACGCCCCGCCTGCAAGCCGTGCTGCTACGGGTTTGAGTTGTTCTGTCGAACGGCAGGATGCAGTATTCTCCCATCGCCCAAGCGCGATGGAACGGTCAGCCATCGCCGTGGTTCTAAGAGCACATGCCCGTTCACCCTCGAAAAGTGCCACCCTACATGGAACGACTCCGACCTGAAGACGCCATAGGCATTGCTGCGGATGCGGCGTGGTTCTTGCCCGGCACCGGCGAGGTCAGCAGCCTGCTGAAATCCGCCCTGCATCAGCGTTCGCCTCTCGGCCCGCCGACGCAATGGTCCCACAGCCTGAAGACGCTGATGGCGACCACCCTTCCCGTTCAGGCGCAAATCGTCATCTTCTGGGGCCCGCACTACGTCGCGTTGTACAACGACGCCTACGCCCCCACCATCGGCGACAAACACCCCGGTGCCCTAGGGCGGCCGGCCGTGGAGTACTGGGCAGAACTCTGGGATGACCTCGAACCCTTGCTGCGCGGCGTGCGCGAGACCGGCCAGACCTTCTCCGCCAAGGACCGCCCCTTCTACATCAAGCGCAGTGACCGGGGTGAAACGGTGTATTTCGACGTGTCCTACTCGGCCGTGCGCGAACAGGACGGCTCGGTAGGCGGCGTGCTGTGCATCGTCACCGAAACCACCCAGCGAGTGCAGTTCGAGCGGCGTCAGGCCTTTCTGGTGGAGCTGGGCAAGGCACTGCCTTCGTTCAATGATCCGGATGTCATCCAGGCCCATGTGCTGCGTCAACTGGGCAACGAATTCGAGCCTGAGACCATTCGCTTTGCAATCAGCGAGGACGACGGCGAAACCTTCGAACGCCGCCAGTCCTACGAGCGCGGGCGGCTGTTCCGTGATGGCGAGATCCTGAAATGGGACAGCCTGACCCTGAGCCAGTTGCGCGCAGGCTACGTGATCTTCCACCATGAAAGCGGCGCCCGCAGTGGCATGCCGGATCCTGATATCTTCGCCTTTCTTGAACACGAACCGCCCGCCCGCGTGGACATTCCGGTGATTCATCATGGCAAGCTGACGGCCGTCATGAGCATCAGGCCGGCCGCCCTGGAAACCTTTGGCGGCCACCACCTGCGCCTGACCCGGGAAGTCGCCGAGCTTGCCTGGCTGTGGATCAACCACGCCAAGGGCGAGCGCGATCTGCGGCGGCTCAATGAAGAACTTGAAGAGCGCGTGGTCAGCATCGTCGGCGAACGGGAAAGGGTTCTGGCGCAGTTGCACGAGTCGCGCAAGATGGAGATGGTCGGGCAGATCGGCGGCGGCATCGCCCATGACTTCAACAACCTGCTGACACCGATCCTGGCTTCGCTGGAACTCATCGGCCGCAGGACTGACGACACCGGCACCCAGAGACTGGCCAGCAGCGCCATGCAGGCCGCCGAACGCGCAAGGGCGCTGGTGGGCAAACTGCTGACCTTCGCCCGCCGCCAGACCCTCAAGCCCGAGCGCGTGAGCCTGGGGCATCTGGTAGGCGAGCTCCAGGACCTCGTCGAACGCTCGCTGGATGCGGGGATCGACCTCGACATCGCGATCCCTTCCAGCCTGCCCGAGGTGTTCGTGGACCCGCAGCAACTGGAACTGGCCGTGCTCAACCTCGCCGTCAATGCCCGTGATGCCATGCCCGAAGGCGGCCGGTTGTCGATAACCGCCGCCGAGAAGTCCCTGTCCGCGCCCCATGGCTCGATGCCCGCTGGCCACTATGTCAGCCTGACCGTGGCTGACACTGGCTGTGGGATGACGCAAGACATCCTGCAGAGCTGCCTGGAACCCTTCTACTCCACCAAGGGCGCGGGCAAAGGCACCGGGCTCGGGTTGTCGATGGTTCAGGGCCTGGCGGTGCAATCGGGTGGCGGGCTCGATATCGCCTCCCGCCCCGGCGAAGGCACGCAGATCACCCTGTGGCTGCCGCTCGCCTGACCTCAGCCCCCGTCTGGTCTGGATCTGTGGGAGCGGGCTCGCCCGCGAAAGGGGTGGGTCAGGCACCCTCGTAACGTCAGGCCTGACCTCAGCCCCCGTCTGGTCTGGATCTGTGGGAGCGGGCTCGCCCGCGAAAGGGGTGGGTCAGGCACCCTCGTAACGTCAGGCCTGACGCATTCGCGGGCAAGCCCGCTCCCACAGGGTTTCGGTACGCCCGGAATTTGCGATCACCCCCGGCCCCGTAGCAGTCCGGCTTGCCGGCGTCGGGGCCCTTGAGACCGCCAACGCCGGCGAGCCGGACTGCTACGGGGGAATTGAGTGAACGGTTGAGGGCATTGGCCAGCGCCTCGGGTTTTTTCTATCATGGCGCCTCGAATCCTGCCCGAGGTCACCATGAACACGCCCCTTTTTCGCGACGCCACGCCGGCGGACGTCTCCCGCTGCTATCAGATCGAGACCTCGGCCTACGAAGGCGACGAAGCCGCGACCCGGGAAAAGATCGCTATCCGCATCGACCAGTACCCGCAAGGTTTCCAGATCCTGGAGCTGAACGGCGAAGTGATCGGCTTCATCAACGGCGGCTGCGCCCATGAGGTGGTCATGTCCGATGAGGCGTTCAAGGAGCTGATCGGCCACGACAGTGACGCGCCGAACGTGGTGATCATGTCGGTGGTGCTGGACCCCGCCCATCAGGGCAAAGGCTATGCCTCGCTGATGATGCGCCACTTCGTGCAACACATGCGCGGCCTGGGCAAACGCACCATCCACCTGATGTGCAAGGATCGGCATGTCGAGCTGTACGCACGCATGGGCTACCGCTACGTCAAGCCGTCGGACTCCGACCATGGCGGCATGGCGTGGCATGAAATGGTGATGGAGCTCTGATCCATCACTCGACGCCCAACACCTTGCACATGAACACCCGGGCGAAACCGTTCTCGGTCGCCCGGTGTGTCTCGCGATAGCCAAGCCTGGTGTAGATCTCGACGTTCTCCACCATCCGCTCATGGGTATACAGCCGCACCGCGTGGCAGCCGTTGCTCAGCGCATACTCCTCACAGAACGCCATCAGCCGCTTGCCGCCGCCTTTACCTTTGAAGCCGGGCGCGACGGCGATGTTTTCCAGCAGCAGCCCGTCGCCCTCGACGATCATCACCAGCACCCCGACCACCTGCCCGGCATCGGTCAGCACGAAGGTGCCGGGCTGCGCAACCACCTGCCGGTAGTCATCGAGCATGGGCGCCGGCTTGCGGCCGATGCGGGGAATGTACGGGGCGTAGGCGTCGTGGACCAGCGCCGTGATGCTGTCGACATCCTCGGGGCCAGCGCGGCGAATGACGGGTTCGTTATGCAAGCGTTCTCTCCCGGGCCAATGACGACTGTGAACGCCAAGCATGGGCCAGACGATGCATGCTTGCCAATGCCGGGACCGGAGAAAAACAACGCAGGGGCTGATCGTAAGCGGCCAGGCGTGGTGGCCGAGAACGGGCAGCCCCTGGGTTGAAACTAGCCCAGCTCGCGCTTGAGTTGCTCGCGATCCAGAGCGCCATCCCAACGGGCCACCACCAGCGTCGCCACACCGTTGCCAATCACGTTGATGAGCGCTCCGCCTTCGGAAATGAAACGGTAGACGCCCAATACCAGCACCAGACCGGCCGCAGGAATCACATCCACCGAAGCCAGAGTCGCCGCCAGGGTGATGAACGCACCGCCGGTAACGCTGGCAGCGCCCTTGGAGGTCAGCAGCAGGATCAGCAACAGCGTCACCTGGTGATAGAGCGATACGTCGATATCCAGCGCCTGGGCGATGAAGATCGCCAGCACCGTCATGTTGATGCAGCTGCCATCCAGGTTGAAGCAATAGCCGGACGGCACCACCAGGCCCACCGTGGACTTCTCGCAGCCGAGTTTTTCAAGCTTGCCCATCAACCGCGGCAAGGCCGATTCGGATGATGAAGTCCCGAGCACAAGCACCAGTTCCTCGCGGATGTATTTGAGGAACTTCCAGAGGCTGAAACCTGCAATCCGCGCCACGACATTGAGCACCACGAACACGAACACAAGCCCCGTGACGTAGTAGCACACCAGCAGGTTCACGTAGGCGCCCAGCGACTGCACGCCGTATTTGCCGATGGTGAACGCCATGCCGCCGAACGCCCCCAGCGGCGCCAGGTACATGACGATCTTCAGCATCCGGAAGAACGCCTTGGCCACAAGGTCAATGGTGTCCAGCAGCGGCCGCCCCGCTTCCCCCAGCAATTGCAGACCGAACGCGAACAGGACCGAGATAAACAGGACCTGCAGGATCTCGCCATCGGCAAAGGCGCCGAACACCGTGCTCGGCACGATATGGGTGATAAAGCCCACCACGCTCTGGTCATGCGCGGCCTTGGCGTAACCGGCGATGGCCGTGCTGTCGAGGGTGGCCGGGTCAATGTGCATGCCCACTCCGGGCTTGAACAGGTTGACACCGATCAGCCCGATCACCAGCGCGACGGTGGTCAGGACTTCAAAGTACAGCAGCGACTTGAAACCGATCCGGCCAATTCGTTTCAGACTCTGCATGCCGGCGATGCCGCTGACGACGGTGCAGAAGATGATCGGCGCAATTAGCATCTTGATGAGCTTGATGAAGGTGTCCCCCAAAGGCTTCATCTGCTCGCCCAGCGCCGGGCTGTAATGCCCCAGGATCACGCCGAGGATGATTGCGAACAGTACCTGCACGTACAGGTGGTGATAGATCGGCTTGCGCCGTGCCGTTGCGGGGGCAGCGGCAAGGGTGTCGATTGAAGAGCTGATTGTTTTTGTCATGGCTCTACCTGATGGGGTTGGATTTTTGAGGTCGCGGCGGCTCAGCTCACCACATTGACGGGCTTGCCGGCCGCGAAGGCCGCGATGTTGCTGGCCAGGACGGTTTTGAGCCGGGCCACGCTGCTCTGGCTGGCCCAGGCCACATGCGGCGTCACCAACAGATTGGGATGGGTGTGATGCAGCAACGGGTGGTCGGCGCGGGGCGGCTCCACGTGCAGCACGTCCAGTGCCGCGCCAGCCAACTGGCCGCTCTCCAGCCCCGCGAGGACTGCGTTTTCATCGACGAGCGCGCCCCGTGCAGTATTGATAAGGACAGCGCCTGGCTTCATCCGGGAAATTTGGCCAGCGCCAATCAGATAGCGGGTCTGGGGTGTCAGCGGGCAATGCAAGGTCAGTGCATCGGACCTGGCCAGCACCTCGTCGAAAGCCGTATACCCTTCCCTTGTCCGCTGGGCACCCTGGTGCTCGGCGAACAGCACATTGATTTCAAGCGCTTTCGCCAGGCGCGCCACGCGGCTGCCGATATCGCCGCGTCCGACGATGCCAAGGGTCGATCCCTGGAGGTCTTCGATGGGCGCGCCGTGTACGCAAAAATGCGAAGACTCAGGCCACTGGGTGGCGGAGAAACTGCGGTAAGCGAGCAAATGGCGACGCAGGGCGAACAGCGATGCGATGACCGATTCGGCGACACTGACGGCGCTGTACGCCGGGACGTTGCAGACCGTGATGCCCTGATCGCGACAGGCCGCGATGTCGACGCAGTCGTAGCCGGTCGCCGCGACGCAAATCAGTTTCAGGCCCGGTAGCTGTTCCAGCGTCGGACGATCCAGACGCACCTTGTTGGTAATGGCTGCATCAGCATCCCGCAAGGCGTCGAGCACCTGGTCGGGGGAGGTTTTTTCACGCAGGTTCCAGACCGTGGCTTGCGCCGGGCGCGGCAAGGCAGACGGCAGGCTCGCGCCGTCGAGAAATACGATATTCATGGCGTATCCTTTATTGTGCGTTCGGCGCGAGCGGCTCGGAGATCTCGATCAGGTTAAGGTCCGGATCGCGCACGTAGACCGAACGGATCGGCCCGGTGGCGCCGGTGCGCTGCACGGGGCCTTCGACGATCGGCCAGGCCTGGGCCTGAAGGTGCGCGATTACTTCATCGAGCCCGACACTTGCGATGAAACACAGGTCCAGGGCGCCCGGCACCGGCAGGTGCGCCTTGGGTTCGAACTCACGCCCTTGCTCATGCACGTTGATCTTCTGATCGCCGAAACGAAAGGCGGTCCGCCCGGCGCCAAAGGTCTCGAGGCGCATCCCCATTACCCGCACGTAGAAGTCCTTGCAGGCTGCAATATCGGTGGTGGTCAGGACCAGATGGTCGAGGTGGTGGATCATGGCGCACGCTCCAGTTCGGCGTTGGCGACTTGCCTGCTCAGTGAATGAACATGCTCGGGGATCGGGTGCAGGTCCAGGCGGCGGCCGGCCTTGAGGATCTGACTCGGCGTCGGGTGGCCGATCAGCCCGGGCAACCTGGCCGATGCGGCCAGCACCCGATCCAGATCCATGCCGGTGTCGTACCCCATCAGGTCCAGCATATGGACCAGATCTTCCATGCAGACGTTGCCACTGGCGCCAGGTGCGTAGGGGCAACCACCCAGCCCGCCCAGGGAGGCGTCGAAGCGGTCGATTCCGGCCTGCAACGCGGCGAGAGTGTTGGCCAGGGCCATGCCCCGCGTGTTGTGAAAGTGCAGCGTGATCTGCAACTCGGGAAAACGCTCACGGACCTGCCGCGACAGTGACTCGACCTGCGAGGGGTAGGCCATGCCCGTAGTGTCACACAGCGTGATGCCACGCACGCCCAGCACCGCAAAACGCTCGACCCAGCCCAGCACATCCCGGGCAGGCACGTCGCCCTGCATCGGGCAACCGAACACCGTCGACAGCGATACGTTCACCGCCACCGGACTCTTCCCGACAACAGCAATAACCTCTCTCAACTGCTCAAAGGACTGCTCGCGGGTCATGCGCAGGTTCGAACGGTTGTGCGGCTCGCTGACCGACATCACCAGGTTGGCTTCGTCGATACCGCAGCCAAGCGCTCGCTCCGCGCCGCGCACGTTGGGCACCAGCACGGTGTACTCCACTCCGGGCTTGCGCCGGATGCCGGCCATCACCGCCTCGGCATCGCGCAGCGCGGGGATGGCTTTGGGCGAGGTAAACGAGGTGACTTCGATCTTGGCGTAGCCACACTCGCTGAGCGAGTCGATCAGGGCAATCTTGTGCTCGGTTTCGATAAAGGTCTTTTCGTTCTGGAAGCCGTCCCGGGTCGCGACTTCCTGCATGAACAGGCGTTTCATTACGCTCACTCCTTCTTGTTGTCGTCAGATCACGCCACGGGCGCGCCAGGCTTCCCGGGTGCGGGCGTCGATGCCCAGCCCTTGCAAGACCTGATCGGTGTGCTGGCCCAGCGTGGGTGCACGGGACCGCACGCTTCCAGGTGTAGCGTCGAGCTTGGGCACGATGCCCGGCAGGATCACCGGTGTACCGTCGTCCAGTTCGCTACAAAGCAGCATGTCGCGGGCCTGGTAATGAGGATCAGCGGCGATGTCGGCGGCATCGTAGATCTTGCCCGAGGGAATGTTGGCGTCCTTCAGCCCGGCCAGTACCTCATCCAGAGAACGCTCGGCAGTCCAGGTCGAAATCGCGGCATCGATCCGCGCCACGTGCCGCACACGACCATCGTTATGCATCAGCTCAGGATCGTCGGCCAGGTCCATGCGCCCGATCTTTTCCATGAGGCGTCGGTAGATGCTGTCGCCGTTGCCAGCGATGAGGGCGTATTTGCCGTCCAGGCAACGATAGGCGTTGGTCGGCGCGATACCCGGCAGGCTGCTTCCGGCAGGTTCGCGCACGGTGCCGAACACCGAATACTCCGGAATCAGGCTTTCCATCATGTTGAACACCGACTCGTACAGTGCGACGTCGACCTGTTGCCCCGCTCCACCGTTGCACTCCCGATGCCGCAACGCCAGGAGCACGCCGATGACACCGTGCAATGCCGAAAGCGAATCACCCATCGAGACGCCGACGCGTACCGGCGTACGACCGGGCTCGCCCGACAGATGCCTCAGCCCGCCCATGGCCTCCCCGATGACGCCGAAGCCGGGCAGGTCGCGATAGGGGCCGGTCTGACCATAGCCGGAGACGCGCAGCATGATCAGGCCGGGATTGATGGCTGCCAGCACGTCCCAGCCCAGGCCCCACTTTTCAAGGGTTCCGGGGCGGAAGTTTTCGATCAGGATGTCTGCGTCCGCAACCAGTTTCCTGACCACGTCGTGGGCTTCGGCCTGGCGCAGGTCGAGGGTCACCGATTGCTTGTTACGTGACTGGGCGGCCCACCAGACGGAGGTGCCGTTATGCAGCAAGCGCCATTTGCGCAGCGGATCACCGCTGGCAGGAGGCTCGATCTTGATCACTTGCGCGCCGAATTCGGCGAGGATCTTGGCGGCGAAAGGGCCGGCAATCAGTTGGCCCATCTCGACCACCTTGATGCCTTCCAGGGGTAGGCTCATGACGTTTTCCGTTCTTGTTGGATTCGATGAGCCGATCATCCACGCAAAACCTTCGAGTGAGAATTTCAAAGTTTTCCACTACCCTTTCCAAAATGGAAAAGGAAACAGCTCCATGCTCAATCTCCTGCCGCTGGACTTCGTGTCACTGCGACTGTTGGTACTGACTGCCGATCACCAGAACCTCACCAAGGCCGCCGACGCGGCCCACATGACGGTGTCGGCGGCGAGCAAGCGCCTGGCGGAACTGGAAAGGCTAACCCAGTGCACGCTCTTCGTGCGCCTGCCAAGGGGGTTGCAATTGACGCCCGCCGGCAAGGGCCTGGCCGAACACGCCCGCCAACTGCTCGAAGGCGCCCAGCGCATGGCCCACGACGCCAGTGATTACGCCAGCGGAGTGCGGGGGCACGTGAGGTTGTTCGCCAACACCTCGGCGGTGATTCAGTTCCTGCCCCAGGACCTGACCTGTTTCCTGTCGACGAACCCTCATGTACGTATTGGCCTGGAAGAAGCCCTCAGCGAAATGACCATAGAGGCCGTGGAAGACGGCCGCGCGGACATCGGCATTTTCGCTGACAACATCCCGGCCCCCAGGCTCGAAGTGCGGCCTTATCGAAGAGACCGTCTGGTGGTGCTGGTGCCGCAAGCCCACCCCTTGGCCCGGCGCGAGCGCGTGCATCTGGTGGACACCCTGGACTACGACTACGTCGCGCTGAATCAGGGCAGCTCGCTGCTCAGGCGCATCAGCGACGCCGCCACCCGCACCGGCAAACTGTTGAAGGTGCGCATCCAGGTCTCGAGTTTCGATGGCATCTGCCGGATGATCGATGCCGGATTAGGGATCGGTATCCTGCCGCTGGGCTCCGTGCAGCCCGGCCTGTTGGACGCCAAACTTCGCGCTATCACGCTGGAAGACGAGTGGGCCGCCAGGACATTGTTCGTGGGTGTGGCCGACGCGGCCAGGTTGTCCCCGGAAGCGGCCAACCTGTTCAGCTACCTGAGTGATCTGGAGCCGCCCGCGCTCGGTTGACCGCTACGAGCGAGCCTCAAGGCTCCTTCTTCAACGCAGGCAAATTCCACCCATACCTGAGCGACAGCATGCGCACCCCCGTGCACAGGGCAATCGCGAGCCAGGGGCTGAAGCGATCGTCGATCACCTGGGTATCGCCCAGCAACTGGACGAACGCCCCGGCAAATGCTGCAAGGGCGTAGATTTCCTTGGTCAGGATGGCGGGCACCCGGCCCAGCAGGATGTCGCGGATCACCCCGCCACCCACCGCAGAGATGACCCCGAGAACGATGGAAAGCTCGACATGGGGAATGTGGGCGAAGGTCTTGTGCACGCCGAATGCGGCAAAGAAGCCCAGGCCCACCGCGTCGAAAAACAGCGTGGGCTGGGCCAGCTTGAGCAGCTGGTTCTGGAAAAACGCCGCCAACGCCACCGCGACGATCACCAGGCTCAGGTATTCGATGTTCACCAGCCCCGCCGGTGGAAACACGCCGATGCACAGGTCGCGAATCACCCCGCCGCCGCACGCGGTGACGAATGCCACGACGAACACGCCGAAGATATCCAGCCGCCGATGGATCGCCGCCATCGCGCCGCTCAAGGCAAAGACGAATGTGCCCATCAAATCGATATAGCGAAAGACTTCAAAACCCATCGAGCCGCCCTGCCTGACGTTGTGTGGCGATGCGCGCTGAGCATGGGGGGTTATCCGCGAATCGGCAAGGTCGGCAGATCAATGAGGGTGAACAGTCCAGGCCACCAGCCGGGCAACCACCGGGCGCACGATGAGCACGCAAACGAACGCTGACGGCATGGCGACCCGATACGCATTCATCACGCTTTCCATGTAATGTTCGCCCATACCGGATTCGGCAAGGGTAATGACCAGGCACATGAGAAACGCCATGATGGTCGCCATGTAGAGGGCGAACATATAGGGGGTCATGTGCTTGGGGAAGCGAATGCGCGAGGTTTTGGTGGCTGTGGTGTTTTCCATTGAGTGCTCCCTGTCAGTCACTGAGTTTAAGTGAGCGGCTAACCTAACAACTCCCTGGACGCCTCGGTAGACGCCTTATGCTTGATTGATCATTAAGTAAATTCTACGAATAGATGCAGCAGACAGAAGGGATTCAATGGACATTCTGGGTCTGATCAACACCTTTATCCGGGTGATCGAAAACGGCAGCATCGCCGCAGCGGCCCGCGCCCAGGGCATGAGCCCGGCGGCGGTCAGCCAGAGCATTACGCGGCTGGAAACCCACCTGGGCGTGCGCCTGCTTTCGCGTACCACCCGCAGCATGGCACTCACCGAAAGCGGTGCGCGTTACTTCGAGAAGGTGCGGCACATCCCCCATGACATCGAGCTTGCGTCCCAGGCCGCTGCGGTCGCTACGGCGCCACAGGGACCGTTGTGCATCGCCACGACCACAGCTTTCGGGCGATACGTGCTCGCACCGCTGCTGCCCGCATTCAAGGCTGCCTATCCGCGCATCGACATCGAGCTGATCTGCACTGATCGGCGTGTCGATCACAGGCTGGAGGGTGTTGACGTCAGCCTGCGCATCGATGCGCAACTCAACGAGCAACTGATCGCCCGGCGCATCGCCTCGATCCCGTTCGTGTTCTGTGCCTCGCCAGGCTACCTCGAAACCGCGGGGGTGCCGACAACGCCGGAAGACCTGCAACACCACGCCTGCCTGGTGTTTCGCTACCCCACTGACGGGCGCTTTCTGCCTTGGCATTTCCGCCGCGATGGCCAGCGCTTCGAGGCCAGGGTCAATCCTGGATTTGTCTGTGACGACATCGACACCATCGCCCAGATCGCCTTGAACGGCGGCGGTATCGCGCGGCTGGCCAGCTTCATTGCCCAGCCCCTGATCGACAGCGGGCGGCTGTTGCCGCTATTCGAACCGGCCAGCCGCAGCGCCGCCTGGGCCGAATCCGAACCCATGCAGATTTATGCCTGCGTCAGCGAGCGGTCGGCATTGAACGCCAAGGTGCGGGCGTTTATCGAGTTCGTGGAGCAAGCCATGCGCACGCAGTGGCCGGTCAGCCCATCAGAAACTTGAACGCCCACAGCGCCGCCATCCCCAGCGCCAGCGTCAACACTGTGCTTTTCGTGGTCCAGGCCACCAGCGCCGCGACGCAGGCTGCGGGCAGTTGCGGGTT
Organism: Pseudomonas sp. NPDC090203; assembly: GCF_044746765.1. Classification (NCBI taxonomy): domain Bacteria; kingdom Pseudomonadati; phylum Pseudomonadota; class Gammaproteobacteria; order Pseudomonadales; family Pseudomonadaceae; genus Pseudomonas; species Pseudomonas sp. NPDC090203. Next base: position 471,818 of record NZ_JBIVCV010000003.1, read on the forward strand.
GCTCGCCACCCATTCGCCCGGCCCTGCGGGGTAGACGACTGCGGGCAACACCAGCGCTGACAGCACGCTGGCCGGCACGTAAGGCAATGCGCGGTTGAGCAACGCCGGAATGCGCCAGCGGCCGTGGATTTCAACGAAAGAGAGGCGCAGCAGGAAGGTGCCGATCCCCGCGCCGAGAAACATGCCCCACATCGACAGATCATTCATGGCGTCTGCCCCTCGACCTGAGGGGCGCGGTTGCGCAGGTTCTCGGTCAGCAGCCCCGCCGCGACCCCGCCTATGGCCGCCGTGACCAGCCCCAGGTTATAAGGCAAGCGGGCTGCCAGCACGGCCAGCAAGCCACCGACCACTGCTGCCGCAAGGCTCGGTACGTTGCGGATCGCAGGCACTAGCAGCGCCAGGAACGACAGCGGTATGGTGAACCCCAGTGACCAGGCCTGCGGCACCTTCGCCCCCATCAGGATGCCCGCCAGTACTGACAGGTTCCACACCAGCCACATGGCAAGGGCGGTGCCTGCATAGAAATGATGGGCGAAACGCCCCAGCTCCCCTGAGGACAGCTTGAAGCTGCACAGCGCGAAGGACTGGTCCGACAGCAGATAGGACAGTGGCCAGGTCCAGCGGCGCGGCAGCCCGTGCAGGTGCGGAGCCATTGACGCGCTGTACATGATGAAACGCAGATTGATGATCAGCGCCGTCACTACGATCGCCACCGGTACCACGCCCTGATGGAGCAGTTGCAGGGCAACCATCTGCGCGGAGCCCGAATAGAAGATCAGGGTCATGCTCATGGCGGTGGCCGGCGACATGCCCATGTCGATGGCCATGACCCCCGTCACCAGCCCGAACGGCACAACGCCCGGTGTCAGGGGCAGCAGCGCGCGCACCCCGGCCATGAACGCAGCTGTTGCAGATCCGAAAGCCATGTGGGTCCTCATTGTTATTATTGCCAACTCAGGCGCCCGCAAGCGCGTTGTGCGATAGAGTGTAAGCGCCGCTGGTGGATGGGCAGAACCGACTTTTTCTTCGCACAATCAGGCATTTTTTGTTATGGCCAACGGCCTTTTACCCGACCACGCATTGATGAAGATGCCGTCGTTCAAAGCGATGCGCTCGTTCGTGGCCGCCGCCAAGCATCGCAATTTCTCCCGGGCCGCGCAGACCCTGTGCGTCACCCAGGCGGCGATCAGCCGTCAGATCCGCGACCTTGAGCTGTACCTGGGCACCGAATTGTTCATCCGCACCGGGCGCGAATTGGAACTGACCGAACAGGGCGTCGCGCTGTTCGACGCCGCGCAGTTGTCGTTGCTCAACATCTTTCAGGCCACCGAACGCATCCGCCGGGAACAGCACGACAGCCGTCGCATCACCCTGTGCTGCTCGCCGGCCCTATCGGCGCTGTGGCTGTCGCCCAGGCTTCGGGATTTCATCGAGGCCAATCCGGATGTCGATCTGAACGTGATCACCACCGCGCATTTCCTCAACATGGAACCGGGCATTCACCCCGATATCTTCATCACCAAGCGCACCGACACGCGTCCGGGCTACCTGCATATCCCGCTGTTTCACGAGACTGTATTTCCGGTGTGTACGCCCGCGTTCCTGGCCGCCAACCCGCAGTTGTGCACGCCCGAAGGCATGCGCCAGAGCAGGCTGCTGGACCTCAACCCCTATGGGCGTTCGCAGTTGTCGGAGCAGGTGGACTGGGACGTGTGGTTCGCCTTCCAGTCCCCGGACCTGCACATCCCGGCCGAGCGCAGCCAGCCGTATTTCAGCAGCAACGACTACAACCTGCTGATTCAGATGGCCCTGGACGGGCAAGGGCTGGTGCTGGGCTGGGATCACCTGATCCGCCATCACCTGCAGCAAGGCCGGCTGGTGCGGCCAGTCGAAGACCAGATGATCCTGCGCGAATCACTCCAGTATCTGGTGATCAACGAACAGCAGGCTCAGGATCCTGCCGTGGGGCGGCTCAAGGACTGGCTGATCGCGCAGTTCGCCTGAGTCGCCCGGCGCACCGAGCGATCAGGGCTCGACTCCTTCCAGTGCATTGCCCACCGTCTCGATCAACAGATCGGCATGTTCGCGCTCGAAGGCCAGTAACGGCCGGATCTTGAGAATGTTTTCCAGAGGGCCGGCGGCGCTGATCAGCACACCCTGCTCGCGCATGGCGTTGACCACCTTGCGAGTCTGCGCCGCTGCCGGCTGCTTGCTGGCTCGATCGGCGACCAGTTCCACCCCGAGAAACAGCCCGGCCCCGCGCACGTCGCCGATGATCGGATAACGCTCGGCCAACTGACGCAGCCCTGTCAGCAGGTACTGGCCCATCTCATGGGAGCGGCTCTGCAACTGCTCGTCGCGGATCACGTCCAGCACCGCCTGGCCTGCGGCGCAGGACACCGGATTGCCGCCAAAGGTGTTGAAGTAGCGCATGTTCTTGCCGAAGTGATCGACCACCTCTGCCCGCCCCACCAGTCCCGCAATCGGCTGGCCGTTGCCCATGGGTTTGCCCAGGGTCACGATGTCCGGCTGCACGCCGTGGCGCTGGAAGCCCCACATGTTCAGGCCCGTACGGGCAAAGCCGGACTGGACCTCATCAGCGATGTACAGCAGCCCCTCAGCCTGGGCCAGCGCGATGCCCTGGGCGAGAAAGCCCGCAGGCTCGGCCAGCACACCGTCGCTGGCAAAGATACCGTCGAGCAGGATCGCCGCCGGACGAATGCCCTGGGCACGCATATCCTCGATGGCCGCCTGCACATCCGCAGCAAACACCTGCGCAACATTCTCGGCCCCCAGGCGATAGGCATCCGGCGCACGCACCGTTCGCACGTGGGGCGGCAAGACCATCGCCGGGCCCAGCGAAGGCGAGAGCTCAGCTATGTTCCCGGTCACGCCGTGATAGGCGAACCTTGTGATGATGGCCCCGGTGCCGCCGGTGAACTGCCGGGCGATGCGCAGGGCCAGGTCGTTGGCCTCGCTGCCGGTGCAGGTGAACATCACCCGCTGCAAGTGCTCGGGAAAGGTGCCCAGCAACTGCTCGGCGTAGTCGATAATGCCTTCCTGCAGATAACGGGTGTGGGTATTGAGCTGGGCGGCCTGGCGGGCAATGGCTTCCACCACTCGGGGATGGCAGTGGCCCAGGGACGCCACATTGTTATAGGCGTCCAGATAGCGCCGCCCCTGATCGTCATACAGCCACACGCCCTCGCCGCGCACCGTGTGCAGCGGATGCTCGTAGAACAGCCGGTACGCCGTGCCCAGCACCTGGCTCCGGCGTTCGATGAGCTGCCTTTCGTGCTCCGAAAGACGCTCGGCATCGCCTGCGGTAAATCCGTTGATCATGCTCATGGGCTCACCTTCTGCCGGCATGCGGCAACTATTCTGTCGTGGATCTGGGCGTCGGACACCTCGGCCAGCCCCATCAGGCTGTCCCGGGCACGGTACGAATTGCGCAGGATGTACTCGCGGTTATCCGGGTGCAGGTCCGCCCGCCAGAAGTTGATGCACAGCGACAGCGCTAGGCGCGTCGAGATCAGCACCGGCAGCAGTTCCAGCTCGTCGATGCCCAGCGGATTGACCCGATGATAGGCGCCGATCATGTCCAGTGCCGGCTCCAGCACATCCCCCGCTCGCCCCAGCTGATAGGACGCCGCGACCGCCAGGTCGTTGACCCGCGGCGCGTGAACCATGTCGCCGAAGTCCAGGATATTGCGCAGTACGTCTGGCTGATCCGGATCGACGATGATGTTGTGCGGATTCATGTCGTTGTGAATCACCTGTTTTCTCAAACCGGAAAGCCTGGGCCGCGCCTGCTCTTCGAAGCCCTCGAGCCTGCGGCGAACCTGGTCACGCAACGCGCCCTGCTCGATATGGGGCAACAGCGGCTGCATGCGTTCGGCGTGCTGCATGTCCCACAGCAGCACGTGCCCGGCGGCCGGGTGGTTGAAGCCTTCCAGAGCGATGTCGAAACGGGCCAGCGCGTGGCCCAGGTTCTGGCGAAACAGCGGCGAGGTGTGGCCTACGCGATGCAGCGGCAGGCCATCGACAAACGACAGCAGCCTGACCAGCATGGGCTGACCGTCGATCTCGACCTTCTCCACGAACTCGCCGTTGAGCGAAGGGTAGACGCGTTGCACCGGCAGATCGGGGTCGCGCTGCTCGATCAGGCGCATGGCCTGGTTGTGGAAGTCCACCACTTCGGGGCTTTCCAGAGGGTGGGACATCTTCAGCAGGCGCGACGAACCATCGGCGAGCATGACCCGGAAATTCAGGTCGCGCTCGCCGCCCATTCTTTCCAGGCTCGCGCTCAGGCCATAGCATTGTCTGAGCACCTCAAGGACCTGCGCCTCGGTCACTTTCGCCGGGGCAGCCTGCAACAGACAGGCTTGCGTCAATACAGTATCGAGCGACATCTTCTGGCTCCTCGCTCAGGTAATACGGGCCTGCCTGCAACCACACAGGCCCGCTGCATCATTTGTTGGCCCAGGCAGTGAAGCGCTCTTCCAGGTCTTCGCCGTGATCGATCCAGAACTCCGCGTCGGTGGCCCGGGCGTTCTGCAGGTTTTCAGGTGAGGTCGGCAGCTTCTTGCCCACCGCAGCATCGACCAGCGGCACCGCGTTCTTGTTGCTTGGCCCGTAGGGAATCGTCTCCACGAAATTTTTCTGCTGCACAGGCTCGCTGGCGAACGCAATGAACGTCTCGGCCAGGGCCTTGTTCGGCGAGCCTTTAACGATGGCCCAATGGTCCAGGTCATACAGGCTGCCGTTCCACTGCATCGCGAACGACTGGCCGTCATTCTGCGCCGAAGTCACACGGCCGTTGTACGCCGAGGTCATGACCACGTCACCCGCTGCCAGCCACTGCAACGGCTGCGCCCCGGACTCCCACCACTGGATGTCGGGCTTGATCTGGTCCAGCTTGCGAAACGCCCGCTGCACGCCTTCCTCGGTGCCGAGCACCTTGTACAGGTCTTCCTTGGGAACGCCGTCGGCCAGCAGCGCGAACTCGAGGCTGAACTTGGCGCCACGACGCAGGCCGCGCTTGCCCGGATATTTCTTCACATCCCAGAAATCGGCCCAGCTCTGGGGTGCATTCTTGAACTTCCTGGGGTCGTACGTCAGTACGGTAGACCAGATGAAAATGCCGATCCCGCAATCACTGACGGCGGCGGGGAGAAAATCCTCTTTCTTGCCGATGCGCGACCAGTCCAGCGGCTCGAACAGGCCTTCGCTGCAACCGCGCAGCAGTTCCGGGGTTTCGACTTCGACCACGTCCCAACTGGTCTTGCCGGTGTCGGCCATGACCCGGATCTTGGCCATCTCGCCGTTGTAGTCATCGGCGGTGATCGCGACGCCCTTTTGCGCGGTGAACGGCGCGTAGAACATCTTCTCCTGCGCCTGGCGGTTGTTGCCGCCAAAGGAAACCACGGTGAGTTTTTCGGCGGCGCTCGCGCTGCCTGTGAGCGCGGTAAGCGCGGTGAGTGTCAGTACAGCTGCAAACTTTTTGTTCATGCGTCTCTCCACATTCGCTACGTGCGTTAGCGGCAGCTTTAAGGGATGGCAGGTCGTTTTTTGTTTTTGGCAGCGGTGTAGCGGTCAGCGCCGGGCGTCGAGCGTCCGGTGGCTGGCGTCAGGGATGAGCCTGGGCGCGGCTCATTAGTACCATATTTGGAATATGATGCATCATAATTTTTTGTGGTGTAGGCTGAGCCCTGCAATCCACTTCCAGGAGGCGCGACTATGACCAGGCAACGAACACTGCTTCTGACAGGCGCAAGCCGCGGTATCGGGCATGCGACGGTGAAACATTTCAACGCGGCTGGCTGGCGGGTCTTCACCGCTTCCCGGCAGGACTGGACCGAAGGTTGTCCGTGGGCCGAGGGGCTGTTGAACCATATTCATCTGGATCTGGAAGACATCGACGAGGTCCGCCGCAGCCTTCCGCTGATCCGCGAAAAGCTCGGTGGCCGGCTGGATGCGCTGGTCAACAACGCAGGGATTTCGCCCAAGGGCGAGAACGGTTCACGGCTGGGCGTGCTGGAGTCCGACTACGCGACCTGGCTTCGGGTATTCAACGTGAACCTGTTCTCCACCGCGCTGCTCGCCCAAGGCTTGTTCGATGAGCTCAAGGCGGCCCAGGGTTCGGTCATCAACGTCACTTCCATCGCTGGCTCGCGGGTACACCCCTTTGCCGGGGTCGCCTACGCCTGTTCCAAAGCCGGGCTCGCGGCACTGACCCGGGAAATGGCCCACGATTTCGGCCCCCATGGCGTGCGGGTCAACGCCATTGCGCCGGGTGAAATCGAAACCTCGATTCTGTCGGCGGGCACCGAGCTGATCGTCGAGCGTGACATCCCCATGCATCGCCTGGGCAGGCCGGAGGAAGTCGCCTCGCTGGTGCATTTCCTCTGCACCAACGGCGCGGGGTACATCAATGGCGCGGAAATCCACGTCAATGGCGGCCAGCACGTGTAAGGCGCTGGAAATCCCGGCCGGAAACTCCCATCATTCAGGCCGGGCATCTGCCGTGAACGAGCAATACATGAGCCACCCCTACCCCATCCAGACCCTTAATCACTCCTACCTGGGCAGCGGGATCTACGAGCTGCTGCGTGAATCGCTGATCACCGGGCGCTTTAAGCCCAACGACCGCCTGCGCATCCGCGACCTGGCCGAGCAACTGGGCACCAGCGTGACCCCGGTGCGCGACGCCATCCTGCAACTGGCCAAGGAACAGGCGCTGATCCTCAAGACGCCCCGGGACATCCGCGTGCCCATGCTCACCGTGGCGCAATACGCCGAGATCCGCAGCATCCGCCTGGCGCTGGAGGGCCTGGCTGCAGAAACCGCCGCGGGCCTTGTCACCGATGCCGAGCTGATCGATCTGCAAGCCTGCATCGACAGAAACATCGCGGCGATCAACGACCAGGACCTGACTGCCGCCCTCAAGTGCAATCAGGAGTTTCACTACGCCCTGACCACCATCGCCCGCATGCCGGTGCTGGCCGGTATGCTCGACAGCCTGTGGATGCGCACCGGGCCCTTGATCGCCCAGGCCTACGCAAGCTTCAACGAACGCATGGCCATCGATCATCACTGGGAAGTGCTTGACGCGCTCAAGCGCCGGGACGGACCGGCTGCGCGCGCGGCGATCTGCTGCGACATTCTGGACGGCAACCAGAAGATGGTGGAGTACCTTCAAGCGGGTGAAGCCAATACCTAGGCCAGGAGTTCGGTGATCCACTGAATCTGGCGGGTCAGTTCCTGCACTTTCTCTTCGGGAACGGCCTGGGCGCGGGCGAATTGAGTGAGGGTGCGCTGCTTGAGGCGCAACATGCGCTGCCACTTGAGCAGGAAATCCGGGCTGCGCAGTTGCATCTGCAACGGGCCGAAGTAGAGCTCGCGATCGCTGTAGGTCACAGGACCCGAGGGCTCGGCGACGATGATTTCGTAGAAGAAGCGGTTCTCGTGCAGCACCTGCTCGGCCACGATGCGATAACCCTGGGCCATCAACCAGAGGCGCAGGGGCTGCTCGCCGCCGTTGGGTTGCAGGATCAGCAGCTCCTGGCCATTGAGGCGTGCCTGGTCGTGTTCGAGGATGTCGCGAATGGTCTCGCCGCCCATGCCGCACAGGGTGATCGCGGTGATTGCATCCTGTGATTCGATGGCCGCCAGACCGCTGGCCAGACGCACGGTGATCTGCTGTTCCAGGCCGTTGTCACGCACAGTGCGCTGCGCGGCGTGATAGGGCGTCAACGCCACCTCACCCGCCACCGCCGTCGATATCACGCCACGCTTGACCAGCGCCACCGGCAGGTAGCCATGGTCCGAGCCGATATCCGCCAACCGCGCACCCGCCGGCACATACGCCGCGACACGCTCAAGGCGCATGGACAATGTCTGTTCGTTCAACCGCCGTTCCTCAACCCACACCACCGGCACCCACCACCGGATCGGGCCGCGATTGTGCCGGGCACATCCCTGGACAGCAAGCCGGACACCCATCCACACGGCGTCGACCCTGCGGACGCCCCCGCCGGCAAGCCGTGCTGCTACGGACGAAGGCGTGCCACAAATCTCCAACACACCCCACACCCCGTAGCAGCCGGGCTTGCCCGCGGGAGCGATCTTCAGGGCGCCGACGCCGGCAAGCCGGACTGCTACGGGCATGGGCTAGCCCGGCTGATGACTGGTCACGCAATGTATCCCGCCGCCACCGGCGGCAATGGCGTCGATGTTGAGCTGCACCACTTCGCGGTTCGGGTAGAGCCGGGTCAGCAGGTCATAGGCTTTCTTGTCCGCCGCCTTGTCGCCAAATTCGGGAGCGATCACTGCGCCGTTGATGACGAAGTAATTGATGTACCCCGCCGCAAAATCCCCATTGCCCTTGTTGAACTTGCTCTTGCGCGGATTGAGCGGCGGCGACACGGTGTGCACCTGCAGCGGACGTCCGTCGGCGTCGGTGGCGGCCTTGAGAATCTCAAGGTGCGCCAGGGTGACCTTGTGATCATAGGACTCGGGGTCTGTGTCCAGGTTGGCAAGCACCACCCCGGGACTGATGAAGCGCGCATAAAAGTCCACATGAGCATCCGTGATGTCCTTGCCCTTGATGCCCGGCAGCCAGATGATCTTGCGCAGCCCCAGCCGCTGCTTCAACTCCTTCTCGACGTCGGCCTTGCTCCAGTCAGGGTTGCGGTTGCTGTTGATCCAGCTGCTTTCAGTCATGATCCCGGTGCCGTGGCCATCGACCTCGATACCGCCACCCTCGCCCACCAGCTCGCTGCGCTGATAGCTGGCCTGGGCCTCACTGGCGACCCGCCGAGCGATCTTCGCATCCTTGCCGTGCTGCTGTTTATCGCCCCAGCCGTTGAAGTTGAAATCCACTGCACCCAGCGCGCCGTTGTCGTCTACCACGAAGTTGGCGCTGATATCGCGCATCCAGATGTCATCCAGTGCGGCGGTCACGTAGGTGACGTTGGCGCTGCCGCAGTGCTCTTCTGCCAGGCTGCGCTCGCTTTCGCGGCAGAACACCGTGACCGGTTCGAAACGGGCGATGGCACGGGCAATACGTCCCAGCGCCGCCTGTACATCTTCAGTGAAGTCCTCCCAGATCGCATCCTGCGCACCAAAAGCGATGAATGCCCGTTCGTGCTTTTCGCCTTCGTCGGGCATGAACCAGCGGCCCTGCCCCGCGGCCAGGAGCCTGGCCGGTGACAGGCCCAGGCCCATGACGGCGGCCCCCACGCTGGCAGCGACGGATACCTGTTTGATGAACTCTCGACGGGTCGGCATGAATAGCTTCCTGAATCACTTTGCAGTTGCGGTTTTGAATTGTGTCCAGGTGCGCATGCGTGCCCGCATGTCGGCCTGGGGAATGTCTTTGCCCGGAATCAGGCGTTTATAGGTGGCTTCATCAAGATAGATGTCCGGATTGTCGCGCATGGAGGCATCGACCATCGGCCGCGCCTTGGCGTTCGAAGTCGGGTAGCCAGTGAAATTGCTGATGGCGGCCATGTTCTCCGGGCGCATCACGAAGTTGATGAAAGCGTAGGCGTAGTCCGGATGCCGGGCGTCCACGGGAATGGCCATGGTGTCCATCCACACCGTGGTGCCCTCCCTGGGGATGCGGTACTGGAAGCGCGTGGTCTTGCCAGCGCTGTCTGAGGTGCGCTGGGCCTGGGTCATGTCGCCGCTGTAGCCCAGCGACAGGCACAGGTTGCCGTTGACCAGGTCGGTCACAGGCTGCGACTGGAACTTGCGAATGTAGGGCCGCAGCTTGCGCAGCAGGTCACTGGCGGCGGCGAGGTCTTCGCGCTTGCCGCTGCGTGGATCGCGGCCCAGGTAGTTGAGCACCACGGCCAGCACTTCGGCGGGGGAATCGATCATCGAGATCCCGCAATCGGCGAATTTCGCCGCCAGTTCCGGCTTGAACAACATGTCAAGGCTGTTGACCGGCGCATCGCTCATGCGCTGTTTGATCTGCTCGGCGTTGTAGGTCAGGCCGATGGTGCCCCAGGTGTAGGGCACCGTGGCCTGGCTCGAATGCTCGTAATGGTTGTGCAGCGCCTGCAAACCAGACTCGATGTCAACCAGCGCGGTGATCTTGCCCTGATCCAGCGGCTGCAGGCTGCCGGCGCGCATCAAGCGCTCGGCCACCGTGTCGCCGGGAAAGATTAGGTCATAACCGCTACCGCCGGCCAGCAGCTTGGCCTCCAGGGTTTCGCTGCCGTCCATCACGTCATAGATCACCCGGATGCCGGTCTCAGTGGTGAAACGGGTGAGCGTGTCTTCGGCAAAATAGTCGGCCCAGTTGTACAGCCGCAGGATTTTCTCCTCGGCCTGAGCGGCGGGGATTGCGCAGGCCAGAGCCAGTGCGCCAAGCAAATATCGGCTAGCGATGCCCATGTCAGACTCCTTGCCCATTCCAGCGTGAATGAAGGCGACGACCGTCCTGGCTCAACAGCGCCCCGTACATCTCCGGGCGACGGTCGCGGAAGATGCCCCAGGTCAGCCGCTCCTGTTCCATGGCTGTCAGGTCCAGGCGCTGCAACGTCACGCCGCAGCTCTCGCGGTCCGCTTCGGCGAGCAGCTTGCCCTTGTGATCGCAGATGAACGAGGAACCGTAGAAGCGCATTTGCAGGTCCGCATCGCTGGCCGCCACTTCACAGCCCACGCGATTGGACGCCATCACCGGTAGCAGATTGGCCGCAGCGTGGCCGCGCATGGTCATCTGCCAATGGTCGCGGGAATCCAGGGTGGCGCAGCCGGGCTCGGAGCCGATAGCGGTGGGAAACAGCAGCACTTCGGCGCCCATCAGCGCCAGGCAACGCGCCGTTTCGGGGAACCATTGATCCCAGCAGATGCCCAGGCCAAGGCGCGCGAAGGCGGTGTCCCAGACCCGGAAACCGGTATCGCCGGGGCTGAAATATTCCTTCTCCTGATAGCCGATAGCATTGGGAATGTGCGTCTTGCGATACACACCCAGCAGGCGGCCGTCGGCGTCGGCCACGCTCAGTGAGTTGAAGTAGGCATTGCCGGCCTTCTCGAACCAGCTCAAGGGCAGCACCACGCCCAGCTCCCGGGCAAGGTCGGCGAAACGCTTGAGGATGGCGCTGTTGCCGTACTCCTGAGCCAGCGCCAGGTGCCGGTGGTCTTGCTCGATGCAGAAATACGGCGTGGCGAACAGCTCCTGCAGCAGAATCACCTGGGCGCCCTGAGCGGCGGCTTCACGCACCAGGTGTTCGGCGCGGTCGAGGTTCTTCGGCAGATCCCAGGTGCATGGCATCTGCGTGGCAGCGACATTAATCACAGTCATGGCTCAGCCCTCCACCGGCCAGGCAGGCTGCTGCTGGGTGATGCAATGCACCCCGCCGCCGCCGTGGGCCAGATGGTTGATGCGCACCGGCACCACCTCGCGACCGGGGAAGGCGTAGGCCAGGGTCTGCGCCGCGACCTGGTCCGCCTCGATGCCGTAGGCGGGCATGATGATCGCACTGTTACAGATGTAGAAATTGGTGTACGACGCGCAGAACACGTCGGCCTCCGGGTCCACCGCCTCGCTGGCTTCGAACAGTTCAATCAGCTCGAAGCGGCGGCCTCGGGCATCAGTGGCCAGCTCCAGCGCCCGGCGATTCTCTCGCGCCACCTTGGCATACACCGAGCTCTGGTCGCGGGTGGCATCGACCAGCAGCACGCCGGGGCGGGCAAAGGCGCAGACGCCATCGACGTGGCCGTCGGTCATGTCGCCGGTGACGTAATCCGGATCGCCCGGCAGCCAGATGGTCTTGGTCACGCCGAGCAGGCGGCTGAACACTTCCTCGAAGTCGGCCTTGGTCACGCCCGGGTTGCGATTGGGGTTGAGCAGCACCGATTCGGTGGTGATCAGCGTGCCCTCGCCGTCCACATGAATCGCCCCGCCCTCATTGGCCAGCGGCGTGCCAAAGCACTGTCCGCCCAGCAGGTTGAGCACGCGGCGCGCCAGGCCTTCGTCCAGGTCGTGGACCGATTTACCGCCCCAGGCGTTGAAACGCCAGCTCACCCCGGCCAGCCCCTGTTCAGGGTGACAGACGAAACTGGGGCCGGAGTCGCGGCACCAACTGTCGTTGACCGCCAGCGGGATCAGCTCGATGTTCGGTCCGCACAGGCGTTCGGCGCTGGCAACGGCGCTCGGGTCGACCACCATCTTGACCGGCTCGAAGCGGGCGATGGCGTTGGCCACCCCGGCGAAATCCTCCTGCACCTGTGGCAGGGTCACGCGCCAACCCGACTCCCACAGCGCCTGATTGTGCGGCCACACCATCCAGGTCGCTGCGTGGTTCACCCATTCGGCGGGCATGCGCCAGCCGCTACTGTTTTTGTTGTTCTGCTGCATGGAAAAAGCCCTTAGAGTTAAGCCATTGTGTTCAATGGCAACGGCCGTGCTGGCGTTGGATTCCATGCTACGTGCGGCAAAAAAGGCGGACAAACGATGGATTTTGCCGAAAACTGATTAGGGGAGCTTATCGATCATGCTTAAACACTGGCCACCACTCAGCTCGCTTCGAGGCTTTGAAGCGGCCGCCCGACTGGGCAGTTTTCACAAGGCGGCCGACGAGCTGAACCTCACTCAGTCCGCGATCAGCCAGCAGATTCGCAGCCTTGAGGCGTATCTCGAACAGCCGCTGTTCTACCGCAGCGGGCGCAGCGTCAGCCTGACCGACGCCGGCCACGACCTGCTCAGCACCACCCAGGCCATGCTGCAACAGCTTGCGGTGGGTATCCGCCGTCTGGGCCAGTATCAGAAGCCCAACCAGTTAGTGCTCAACACCACCCCGGCCTTTGCCCGGCACTGGCTGTTGCCTCGCCTTGGGGAGTTTCGGCGCGAGCATCCGCGGATCGACCTGTGGCTGTTCACTACCGATGAAGTGCCGGACATGGCGACCCAGACCATCGATATCGCCGTGCGCGACGACATCAGTTCCCAGGCCGAATGCAGCTTCAAGGTACTGCATGCCGACCGCCTGTACCCGGCGTGCCACCCTGACCTGCTGTCAGTGGCCCCCGAGCTGCGCACCACCTTGCACGGCGAGCGCGAGATGGACTGGAGCCACTGGGCGGTGGAAGCCGGGGTCGATGTCGGGCAGCAGGATCAGGGGCTGAATTTCTCCGATCCGGGCCTGTTGCTGGACGCCGCCTGCAGCGGACTTGGCATCGCACTGGTCAGCCAGTTGCTCGGCCAGGATGCCCGCGCCAAGGGGCTGTTGCAGCCGCTGGTGGAGGGCACCATTCGCGGACCGAACTGGGCCATGCTGACCCACCGCGACAGCGAGAACGACCCCATGGCGCGCAGCTTCAGCCACTGGCTGCAGGCGCAGTTGAGCCGCGATTGACCGCGCGCAAGGCTCAAGATTGGGCCTTGCGTGCCGATGAACTTGCCAGTTCGCCCTCGCCTTCAGGCAAGATAGACCCCTTCAAGAATCAGGGAAGATGCCCCCATGTCCGCTTCGCTCGACCTCGCAGCCACCCAGATCCGCCATGCCGTCCGCGCCGCCACCGAGGGCCTGGTTGGCCGTGAACAACTGGCCGAGTTGATCGTGCTGGCGGCCGTCGCCCAGGAGCACATCCTGGTGGTCGGCCCGCCCGGCACCGCCAAGAGCGCCGTGGTGCGCCGGGTTGCGCAGTCCATGGGCGGGCGTTATTTCGAGTATCTGCTGGGGCGCTTCACCGAGCCTTCGGAGCTGTTCGGCACGGTGGATCTGAAGAAACTGCGCGAAGGCACCGTGGAAACCGACATCAGCGGCATGCTGCCCGAAGCCGACATCGTGTTTCTGGACGAGGTTTTCCTGGGTTCCACCGCCATCCTCAACACCCTGCTGGGCGTCCTCAACGAACGGCGTTTCCGCCGCGGCCACACCCAGGTGCAGTGCCCGTTGCGGGTCTGTGTCGGCGCGGCGAACGGCCTGCCCGACGACGAGTCGCTGGCGGCCTTCGGTGATCGCTTCCTGCTGCACCTGTTCGTCGATGCCGTGCCCGACAACCAGCTCGAAGCGATGCTCGCCGGCGGCTGGCAGTCGGAGCAGCGTCCGGTGCCACAGTTGCTCGGCCTGACCCAACTGGACACCCTGGGCCACGCGCTCAAGGACGTCGATCTGGCCCAGGTCCGCCCGGCGCTGGCCCAGGCCATTCGCCGATTGCGCGAGGCCGGCATTCAGCTGTCGGACCGGCGCATCGTCAAGTCCCAGCGCCTGATCGCCGCCGCAGCGCTGTTGCGCGGGCAGCGCCTGGCCACCGAAGCCGACCTCTGGCCGCTGCTCTATGTGCTGCCGACCCGGGAGATCCAGCAGCACGGCCGTGAGGTGTTGCAGGACCTGTTCGCCCAATGCAGCAACAGCCACCTGTTCAGCGCCGTGGAGGAAGCGACGCTGCAACCCATGGCGCGCCTGCATCGTCTGCTTGAAACCGCCGAGGATTACCTGAGCCGCAGCGAACCGCCGGCCAGCCCGTTGCTCGAAGCGCTGCTGCGGGAGATCGACGCCAATTTCAACAGCCAGACCATCCCTGCGCGCCTGCACGAGGCCCGGGGTCGCGTGGCCCACCTGCTGACGGCCCAGGCATGACGAACATGGCCAGCGCCCCTGCCATCGACTGGAACTGGCGGGCGCGGCGCGAGCCCGGCCAACCCCAGGCGGCGGTGGCCTGGGGCGAAGCCTGGGCACGCCTGCACGCAAGGCTGCTGCGCATGCCCGAGGAACAGACCGCGCGCCTGCAAGCCACCGCCAACCGCGAAGTGCTGATCGTCACCGCAGATGCCGTTGACCTGCCGTGGGTCGAGGGCGTCGAGTACGCCTGCGCCGAGCCCGCGGCGCCCGGTCTGTGGCTGCCCACCAGTTGGGAACCCGATGTGCCACTGGATCTGATAGGCCAGGCGCTGCTCGACCGATTCGCCCGCGCGCCGCTTCTGCTGTGGCATGCACCCGCCGTGGTGCTGCCGCTGGACCGATGCCTGCCTGTCACGGCCCTGCATCTGCAACGCATTCATGACGGGTGGGCAGGTCGCTGATGCAATTACCGCAATCCCTGCAACCCTGGCGCGAATGGCTGCAATGGTTCACCCCCGGACAACTGCCCCTGCTGGCGGACCTCTTCGCCCGCCTCAATCCGCTGCTCGGCCCGTTGCGCGGCATGCACCAGGGCGGCGTGCCCGAACCCGACGGCCTGGGCGACCTGCAGCGTCGTGGCCCCTATGAGCGCCTGCTGACCAGCGAGTGGTTGCTGGCCGAGGAATTGCCCGATGAATTCCTGCGTCGGGCGGCGGTGGGCGAGCATCTGTTTCTGGCGCCGCAATACCGCACCCATCAGGCCAATCGCATGATTGTCGTGCTGTTCGATGCAGGCCCCCTGCAACTGGGCGGACCGAGGCTGGTGCACCTGGCATTGCTGATCCTGCTTGCCCGCCGTGCCCGCGAAGCCGGTGCAGAATTGCGCTGGGGCATCCTGCAGAACAGGCCGCACCTGCATGAGTTCAAGGACGCAGCGCACCTCAAGCAATTGCTCGACGCCCGCACCTACCACACCGTCAGCGATGAACACTGGCACGCCTGGCGCGACTGGCTCGCGGAACAGGCGTACGACAGCGGCGAACGCTGGCTCGTCGGCCAGCGCCTGCCCGCCACCGATGCCAGCACCTGTACCCACCGGGTGCACATCCAGCGCAGCCTCGACGGCCATAGCCTGACCTTCGCGGTGCAAGGCGGCACGGCGCGGGAAGTCGCCCTGCCCAACCCCGAGCCGCGCATGGCGCTACAACTGATCAAAGGCGAGTTCGACATCGCCCGGCAGATCGCCCGCACAGCGATCAAGGCGCACATTCCTCGGGTCGCGTTGACGCTGGCACCGATCATTGCCAACAACGGCAGCCATGTTGCCCTGAAAATGCTCGACGAGCCGGGGCTGGTGGTCATCAAGCTGCCGGCACCACGGCAGAAAAAACCCCTCGACGTGCGCCAGACTCACTGGAGCGCACGGGGCACGCCGCTGGCCATTACCTTCCCGGGGCGCATGCCCGGGGCGATCCTGAGCATGGATGAACAACTGGTGTTCTGGAACATGGCCGGGGTCAAGCACGTTCCAAGGCCAGGCCGCGAGCAACTGCAGGCGCCTGTGGGCACCGCTGCGCTGCTGCCGGTGATCTGGTTGCACAACGGCACCTATGGCCGGGTGTTCCTGCTCGACAATCAGGGCCATCTGGCATTCTGGGTGATCGACAACGGCAAGTTGCCCACCCCGCACCAGCCCGGTATCACCCACTCCATGGCCGATAAGGTGGTGGGCATGGCCCAGGTCGACCGCAGCATGCTGGCCTATCTGCGCCTGGATGCCGGCAGGCTCTACGTGCACCGGATCAATCCCTGGCTCACCCAGAGCCAGGGCCATGTGGTCGGTACGGCCAGACAGGTCGATCAGGTACTGTTCCCGGCCAGTTCTCGCTGGGAGCAGGCCTTTGCCGGCTGCGCCTGGATGCGCCAGGTCGAGGATCAGCAACAGTGGCAACTGGTGTCGCCGGACGGGCAGACCGAACAGCTTGACCTCGCCCCCGGCTGGAAAGGCCTGGGGCTGCTGATCGACGACGAAGGGGTGTTTTCCATGGTCCTGACCGGCCCCATCCAGCGCACTGTCTCGCTGTACCAGCGCGGCGAGCAACACGTGCTGTTCACCACCAACGACACCATCGTACGCATCAGCTTCTGCCCGATGAGCGGGCTCATTGCCGCGCTGACCAAGGCCAGGGAACTGGTGGTGTATTCGGTGCGCACTGACCACCGGGTGTTGCAGATCATGTGCAATCAGACCCAAGCGGATGTGGAGGACAACGCCGATGTCCGGACCTGACGCAGTCACCATTCGCCGTCCGGCGCTGACCGGCTACCAGCAGATCGAAGCACTGTGGTTTCCCGCCGAGCGCTTCAGCGAGCAGGAACGGGCTCGCCTGATCCTCGCCCACTGGCAGACCGGCGCCCGGGCCTTTCGCTTTGCCGAGGGCGACCTGCTGCGCTTTCCCAAGGCCAGTTCGAGGCTGTGCGAGGGCCTTGCCGGCTGGCCGCTGATCCGCCAGGGCCGCACGCTCTGCTCGGCACGGCTGAGGGAGGAAGAAATCCAGCGCCTGGCCCACGCCGATGTCTGGCTGGTGCGCGGCACCCAGGTCAACGCCCTGCACCTGCGCGATGCCACGACCCTGGCGCCGGGCCAGTGGATCGACGTCAGCCAGTACGCCCTGCTCGACACCTATGACTGCCGCGACGTGCTCCCCGAAGCCGAAACCGAGCCACTGGCCGTGCAGACCAACATCCGCGAAATCCTCGGCGATGCCCTCGCCCCGGTCAGCCCCGAGCGGGAGGCGGTGATGCGAGCGCTGCTCGAGCGCCAGCGCACGGCGACGGCAAACAGCAAACCTGCTGCCAAACCCACGCCCAACCCGGTGAATGCCCCGCAAGGCGCCGGCCTGATCAAAGACAGCATGGCCGGTTACGTCGCCGTGGCCGTGGGTTTCGGGCTCTACGGGCTGCACACTTACAACAATTCCCAGGTGAGCCCGGCGGGTTCTGCGGCCAGGGCGGTCAAGCCTGCGCGTGCGGCAGACCCATCTACATTCGATCTGGGCAGTGCGGTGTTCTGGACAATCGCAGGATCGCTGCTCCTGACGCTGGCGCTGATTGCGGTGCGCGCCTGGATGCGCCGCGGCGAGGCAGGCACCGCCGCCGTCAAAGCGACCGCCAAGGGCAACGCTGCACCCGCCGCCCGTCCTGTAAAACCTGGCATTAGGGCACGGGCATCGGGCAAGCCGCGTGGTCCGGCCAGGTGGCGACGCTGGCTGACGCGCCTGACCCAGAACTCGCGGCTGTCGGCGCTGTACGGCAAGCGTCAGGCGGCGTACATGCAGCGCATGCTGGAGATGTTCGAGAATGGCGATCTGCAGGAAGCGCTGCGCCACGCCATCCCGCTGGGCAGCGGCGATCCTGATGGCGGCCAGGCATTCGGCACGCCCACCCGGCGCAACGACCTGACCCTTTCGCAGCAGTCGGGGCCACGGTCGAACATGCTGTTCGAAGCCGATCTGGAAGGCCATCTGAAGAAGATCTACCGAGCCTCATTCGAGCGGCTGGACCGCGAGGGGCGCATCGAAGAAGCGGTGTTCGTCCTGGCCGAACTGCTCAGGGCCCGACAGGAAGCACTCGACTACCTGGAAAAACACCAGCGTCAGCAGCAGGCCGCCGACCTGGCGCTGGCCTGGGACATGCCGTCCTCGACCATCGTGCGCCTGCTGTGCCTGGCCGGGGACTGGCAACGGGCATTGCAGGTGGCGCGGCGGGACAATGCGTTCTGCGACGCAGTGATCCTGCTCGAGAAGAAGTGGCCTGAAGCCGCTGCACGCCTGCGCCTGGAATGGGCGCTGGCGCTGATCGACAAAGGCCTGTGGCTGCAGGCGGTGGACGTGATCTGGAGCCTTGCGGCCGAACGCGAGCGCGCCGCGCAATGGCTGCTCGCCGCCGAATCCGCTGGCGGCAGCCTGGCCATTAGCGCGCTGGTCAAGCGGGCCATCCTGCTTCCCGACACCCTCACCCGCTACGAGGCCTTCGTCGACAAACTGCGCAACGACCCCGAGCGCATCACCGAACGCGCCACCCTGGCCCAGGCGCTGCTGGCCCACAAGACCCACAGCCCAGCGCTGGCCTGGCTCGCCGCCGCGACCGTGCGGGCCATGCTCTGCGATCAGGCCGGGCCGCAGGCGTATCTCAGCCAGAACCAGCTGCAAGCGCTGGTGAAGATGAGCAAGGACAAACTGCTGCAGGCCGACCTGCCCGGCAACGCCCTGCCGCGCAACAGACTCGCCAGCCTGGGCCTCGAACGGGCTAGCCAGCCATTGAACTTCACCGCGCCGGAGCCGGGCAACCGCAGCATCTCTGACGCGGTGCCGCTGCCCGACGGACGCTTCCTGCTGGCGCTGGGCGAGGCTGGCGCACTGGTGGTCGACGCCAGCGGCAAGACGCTCTTTCACTTCCCGGTGCCGACCCAGGTCATCGTCCAGGGCCAGAGCCGTCAGGTTGCACTGGCGCTGGCCCGGCGCGGCGATGTCTGGCGCATCTGCAAACTGGACCTGGTCAATCGCAGCGCCAGCGACCTGGGGGTGCTGATGCTCGACGCCTTCGCCAGAACCTTCGACGGCACCGCCTGGACGGTGGGCCGAGGCGAACAGTTGCGCGTGGTGGTCGTGGACCGCAAGTTCGAAACCCTCTGGCACGTCAGCGACCTGCCGGGGAAAGTGGCCTACATCCGCGATGACGAGCGCAACGAGTCAGCCTTGCTGCACACCGGGCAAGAGAGCCTGATCTGGCACTACCGCCTGCCCGACCGCCGCCTGCTCAGCCGAGAGCCGACGCCTGCCAGGCATCAGGCCCACAGCGCCCAGGTGTTCAACGCGGCTGGCCGCACCACCGAATACTGGATCAAGTCCGCCGCCGACAGCGACCCGGTGCTGATGGTCCACGAAAACGGCGCGAGTAAGGGCTATCGCTTGCCCGGCCTGCTTGAAGAGTCGGTCGACCCGCTGCACGTCTACCCGTTCGAGCAGTGGCTGGTGGTCTGCTACGGGGTCGGCGAGGATGACGCCCGCTGGCACTTCATTCACCGCAGCAGTGACCGCCTGTGCGCAGTTCTGCACTGGCCGCTGCACCATGCGCAACTGCGCTGCATGGGCAATGAATGGGTGCTGTTCGACCATCAGGGCCGGCTGTGCCATATCGACACAGCCAGCGCCATCGCCCAGGGCCTGTCGGTGCAATGAAGCACCGACAATGACCTTGAGTCAGACCGCTGCGGCGTGGCCGGGCACGCCCAGCGCCTTGAGGGCATTGTCCAGCGAGGCCTGCTGGGTGCGCGCGTAGATCTGCAGTTCATCCAGGGTTTCACGCCCCAGCGCCTGCTCGAAAGCGTCACGGTTGGACACCTGCGCGTACTGAGCCTGGGCGTTGTCACCCAGATTGGACTGGAAGATCCCGGCGGCACTGACCGGCAAAAAGTCCTCGTAGACCAGCGGCTCACAGGCCAGACGCCCGCTGGCCAGCAGCGCCTCCACATCGGCAGACGCCTCGTCCCCGGCGCCCGCAGGCTCGACGGCACGGTAGCGGAAGAACGCCAGTCGCTCGCGACGCAGGGTGTCGTAATCGTCGGGGAACGCCTTGAAGACGTCGGCCAGCAATTCGCTGTAGCGCAGCGCGTTGGCTTCTGAAGGGAAGCCCCCCAGCGCCTCCCGCGCCTGACCCAGCAAGGAGTCGTACAGCGCCCTGCCCTCGGGCGTCAGCGCCACACCGCGCTGTTCAATCTCGCCGAAGCGCGCCGAGTGGCTGCCCTGCTCCACGCCCTGAGCACCGACGAAATCGATGGCTTCGTTGAGCGCCTTGAAGCTGGTCTGGCGCAGCAGGATCGGGCACTGGCGTCGTGGCGGACCTTCGATCACAGCCTTGGGCGTGATGCCACGGGACGGCATGTCGGCCTGAACCTTGTCGATGTCCAGGGTGCGCGGCGTCAGGTGGTTGATGTGCGGGCCCTTGAACGCTACCACGTCGGCGATCAGGCGGTGGGCACCATCCAGACGCTGATAATCG
Organism: Pseudomonas sp. NPDC090203; assembly: GCF_044746765.1. Classification (NCBI taxonomy): domain Bacteria; kingdom Pseudomonadati; phylum Pseudomonadota; class Gammaproteobacteria; order Pseudomonadales; family Pseudomonadaceae; genus Pseudomonas; species Pseudomonas sp. NPDC090203. The sequence continues at coordinate 492,454 of NZ_JBIVCV010000003.1, forward strand.
GCCAGGCTCACCGTGGCCTGCCCGTGCCAGCGGAAGGTTTCCAGCGCCTGGGTCACGAACTCGCTGGCAGCCGCCTCGCTCAGGCCACCTTCGCCCTCGGCCTGTTCGATCAACTCGATGACCCGCGGGGTGAAGATCTGTCGCGCCGCCAGGGTGCGCTCGGCGAAGGCGCGAAGCTGCGTGTCTTCGATCAGCTCCAGGCGCAGCAGCGAGGTGAATACGCGAAACGGGCTGGCGCGCAACGCCGCCTCCTCCACCGCACGAAAAGCGGTGGAGTGCACGGGCACGCCCGCTGGCGTCAGGTCGTAATAGCCCACCGGCAACATGCCCATGACCGCGAACAGCCGGCCCAGGGTCGCCAGTTCTTCTGCGGTGCCGACGCGGATCGCGCCGTGTCGCTCAAGGTCCAGGCGCTCGATTTCTCCGGTGTGGGTCAAGGCCTGGGCCAGCGAAGGCTGTGCCTGGAGCGTGCGGGCGTTGGTGTCGGCGACCAGTTGCATCAGGTCCCCGTAAAGAGGCACCTCCTGCTGGTACATGGCGCTCATGGCCCGGGAAAAATCGGCGCGAATGCGATCAGGGGAAACGAAATTGCTCATTGGACGGTCTCCGCTCAGGCCAGTTGAGCCAGGCATTGTTCCAGGATATTCAGGCCTTCTTCCAGAATGGCCGGTTCGGTGGTCAACGGCGGCAGCAGGCGGATGATATGCCGCGCCTTGCCGCTGGGCATCAGCAACAGCCCGGCTTCACGGGCGCTGGCCAGAATCGCCGAAAGGTGTTGCGGCGCCGGGCTGCCGTCAGGGTTGACCAGCTCCAGCCCGCGCATCGCGCCGACACCGCTCAGGCGCCCGACACAGGTGAAGCGTTCTTTCCAGCGAGCATGATAGCGGGCGATCGCCTGCCCTTGCTCCTCGCCCCAGCGCGAGAGGTTTTCATCGGTCATCTGCGCAAGCGTTGCCAGCCCTGCAGCGCAGGCCAGCGGGTTGCCGGAATAGGTGCCGCCCAGCCCGCCCTTGGGCAAGGTGTCGAGCAGCTCCCGGCGACCGACCACCGCACCCAGCGGCACCCCGCCGGCCATGCTCTTGCCGAGCAACAACAGGTCGGGCTCGATCCCCAGGCGGGTGAAACCGAAGCGCTCGCCGGTGCGACCAAACCCGGACTGCACCTCGTCGATGACCAGCACGATGCCGTGGCGATCACAGAACCCGCGCAGGGATTTGGCAAACCCGGCATCCAGGGCAAGGAAACCACCTTCACCCTGCACCGACTCGACGAAGATCGCACCGATTTCCTCGACATCGATCTCCACGCTGATCAGCCGCTCCAGCGCCTTGAGCCCTTGCTCGGCGGTGACGCCAGTGTCGACGCTTGGATATGGCAGGTGAAACACCGGCCCCGGCAGGCTGCCGACCTTCTGTTTGTACGGCGCGACCTTGCCGTTGAGGTTCAGGGTCGCCAGGGTGCGGCCATGAAAGCCACCGTCAAAGGCCACGACAGCCCCGCGGCCGGTGGCGGCGCGGATGATCTTCAGGGCGTTTTCCGCCGCTTCCGCGCCGCTGTTGGTGAGCATGCCGGACACCGGGTAGCTGACCGGAATGAACCCCGCGAGGGCGCGCATGTACGCGCCGTATTGATCGTGGGGCACGGCATTGAACGCGGCGTGGACCATGCGCCCGGCCTGCTCGCGAATCGCCTCGACCACAGCGGTGTTGCAGTGGCCCAGGTTGAGCACGCCGATGCCGGCAATGAAGTCGATGTAGCGCTTGCCGTGGGTGTCCCAGACCTGCGCGTTGCGGCCATGGGTCAGTTCCACGGGGTGGACGATGTTGATCGATTGGCTGATGCAGTCCTGATTCATGGCCTGTCGCAGTTCCTGGTGAAAGTGCGTCCATTCAAGCGAGGGCTGCCGGGCAAGACAAACGATAAATAGTCGCGGGCTCATTCCATTCATTCATGAAGTGCTGCAACCGTTCATCGCAGATTCGGCATTTTTTCAAACCTTTCCGCTGCGCCGGCCAGTCACAACAATATTGCGATCGGCGAAGACGCCATCGCCCTGCTCCGTTTTTTCCAACGATGAGGCGTCATTCCAATGAACAAGAAACTGACCTGCTTGATGGCCATGACTGGCCTGACCTGTGTACTGGCAATGCCGGTAATGGCTGAAACCACGCCAGGCAGCACCTCCAGCGGCATGAGCAACTCGGCATCGACGTCGAGCGGCAAATCCACATCGACGGATAAATCATCCAGCCCCGAAGGCACCAACGGCCAGGCCACCAAGGGCACTGCCCTGCCAGGCTCCGGTGGCGAAGCCGGTAGCGGCGGCAATTCGGGCTTCGGCAGCAAGACCTCAGGCGGTGAAGGCTCGCAAGACAGCAGCCGCACCAAAGGGCAATAGTGCCGCATCCACGCTGGCTGATCTGGTCAGCGTACAGGGCGCGAACTGTCTGCCGTATCACAGGCCTGCCACTGGCAGACAGCACGCGCCCTTGCCATTGATCCCCTCAAGCCACCCGATAGATGGCAGAATCCCCATGACTTGATGGTTATGGAGACCCGTATGTTTCGTGTGTTTGAGCGTTGGCTCGACCCTTTTCCGCCTGACGAGGTGCCACCGCCCCCCGTCGGCCTGGCCCGTTTCCTCTGGGCCTGCACCCGTGGCGCCCGGGGTTATATCCTCGCACTGGCACTGCTCAGCGCTGGGGTGTCGATCTACGAAGCCTGGCTGTTTTCCTTCCTCGGACAGGTCGTCGACCTGCTTTCGGCGTGGCAGAACGGCGGCGATTCAGGCGGCCAGGAGAGCCGCGTGTTGTGGGGCATCGGCCTGGTCCTGCTGACCAGCGTCTTGCTGGTTGCACTGCGTACCATGGTTCAGCACCAGGTGCTGGCGATCAACCTGCCGCTGCGCCTGCGCTGGGATTTCCACCGGCTGATGCTGCGCCAGAGCCTGTCGTTCTTTTCCGACGAATTCTCCGGCCGCGTGACCACCAAGGTCATGCAGACTGCCCTCGCGGTGCGCGAAGTGCTGTTCACCGTGATCGAAATCGCACCCGGTATCGGCGTGTATTTCATTGCAATCATCGCGCTGGCGGGCGGCTTTGCCCTGAAACTGATGCTGCCGTTCCTGGCCTGGATCGCCCTGTTCGGCGTGGCCATGTGGTACTTCGTGCCGCGTCTGGGGCAAGTTGGACAGGAGCAGGCCAATGCACGCTCTTCGATGACCGGGCGCGTGTCGGATGCCTACACCAACATCACCACGGTAAAACTGTTCTCCCACTCCAAGCGCGAGGCGCATTTCGCCCGTGCCGCGATGGAAGATTTCAAACAGACCGGCTTTCGCCAGATGCGTCTGGTCAGCCAGTTCGAGATCGTCAATCAGGCGCTGGTGGTCGCGCTGATCATGGGCGCCGGCGGCTACGCGCTGTGGCTGTGGCATCAGGGCGAAGTCGGTACCGGTGCGGTCGCGGCGATCACCGCCATGGCGCTGCGCATCAACGGCATGTCGCACTGGATCATGTGGCAGATGACCTCGCTGTTCGAGAACATCGGCACCGTTCAGGACGGCATGGCGACCCTGACCCGTGGCCCCAAAGTGCAGGATGCCGCAGACGCCACCGAACTCAAGACCACCGGCGGCGCGGTGACCTTCGACAAGGTCAGCTTCAACTACAACGGCGAACGCCAGGTGCTCAACGACCTGAGCCTGAGCATCCAGCCGGGGGAGAAAATCGGTCTGGTGGGCCGCTCCGGCGCGGGCAAGTCCACGCTCATCAACCTGCTGCTGCGTTTCTACGACGTCAACAGCGGGCAGATCCGCATCGACGGCCAGGACATCGCCCACGTGACCCAGGACAGCCTGCGCGGCGCCATCGGCATGGTCACCCAGGACACTTCGCTGCTGCACCGCTCGATCCGCGACAACATCGCCTACGGCCGGCCCGACGCCACCGATGCGCAGATCCGCAGCGCCGCCGCCAATGCCCAGGCCGATGGTTTCATCTCGCAACTGACCGACAAGCAAGGCAACAGCGGCTATGACACTCTGGTCGGCGAGCGCGGCATCAAGCTCTCCGGTGGCCAGCGTCAACGTGTCGCCATCGCCCGGGTGATGCTCAAGAACGCGCCGATCCTGCTGCTGGACGAAGCCACCAGCGCGCTGGATTCGGAAGTGGAAGTGGCGATTCAGGAAAGCCTGGATGAGATGATGCAGGGCAAGACGGTGATCGCCATCGCCCACCGCTTGTCGACGATTGCGGCGATGGATCGGCTGATCGTCATGGATGACGGGCGGATCATCGAACAGGGCACCCACGCCCAGTTGCTGGAGAAGAACGGCGTGTATGCGCGGCTCTGGCAGCACCAGAGCGGCGGGTTTCTGGGTGAGGATCAAGGGGTGGCCGAAGCGGTGGAATAGCAGCGCACCGCGGTACGCTGCCAGGATGTGCGCCTCAGGCCTGGGCGGTGGCGGCGGCGGGATAGTCGCTGTAGCCCTGGGCGTTGCCGCCGAACAAGGTGGCAGGGTCCAGGGACGCCAGCGGCAGATCGCGTTCCAGGCGCAGCGGCAGGTCAGGGTTACCGACGAATGCCCTGCCGAATGCCACCAGGTCCGCATAACCCTTGGCGATCACCCACTCGGCGCGGGCGCGATCATAGTTGCCGGCAACGATGATCGGACGGGCGAAGCGTTCACGCAGCGCCTGGCGGAACGACTCGGTGAACACTGGCGCATCGTCCCAGTCGGCTTCGACCAGGTGCAGGTAGCCGATGCCCTTTTCCTGCAGATACTGCGCGGCTTCAAGAATGGTCGGCAGAATGTCCGGGCAGTCCATCCCACGGGCGGTCAAGAACGGCGCCAGGCGAATCGCGGTGCGCTCGGCACCGATTTCGTCGCTGATCGCATCGATCACTTCCCGCAGAAAACGCAGGCGATTGCTGCGCGAACCACCGTATTCGTCGGTGCGGGTGTTGGAGGTGGTGCGCAGGAACTGGTCAATCAGGTAACCGTTGGCGCCGTGCACTTCCACACCGTCGAAGCCCGCGTCGATGGCGCGGCGAGCGGCCTGACGGAAATCATCGACGATCTGCGCGATCTCGCTGCGGCTCAGTTCCCGGGGCGTCGGGCAATCGACCATGGCGCCGAGTCCTGTGGCCGGGTCAACTTTCCAGATTTGGCCTTCAAACGGCACTGCTGACGGCGCCACCGGCAGCTCGCCCTGATGAAAGTCCGGGTGGGACATACGCCCCACATGCCACAGTTGCAGGAAAATCCGCCCGCCTTCGGCGTGAACGGCCTGGGTCACGCCACGCCAGCCCTCGACCTGGGCATCGCTGTAGATGCCGGGGGTGAATGAGTAGCCCTTGCCTTGAGGCGAGATCTGGCTCGCTTCGGTGACGATCAATGCCGCCGAAGCGCGCTGGGCGTAGTACTGCGCGTTCAGCGCGTTGGGCACATCGCCGGGCTGACTGCTGCGAGCGCGGGTCATGGGCGCCATCACGACGCGGTGAGCGGCGTTCAGGCCGGCGAACTGGATGGGGGTGAATAACGAAGAAGACGTTGTCATGGTGAGTTTCCTGAGCGAGTGAGAGGGGATGGGCTCAGTCTGCAATCAGGTACGGGGTTTGATAATTGGGCTAGTCTTTGATGGATTTTCAAAAATAGCGGAATAATCATGGACAACCTGGAAGCCATACGCCTGTTCGTCGAGGCTGCGCAATTGGGCGGACTCTCCGCCGCCGGCCGCAAGCTAGGGCTGTCGCCGGCCGCGGCCAGTGCCCGACTGCTCAAGCTGGAGGCTTCGCTATCTACCCGCCTGTTCGAACGCACCACGCGCCAATTGAGGCTGACCGATGAGGGGCGGCTGTACCTGCAACATTGCCGTCAGGCCTTGCAGGCGCTGGACGATGCACGGGCTGCATTGTCGGCGGAGAAAAAGGAAATTCGCGGGAAGATCCGTCTCTCGGCCACATCGGACTTCGGGCGTCACGTGCTCAATCCATGGCTTGATGAATTCACGGCGCGCTATCCCGGGGTGGTGCCCGCCCTGCTGCTGTCAGATTCGCTGTCACACCTGATCGCCGACGATGTCGATCTGCTGATCCGTTTCGGTGTGCCGCCGGACAGCTCGCTCATTGCCCGGCAACTGGCCGACAACCACCGCGTGCTGTGCGCCGCACCGGGTTATCTGCAACGCAGGGGCACGCCCTTGCATCCACGGCAACTGGCTGATTTCGAGCACATCGTGTCGGGGCAATCGGGATGGGCCAGCGAGTGGCGGCTGCAAAGTGAAGATGAAATGATCGTTTTCAAGGTGCCGCTGGAAGCTGCCCGCGAAACCAATGACGGCGCGCTGGCACGGCAGTGGGCAATCGACGGCCACGGTATCGCGCTCAAATCGATCTGGGACATCCGCGCCGATCTGGCAGCAGGCCGCCTGGTTCGGGTCATGCCCGAGTGGCAAACCGCCGAAGCGCCGGTGTATGCGCTCTATCCCCGCAGTCGCTACCTGGCGCCACGGGTGCGGGCGCTGCTGGATTTCTTGCGTGAGCGGTTTGAGCAGGCGGGTGGGTCGAACAGCATTTAAACTGATCGGTCTGATTGGGTTAACAGCGGGATTTTTCCAGTTAATTTGATAATCCATCAACCGTCAGGTCAATTATCAAATGCCCGGCGGATTTGCAGAATGGCGCAACTTCATTCAACGACCTGGGCACGCACATGCATCTGGATCACGCCAACATCGTCACCCCGGAGCTCGACAAGACTGTCGGGTTTTTCACGCAGGTACTGGGCTTGACCCTCGGCCCACGGCCAGGGTTCGGCGTGCCGGGCGCCTGGCTCTATCATCAGGACCGCCCGCTGATACACCTCACCCAGGCCACCGGCGGCCTGCCCGCTGCGCGCGTGACCCCGCGCATCGACCACATCGCCCTGCGCATCGATGACCTGAACCAGTGGGACGCTATCATCAGCCGCCTGCGCAACCATGGCATTGCCTACCAGATCAGCGAAAGCGACGAGCTCAGTGATCGCCAGCTCTGGGTCAGCCTCGCCCCCGGGCTGACCATCGAGCTGATCGTCGCCCAGTGAAATCCCGCGCGCCAGTGACCAACGCTGTAGGAGCGCGCTTGCCCGCGACGGCGGTGTGTCATCCAACATCGCGGTGTCTGACCCGGCGCCGTCGCGGGCAAGCGCGCTCCTACGGGAATTGGGGTGGGCATGCAGTCGGGAACGACGCCAAAACCCGTAGCAGCACGGCTTGCCGGCGGGGGCGGCCTCAAGATCGACCCGCGGGCAAGCCCGGCTGCTACGGCCTTTCGAACACGCCACAAACCTGTAGGAGCGCGCTTGCCCGCGACGGCGGTGTGTCATTCAACATCGCGGTGTCTGACCCGGCGCGGTCGCGGGCAAGCGCGCTCCTACGAGATGCATCGAGTCAGGTCGCGTATTGCGCCACGCCATTGCCGAATGACCAGTTCTCCTTACGCACTTCCACCAGGCTGATGAACACGTCTTCCAGCCTCACCCCCGCAACTTCCTTCAGACGATGGGCAATGGCGTGGTACAGGGCTTTCTTCTGATCCACTGTGCGCCCTTCGTTGAGGGTGATCTGGATGAACACCTGGCCATCCGAACGCTGGATCCCCAGGTACTGCGCGTCATACACCAGGCGGTCGCGCTCGTGTTCGGTCAGCACCTGAAAGTTGTCATGGTCCGGAACGTTGATGGTCTCCTTCATGCAGTTGTAGACGACCTGCCCGATCTTCTGCAGGTGAGCCGGGTCGTTCTGTTTGATGATGTCGATTCGTACCAGTGGCATGGGCAACTCCTTGGGAAAGGGATCAGACGAGACAGGCAATACCTGTTGAGAAATTAAGATAATCGACATAATCTATTTCAGCAAGCGCTCAGAAATATCAAATGCGGGAGTGCATCGTGGGACGTTCTTCAAAGGAAAAAGCGCAGGAGAATCGCGCCAGCATCGTCGAGACCGCCTGCCGGATGTTTCGGGAATCAGGGGTGGAGAACGTTTCCGTGGCGCAGATCATGGCGGCGAACGACATGACCGTCGGCGGCTTCTACAAGCATTTCGAGTCCAAGGATGCGTTGGTGGCCGAAGCCTTCGCCCTGGCCTTCGATCAGTCCAGAGGGGGCTGGCAGCAGGTTCGCCAGCGCGCCGACAGCCAGTTGGAACACCCAGGCACAGCGATGGTGCGCCAGTACCTGCACAACCGCTCATCCCCCCTGCACTGCCCGATGCTGATGTTCGCAGGCTCCGTGGCCACAGGCGAAGTGGACCAGGCCTGTGCCGACGCCTACGTTTCAGGCACGAAAACCCTGTTCGACAGCTTTCTCGATGCCATGGCCCCGGCAAGCACCGACAACCCGCCAGCGATCCCGGACCAGAACAAGGCCATGGTGCTGTTCGCCGCCATGCTGGGCGCGCGATTGCTGGCACAAAGCGTCGGCGATAAGCCCTGGATCAGGGCAATGGAAGACGCCGTCAATCAGGCCGCCCTTTCTGAACACGGATAGCACTCAGGGTTTCACCGCCTGGCGCTGTTGCGAACCCCAGAGTTCCAGATTGGCCTTCAACAGCGCCTGTGGCACAGGGCCCGAGACGATTTCCTGCATCTGCGCGGCAACCCGCTCGCGCAGCGCCGTAGTCATGCAGGTCGAACTGCGCGACAGCGCCAGATAGAGCCCTTCGCTACTCACTGGCGGCTCCAGGGCCTGCACCACGTCCTCGATGCCCAGCGTGCGGGCCAGCGCCATGCCGGGGTAGTACTCGAAGATCACGTAGTCATTGCGCTTGAGGATCAGCTTCTGGAAAGCCTGGGTGGCGGTCGGCACGGCTTCGAGGGACAGATTGGCCCGGGCAAAATCGTCGAAGCCCTGGCCGTTGCTGTTGTTGACCAGGGTGCCGCCGCTGTGCCCGATCAGGTCGTTCCAGCCCCGGTAGACCAGCGTTTCGTCGCGCCGCACCCAGACCCGGCTGGAGGTCACCAGAAACGGCGGATCGATGAAGTCCACCACCTGCTGGCGCGCCTGGGTGAGGAAATACCCGGCCAGCATGTCGATGCGCCCTGCCCGCACCTCCTCCTGCGCTCGCGACCAGGGGCCGGCATACACCACGTCGATGTCGAGCCCCAGCCGGGTGCCCAACTGCTTGAGCAACTCGGCGTTGGCACCGATCAACCGTTGCGGGTTCTGCGGATCGCGCCACAGGTACGGGGGATATTCGGCGTTGCCGGTGGCCGTCAGGTGATTGCAGCCCTCGGCTCCGAGCGCGACGCCGGGGGGCAGGCAGACCGTGATCAGGAGCGACATGAACCAGCCCGAGTGACGCTTGAACATACGCAACCTCTGACGTCCTTGGTCATCGACCCGATGCAGGTGGTACGTCGTTGATTGGCAGCCCTTGCTTCAGGGATGGCCAACCCGGGAGGCATCTTGCGCGTACCGTCGAAAATGCGCCTCGCACGATCCCGCAGCTTAGTTCACGGATGCTCCCGGTGCCGGTAATAAATCCTCACGGTGCACTCAACCGCGTTCAGCCACACCCTACCCCGACATCGCGTCAGGCCAGCGCCCCTCCCCCAGCAACGCCGCCACCGTGCGCTCGCCCAGCCCCAGGCCGACACTCATGCCAAGCCCGGTGTGCATCAGTACCGCAGTCACGGTATCACCGACTTGCAAGACACTGAACGGCCCCGGCCCACGGCTGCCATACACCCCTTGCCAGCGTTCCAGCACCTGGAGCCGCCCACCCAGGGTGTGTTCGGCCAGGTCGATCATCAGACGGTCGACGGCTTCGTCGTTGAACGGCTCGGCGTCGTTGCCGTAGTGATGGGAGTCGCCAATGATCAGTTCGCCGTAGGGCGTGGGGCTTGCCAGCAAATGGATGCCATGGGTTTCCAGTTCAGGGGTGTCGCGCCGAATCTGCGTGCGGATCGACTCGGCCTCCGGCAGGTCGGAGAACGCGCCGTAATGGACACAGCTCAAGCCCGTGAGTACCGAATGCTGCAGGTCCAGAGGTTGCTCCAGGCGAGCGCGCAGCATCTGCAAGCGGCACACCGAAGGCTTCAACGTCGCTATCTGCTCGGCCAGCAGCGTCTGGTAATCGTGCCCCGAGCAGGCCACCACATGCCGTGCCTTGAAGCGGCCAGCCGTGGTCAACGCAGCACCTGCTTCGACATCCCTCACCAGGGTCGAAAAGTGGAACTCGACCCCCAGCCCACGCAGGTAATCGACGATCTGCGGCAAGGCCTCGCGAGAAAACAGCTGCTGGTCATCCAGGCCGTGCAAGGCGGCGCGATGGTGCACGAAGCGGCCATCGTACAGATCCTGCAACGCAGCGCCGCGCAGCAGTTCGACGCGATAGCCCTGCTCGCGGGCGCGACCTCTGCAGAACGCCTCAAGCATCGCTTCTTCGGCCTCGCTGCGTGCAAAGATCAACGAACCCTGTTTTTTCAAGGCCAGACCGGCAGCGTCGGCCAGTTCGCCCCACAAACCGTGGGATTGGCGCGCCAGGTCAAGCATTGGCCCCGGCGCCTGGCCGGTGACCAATGCCTGGCCGAAGTTACGGATCGAAGCGCCCAGGGGCCGGTCGCTGCGCTCGAAGACCCGCACCTTCAGACCACGGCGAACACCCGCCCAGGCATGGGCAAGCCCCAGAATGCCCGCGCCGACGATCAGCAAGTCACAGTCGTGCTGACTCATTGAGAAACTCCTGAACTGAAAGAGAACCGCCACAGCGGCGGGATAGATCAGGGCGTCACCCGGATGACGGGTGACGCCCGTTGATCACTTGCTCACAGGCTCGGACTTGCCGTCATAGCGCTTGCGCCATTCGGCGAGGATGCGGTCGCGGTTCTCCGAGGCCCAGTTGAAGTCGTTCTTGATCAGGCGCTGTTCGTAGTCGGCCGGCAGCTCCTGGAATGGCTCGGCCAGGCCAGGCTGGGCCAGCACCGCGAAGTTGGCCTTGTAGAGGTTCATGGCCTCGCGGCTGGCAGAGAAGTCTGCAAGCTTGCGCGCGGCATCCAGATGGGCAGTCCCCTTGATGATGCCAGTGGCCTCGATCTCCCAGCCCAGGCCTTCCTTGGGCAGCACGATGTCCAGTGGCGCGCCCTTGCGCTTGAGCTGCACGGCCGGGTATTCGAAGGAAATGCCGATCGGGAACTCACCCGCCGCCGCCTGCTTGCAGGGCTTGGAGCCGGAGTGGGTGTACTGGCCGATGTTCTGGTGCAGCTTGTCCATGTAGGCCCAGCCGCCGTCTTCGCCAAAGGTCTGCAGCCAGGCGCTGACGTCCAGGTAGCCGGTCCCGGAGGACGCCGGGTTAGGCATGATGATCTTGCCCTTGTAGACCGGATCGGCCAGGTCTTCCCACTTGGTTGGCTTGGGCAGACCCTGCTTCTGCGCCTCGACGGTGTTGAAGCAGATGCTCGCGGCCCAGACGTCCATGCCGACCCAGGACGGCGGGTTGGCGCTGTCGCGGTAGTTGGCCCTGATCTGATCCAGGTTCTTGGGCGCATAAGCGTCGAGCATGCCCTGCTTGTCCAGGATCGCCAGACTGGATGCCGCCAAGCCCCAGACCACGTCAGCCTGGGGACGGTCTTTCTCGGCCATCAGCTTGGCCGTGACGATGCCGGTGGAGTCGCGCACCCACTTGATGCGGATGTCGGGGTTCTGCTTCTCGAACGCCTCCTGATAAGGCTTGAGCTGCTCGACTTCCAGCGCGGTGTAGACGGTCAGTTCAGTGGCTGCCTGGGCTTGCAGGGTCATGGCGGCGAGCAGGCTGGTGAGCACGACAACGGGTTTGAACATGGGAGAGCTCCTGTGGGGAAATGGGCTTGATTGAGAAGACGATCAGAGAGTTCGTGCCGGGTTAGCGCATCAATGACCGGGCGCCACGCGCCAGGCCTGGGAACGCTTGAGCAAGCCGCGCGAAACCTGGGCGAGCAGCAGCGAGACGCCCGCGGATGTGAGCAGGATCAGGGTGGACATGGCGGCGGCACCGCCGACGCTGCCGGCGTCATCCATGTTCAGCACGGCAACCGACGCCAGCACCGTGTCCGGGCTGTAGAGGAAGATCACCGCCGACACCGTGGTCATGGCCGACACGAACAGGTAGCGGATGATGTCCAGCAGTGCGGGCAGGCAAATCGGCAAGGTCACACGCAGGAAGTGGCGGTACATCGGCACCTTGAGCGACAGCGCTGCCGCCTCGAACTCGCCGTCGAGCTGGCGCAGCGCAGTGGCGGTGGTCATTTGCGCGGTGGTCAGCAGGTGCGCCACGGTGCAGATCACCAGCAGCGTCATGCTTCCGTACAGCGCGTGCAGCGGATTGGCCGGCAGGTTGAAAAAGAACACGTAGCCCAGACCCAGCACCAGCCCCGGCACCGCCATGGGGATGAAGCAGAGCAGGCGCAATACCTGGGTCAGGCGAGTCTGGCGGGTCTTCTCCAGCAGGTAGCTGCCGGTGAAGATCAGCGCACCGCCGAACAGCGCGCAGGCACCGGCCAGCAGCAGGCTGTTGCGGTAGGCGAGCCAGCCGCCAGGCAATTCGGAGAAACCGTAGTTGTTCAGCGACAGGGACAGGTCGTACGGCCAGAACTTGACCAGCGACGAATACACCGCCATCCCAAACACTCCGAGCAACGCTGCACTGACCAGTGCGACCAGCAGCAGGAAGCCTGCGTCGCGACGGCGGTGGGGCTTGGGATGATAGATCTGCGCACGGCCACTCATCGCATCGCGCTGGCGACGGCGCAACCACAAGTCCACCGCGAAACTGAGCAGTGCCGGCAGCAGCAGGAACATGCCGATCAGCGCGCCGCGGCCGAACTGTTGCTGGCCGAGCACTGCCTTGTAGGCTTCCAGGGCCAACACCTGATAGTCGCCACCGACCACCACCGGCACGCCGAAATCGGTGACGCACAGGGTGAACACCAGGCAGCCGGCCGCGAACACGCCCTGGCGGCTGCTCGGCCAGGTGATGCTGCGAAAGGCGCGCCACGGCGAAGCCCCCATGCTCGACGCCGCATCGAACAGCCTTGCGTCGGCCAGTGCCAGCGCGCTGAGCAGGACCATCAAGGCATGGGGAAAGGTGTAGATCGCCTGACCCAGCACGATGCCCCAGAAACCATAGATGTTGTCCGCGACCCAGCCCCGCAGCAGCCCCTGGTTGCCGAACAGGTAGATCAGCGCGATCCCCGGCAACATCGACGGCGCCAGCAGCGGCAGCAACGAGATGCCACGCCACACGCCCTTGCCCGGGATACAGGTGCGCTGCAGGGCATAGGCGAAACCGTAGGCCAATGGCACAACGATCATCACCACGGTCATGGCGCTGGTCAGGCTGTTACCCAGCAGCCAGCGAAAGTTGGCACCGCCGAACAGCTCCGCCGCCGCAGCCAGCCCCCCGCCCTGCTGCGCATCACCGGCAAGCCCGCGCCAGATCATGGCCAGCAGCGGCAGGACCACGGCCAGCACCAGCAGAACCAGCATCAGCCATTGGCCGCCCTGGATGAACAGGCGGTCGGTCAGGTCTTCGGATCGGCGAGTGCTTGTCGCCTGCGCCGACAGGGTGCTTACCTGTTCCATCAGACGAACACCTGCAGGCTGTGCGGGGGCATGGCGACCCGAATCCGGTTGCCCTGCAACAGCGGCATGGCTTCCGGCGCCATCTCGGCCAGCAGCGCGTGGCCCGGCAAGTCATCGAGTTCGAAGCTCACACGGCAGCGATTGCCGAGAAAGGTCATCTCGTGCATGCGCGCCGCGAACTGGTTTTCCTGTTGCGCCTGGGGGTTGATCATCACCGCCTCGGGGCGGCAGAACAGACGGCCCTGGGCATTGCCGCCGGCCTGGGCCAGGCGAAGACTGATCTGCCCCACGCGGGCCTGGCTGCCTTCGCGATGGCACGGCAGCCAGTTCCCCTGGCCCACGAACTCGGCGACGAAGGGAGTCGCGGGTTTGTCGTAGATCTGCTGCGCTGTCGCGTACTGCTCCACCCGGCCGTGATTCATGACCGCAATGCGGTCAGCCATCAACATGGCTTCATCCTGGTTGTGGGTCACCATCAGGGTGGTGATCCCGAGCTGGCGCTGCAGCCCCCGTAGCTCTGTGCACAGGTGCTCACGCACCCGCGCATCGAGTGCCGACATCGGCTCGTCGAGCAACAGCAGTGACGGGCTGGGCGCCAGGGCACGCGCCAGGGCAACGCGCTGCTGTTGGCCGCCGGAGAGCTGCGCCGGGTATTTGTGGGTGCTTGAACCGAGACCGACCAGTTCGAGCATTTCGGCAACCCGCGCACGAATGGCCTCGCGCCCCTGCCCCGACAGACCGTAGGCGATGTTCTGGCCGACGGTCAGGTTGGGAAACAGCGCGTAGGACTGGAACAGGATGCCGTAGTCCCGGGCCTGTGGCGGCAAGGTCGAGACATCACGCCCGGAAAAGTGAATGCGTCCCTTATCCTGATGCTCCAGGCCCGCGATGCAGCGCAGCAAGGTTGTCTTGCCGCAGCCCGACGGGCCCAGCAGGCAGACCAGTTCCCCCGCCGCGATATCCAGCGACACGCCGTCCAGCGCCTTGAACGTGCCGAAGCCTTTATGAATGTCGCGCAATTGCAGATCGACAGTGGCCATGGGGGTAACCTCGCTTGATAGAAAACGAGGGTTATCCTGAGCGCCGCTTGCGAAGGCTTCGTGGCAAAAAGGCAAAAGCTGCCGATAGTGGTATCAGCATTTTTGTGATGTGAAACGGCGGGGCTAGCAGGTTTCCCGGGCAATGCTCAGGAACGCCGCTGGCAGGCGTGCCTGGCGACGCTCGCGCAGACAGTAGAGATATTCGGGGATCATCGGCGCATCGTCCAGCGTCACCACGCGCAGATCCGGGTTGTCCGGCACCTCATGGCGACCAATCACGCTGATGCCGATGTTGCGCAGCACCGCTTCACGGATCGACTCGCGGCTGCCAATCTCCAGCATTGGCCCAGGCGCCACACCTGCTGCGCGCAGCATCTGCTCGGTGAGCATCCGCGTCGTGGAGCCGGTCTCGCGCATCAGCAGGCAATGCCCGGCCAGGGCCGCAGGCGACAGCCGCGAATGAACCGCCAACGGGTGGCTGCGATGCACCGCCAGCACCAGAGGATCGTGGCCAAGCACCAACTGGGTGAATCGCCCGTCGTCCTCCAGTTGCGAAGACGCGGCCAGGTCCACCCGGTACTCCTCCAGCGCCTCGACCACTTGCTGCGAGTTGCCGATTTCCAGGGTCACCTGGATCTGCGGGAAGCGCTCTCGAAAACGCCGGACCAGATCCAGCACGTAGTAAGGCGCCGTCGCCGCGATCCTCAGGCAGCCCTGCATCTGCCCGCTGTTACGCAGGAAGAACTCGATGTCGGCCTCCTGCTGCAGCAGTTTCTGCACCATCGGCAGCAGGCGGGCGCCCTCCTCGCTGACCGTCAGGCGACGACCGCCGCGATAAAACAGCTCGACCCCGTATTGCGCTTCCAGGTTGCGAATCTGTGTGGTGACGGTGGGCTGGCTCAAGCCGAGCTTCTTCGCCGCCTGGGTGATGCTGCCCAGGCGAGCAACCATGTGGAAGGATTTCAACTCGGCGGATAGCATCAGGTATGCGGCTCTTGGGAGGTGCCCCGTACAGGCGGGCTGGGACGTTGATCGAGGCTCAATGATACCCCGGAAAGCCCGGGCGGATCACAGCTGTCGCCCGCCAATTTACACAACGTCTAAATATGGATAATGTGTCTTGCAACGCCATTCACTCTGCACCCGAGGAGATCGCTGTGGACTCACTGTCTCTACCCACCTTCAAAGACGTACAGGATGCGGCCGCGCGCATCGAAGGTCATGCGCACCAGACCCCGGTCCTGACCTCACGCACCATTGACGAAGAAATCGGCGCGCAGCTGTTCTTCAAGTGTGAAAACCTGCAGCGCACCGGCTCGTTCAAGTTTCGCGGAGCGTTCAACACCCTGTCCCGGTTCGATGAACAGCAACGCAAGGGCGGTGTGGTGGCCTTCTCTTCGGGCAACCACGCCCAGGGCATTGCACTGGCGGCAGCGCTGCTGAAGATGCCCGCCACCATCGTCATGCCCAACGACGCACCGGCGGCCAAAGTGGCAGCGACCCAGGGCTACGGCGCGACAGTGGTGTTCTACGATCGCTACACCGAGGATCGCGAAGCCATCGGCCGGGCCTTGGCGCTGGAACACGGGATGACCATGATTCCTCCGTACGATCACCCCGATGTGCTGGCAGGACAAGGCACCGCCGCCAAGGAGTTGCTGGAAAGCACCGGCCCGCTGGACGCGCTGTTCGTCGGGCTCGGCGGCGGTGGCATGCTCTCGGGAACGACGCTGTCCACCCGCGCCCTGGCCCCGGATTGCCTGCTGTATGGCGTCGAGCCAGAAGCTGGCGATGACGGGTTGCAATCGCTGCGCAAGGGCGAGATCGTCCACATCGATACCCCAGCGACCCTGGCCGATGGTGCCCAGACCCAGCATCTGGGGCGCTACACCTTTCCGATCATTCAGGCCGGGGTGACCGACATCGTCACGGTGTCCGACGCTGAACTGGTGGCCGCCATGAAGTTCTTCGCCCAGCGCATGAAGATAGTGGTCGAGCCCACCGGCTGCCTGGGGCTGGCAGCGGTGCGCAAGATGAAAGAGCAACTGCGGGGCAAGCGCGTGGGCGTGATCATCACCGGCGGCAACGTCGACATCGAACGCTACGCGGCGTTGCTCACTTCATGAACGCCGGGGCCAGGAAAGACACCATGCACATCGTGACCACCGAGCGCGCCTCACCACCTGCCGGGCATTACTCGCAGGCAGTCATCCATCAAGGTTCGCTGCACATTTCAGGTCAACTGCCGGTCAGCCCCGACGGGCGCCATCACCTCGACGCGCCGTTCACCCAACAGGTGGGGCTGATGCTCGACAATCTGCTGGCCATTCTGGAGGCGGCCGGCTGTTCGGTGGAGGATTTGGTCAAGGTCACGGTGTATGTGGCGGGCGTGGAGCATTGGCCGGAGTTCGACCGGGTCTATGCCCAGCGCCTGGGCAACCATCGCCCGGCCCGGGTGGTGGTGCCGGTGCCGGAATTGCACCATGGCTATCTGGTGGAAATCGAAGCGCTGGCACAGGTCAGCGCCCTGCCCTGAGCCAACCTGAACCTTACCGGGCGTCGTTGTAGACCGTCGCCCGGGAAACCCCCAGGTACGCAGCCACGGTTTCCATCGAGCGGCGGATGTCCAGCAGCCCGGCCTCGCGCAATTCCTGCATCAGCACACGCCGGTCCGCCGCCTTTAGCGCGCGCGGCGTGGTGGCAAGGCGTGCGGAAAACTGGTCGATGCGGCCACGTATCAGCTCTGCGCTGCCCACCTCCAGCGTTTCTTCGGGACGGTCTTCGCCAAAGGCACTGAACTGGTCAAGCATGCCCTGCAGCCCCCGGAAAACCGAGAGATCGACGTTCATGCACAGCGCCGCAACGTACTTGCCGGTGGAGTCCTTGATGCCAATCGAAGTGCTTTTCACCTGTCGGCCATCGCTGAAGCGGTTCGGGTAATTGGCGATCACCTGGGGATAGGCCGGGTCGGCAATCCGCGCCAGGCCCAGTTCCGTGGCGGGGTCGCCTTCGCTGCGCCCGGAGAGGTTGTTGTGAATCGCCAGGATCGCATGTTGAGGATCGCGCAGATCGTGCAACACCACTTCGCAGAACGGGCTGAAGGTCTCGCTCAGGCCCTTGGCGATGTGGCCGAGCTGTTCGATGAGGGCGTGTTGTTCGGGGGTGTGTTTTTTCATCTGGACAAGATATCCAGAAGCTGGAAATAACGTCAATCGCCATTCATGACACACACGCCAGCGCGCCAAGTATTGATACCATGCGCGCCGTGCGAACGTGGCGGTTGCCCTAGCGGGACCTGCCAATGGAACAGGCCACAACAACAAGAGTAAGTGATTGGTGCGCGAAGGGATCAACCCCATCTCCATGTCGGCGTTTCAGTGGGCGATCGTCAGCCTCTGCATGCTGTTCAACGTCATCAACGGGCTGGACGTCATGGCGATGGCGTTCACGGCCAACAGCGTCTCGGCGCAATGGGGGCTCAGCGGCTCGCAGCTTGGGGTGCTGCTCAGTGCAAGCCTGGTGGGCATGGCCTGCGGGTCGATGTTCGCCGCGCCTGCTGCCGACCGTCATGGGCGCCGGCCGATGTTGCTGATGGGGCTGCTGCTGAGCGGTCTGTGCATGCTGTTGTCGTTCTGGAGCGAGAACCTGTACTCGTTGATGCTGCTGCGTGGCCTGACGGGGCTTGGCGTCGGGGCGGTCGTGGTGGGGGCCAACGTGCTGGCCCATGAACATGCAAGCCCCGAGCGACGCAGCCTTGCCGTGGCCCTGCAGTCGGTGGGATTCGGGCTGGGCGCAAGCGTGGGCGGCATGCTGGCTCACACGCTCAATGACACTGAAGGCTGGCGCTATGTGTTTCTGGCGGGTGGCTGCATTACCTTGGGCGGCTGGCTGACCGGGGTGTTGTGGTTGCGTGAGTCCGAGGCATTTCTTGCGCTCGGCACCCGCCGTCAGCGCAGCTCAGGGCCTGCTTCGGTGTCGATGAACTACCGGCAACTGTTCGCCCCGGGCCAGTGGCAACTGACGGTGCCCTTGGCGACGGCGCTGTTTCTGATCATGTTCAGTTTCTACTTCGTGACCAGCTGGACGCCGACGCTGCTGATTCAGAGTGGCTTTTCCGAAAAGGACGGCGCGGCAGGCGGCATGTTGCTCAGTAGTGGCGGCATGCTCGGTGCATTGGCGATGGGCTTGGGCGGCAACCGAATAGGCGTTGGCAGGTTGTTGTTGGGGTTTGTGTTGCTGGATGCGATCTTGATGGGCTTGATCGTGCCCGCGACCCGCCTGGGCTGGCTCGGGGGCGCGGTGGGCTTTTGCAGCGGTATGTTGCTGTATGGCGCGATTGCCGGGCTATTTACGCTGGCGCCACGGGCGTTTTCCACTGCCATCCGCACCCGCGGCGTGGGTCTGGTGCTGGCGGCCGGGCGCCTGGGTTCAATCGTCTCCCCCGCTGCAGCCGGCTTGCTGATCGACGCCCAGTGGACGGCCCAAGGCCTGTTTACCTTCTACGCCATCAGCCAGCTACTGGCGGCGCTGCTGATCTGGCGCCTGGGTAAACGCGCCTGACCCAACTGCAATAGTGCCCTCAAGCCCGTCCCCGCGGGCAAGCCCGGCTGCTACGAAGCATTGGGGTACGCAAATGCCAGGTCCGACACCAAACCCGTAGCAGTCCGGCTTGCCGGCGTCGCCGATCTCGAAACCGCTGACGCCGGCGAGCCGGACTGCTACAGACAAATGGATGTACGCAAATTCTACGTTCGACACCAAACCCGTAGCAGCCGGGCTTGCCCGCGGGGGCGATCTTGAGGACGCTGTCGCCGGCGAGCCGGACTGCTACGGGGGTTGCCTAATCCCTTCGCTTGAGCAAATAGGTATCCATGATCCAGCCATGCCGCTGCCGAGCCGCGCTGCGCTCGCGCTGAATCTCGTCGGCGACGTCCTTCAACCTGCCGGCAATCAGGATCTCATCCGGCGTCCCCAGGTACGCCCCCCAATAGATATCCAGGTCCTGATCCACCAGGGTCTGCCAACTGTTCTCGGCGTCCAGCATCACCACCACGCTCTCGGCATCTCCGGTCAGGCCCTTGGCCACACGCCGCCCGGTGGTGATCTCGACCGATTGCCCGATACTGTTGAGCGGTACGCGGTGCCGGGCCGTGAGCGCCTGAACGCTGGTGATGCCGGGGATGACCTCGTAGGCAATGTCGTGCCGGCCTTGCTCGATGATCGCATCCACAATGCGGATGGTGCTGTCGTACAGCGACGGGTCGCCCCACACCAGAAAGGCCCCACACTCCCCATCGGCCAGTTCTTCGGCAATCAGACGCTCGAAGGTCTGCTGCTTTTGCGCGTTCAGATCGTCAACCGCCCGCCGGTAATCCGCAGCCTCGCGCCGCCGCTCGGGATTCAGCGCCTCGACGATCCGATAATTGCCGTGCTCGATGTAGCGCTCGCAGATGTCCCTGCGCAGGTCGTTGAGCTTGACCTTGTCCGAGCCCTTGTCCATCAGGAAAACCACATCGGCCCGGTTGAGCGCCTTGACCGCTTGAATCGTGATGTATTCAGGATTCCCTGCACCGATGCCGATGATCAGCAGTTGTTTCATCGCAACCTCCTCAGACGTCGGCCTCTTGCGCCGCCTTGGCCAGCCACTCCCGTGGCGACATCCCCACCTTGGCCGCGAATGCCCGCGACAGCGCCGAGGGGTTGGCGTAGCCCAGCTCCTCGGCCAGCAACTTGATCGGCTGCCCGGCGCGCAGTCGCCCCTGGGCCAATGCCATGCGCCAGTCACCCAGATAATCCGCAGGTGTCTGCCCGACCACCTCGCGAAAGCGATTGGCGAAGGCCGTGCGCGACATCCCCGCACAGCCGGCCATGCGTTCCAGCGACCAGTTCTCCCCCGGTGCGTCATGCATGGCCACCAGGGCCCGGGCCAGGCGCGGGTCCGACAGCCCGGTGATGAAGCCCGGTTGCACCCCGGCTTCCTGAGGATGGTCGAGCAACCAGCGCATCAACTGGATCACCACCACCTCGAAGATGCGGTCCACCAGCAGTCGCTGGCCGCAGCGCAGTTGATCGGTCTCTGAGAACAACAACTCAAGGGCCATCTCCAGCCCCGGTACCCGGGCCAGGGGTATCGCCACCAGCGCTGGCAACGCCCGGGCCAGGGGATTGTAGGCGCCGCCATCGAAGCTCAGCCGCGCGCAGGTGAAGTCCGAACCCTCTTGCGGCGGATTGTGAAAGCGATGGGTCAAGGGCCGTGGGTACAGCAGCAACGTCGGCTCATCGAATCGCAGCAAGCCCAGCCCACGACGGTCGCCCGGGTGGCTCACCTGCAACTCGCCACGGCGCAGGACATGCAGGTAGCCATACCCTTCACTCGCGGAAAAGGTCGTTACTCCGCACAGGGCACCCGAATGATAGAGCTGAGCCTGAACCCGAAAGCGTTCGAGGATGCCTGAAAGTCGATCCAGTGGGGGCAGTGTCTGCATTTGTACTAATGGGTATGTTTAGTGAATGTATTGATCCCAATCATACAGCAACTTTTCCTAGACTGGCCACGCTGTATCACACAGCACCCACTTCTCAGGAGATCGATATGTCCCGTGTAAACCTTCAGACCCAAAACGCCCCTGCCGCCAGCCAGCCGATCCTGGCCCAGATCCACCAGGCATTCGGCGCTACGCCGAACATGTTCAAGGCCGTGTCCAACTCTCCGGTGGCCCTGCAGAGCATGTGGGCTGCTTTCGGCGCACTGGGCAAAGGCACGCTGGGCGCCAAGCTCGGCGAGCAGATCGCCGTGGCCATCGCCAATCGCAACCGCTGCGAATACTGCCTGGCGGCCCACACCGTGCTCGGTCAGAAAGCCGGTGCGACGTCCGCTGAAATGTCGGCTGCGCAGATCGGCAAGGCTAACGATGCCAAGACTGCTGCCGCTCTGACCTTCGCCCTGAAAGTGGTCGAACAGCGCGCACAGATTACCGATCAGGACGTCACCGGCCTGCGCGACGCCGGCTTCAGCGATGAGCAGGTCGTGGAGATCATGGCGCATATCGCGCTGAACCTGTTCACCAACTACATCAACGTCGCCCTGAATATCCCTGTGGACTTCCCCAAGGTCGCCCTGAGCTGACGCGACCGGGCCCCGCCGATGTCTGGCGGGGCTCATCCGGCTGGCAGAACTGCCCCAAAGGCTATTGGCCCTGGGCCGATCCCTGCCGGGCAATGCCGTGCTGCTTGAGTTTGCGATACAAGGTATTTCGGCTGATTCCCAGACGCTCGGCCACCCGGCCGATGTGCCAGTGCTCCTCGTCGATCAGCGTCAACAGGGTCTGTCGCTCTGAAGTGCCGAGCGGATCCTCCCCCAATGTACGCGGCGTAGTTGCTCCCGGCAGCAGTTCGACGACGTCTTCGAGACTGACGAGCCCTTCCCATGCCAGTGCCACGAGAGTGCGCAGACAAGTGCGCAGTTGGCGCACGTTGCCAGGCCAGGGTTGTGCCAACAGATGCTCGCGCACGCCCGGTTCCAGGGTGATCGCGCTACCCGCCGCCTCTTCACGCAGCAACAGATCGAGCAGGCTGCCTTTGTCCGAGCGTTCACGCAGAGGCGGCAGTTGCACGGTGAACCCGCCCAGCCGGTAAAACAGGTCTTCACGAAAATGCCCTTCGGCCACGCTGGCTTGCAGGTCCTGATGGCTGGCGCTGATCAGCCGCACATCCACCGCACGGGCCGTTGCGCTGCCCAGGGGCACCACCTGACGCTCTTCCAGCACCCGCAACAAACGGGTTTGCAGGGCCAGCGGCATGTCGCCGATTTCGTCGAGAAACAGGATGCCGCCATGGGCCTGCTCGAGCTTGCCGACCATGCCCTCCTTGCGCGCCCCGGTGAAACTGCCGCCGCGATAGCCGAACAGTTCGCTCTCGATCAGTGTTTCAGGAATGGCCGCACAGTTGATTGCCACAAACGGCTGGCGCGCCCGGGAGCTGGCGCGGTGCAGCGCTGCGGCGAACGCCTCCTTGCCGGTGCCGGTTTCGCCATGCAGGAACACCGGCACGTCCCGCTCCAGCACCCGCAATGCGCGGGACAGACCGCGCTGCAGACGCGGGTCTTCGAGGCACACTCGGGTGTCGAGGATTTTTGGCAGCTCGGCCGCAGGTCTTGCGGGGGTGCGAACCGGCTCGCGCAACTGGCCATAGAACAGGCGCCCGTCAGCCAGGCGCAGCGGCCAGCACAGGCCAGGTTGCGGGCTCGCGTGGGCGAGCAACTGCTCAAGGGGCGATTCGAGCAACAGCGTCAGGGGCTGTCCAACCAATTGTTCACGGGCCAGTCCCAACAGATCCAGCGCCGCCTGATTGACCGAACAGATCCGCGCAGTGTCGTCAAAACTCAACAAGCCCTCCCCCAACAACCCGACGAACCGCGCCTCGGGGTGAAACCGCAACAGATAGCGATGGGGCTCGTGACCGAGGAAAAAACAGTTTTCGATCAGCTTGGCGGAAAGATTGGTCAGCGCCATGGCCTGGAAGCGCTGGTGCAGGCTGTGCTCTTCACGGGCGCTGGACAGGTTGAGCACCGCCAGCAGTTCGCCGCGGGCGTCGAAGATGGGGCTTGCCGAACAGGTCAGGCCCGCGTGACGGCCACGGAAATGTTCATCCCGGCGGATCGTCACATGCTGACGTTCCACCAGGCAGGTGCCCACGCCATTGGTGCCTTCGATGTCCTCGCTCCACATCGCGCCCATCCACAGCCCGGCGCGCTGGAAATCCACCCGCTCGGCCTCATTGAACACACTGTCGATCACCACGCCCTGGGCGTCGGTCAGCAGCACCACATGGCCGTCGCCACCCAGCTGCTGATGCAGGCTGCTCATCTGCCAGCGGGCCACGGCGATGATGTGTTCCAGCGGCGCACGGTGATCCTGCAAGCGCGGGTGTTCGACCACATTGGGCGCACGCTGGCTGGCCGGATCGAGCTGGTGCTGGTCCAGGCATCGGCGCCATGAGCGGGTGATGGCGGCGTCGGCCATCGGACCATGGCCCTGCGTCTGGGCCGAGCCATGCACCGCTTGCAGCACCTGCTGGGCATGGGCGCTGATCAAGGCAGATGTCATTGTTCTTGTTCTCCGCTGCGATTGCGACACAACTTGAATGGGCAGCTTAGAACAAATGCCGCGGCATGGGCGGATTACCGGTCGGTTATCGTCACCAGCGCTGCAGGGGTGACAATTTGTCCTGCGCCATTCCCGAATTCGTGACATTCACGCCGGCGGCATCCCCGCCGTCGTCTGGCAGATCGGCTCGCACGCCCTCTACAAAGCGCCTTTCAGCGAGATGGCCCGGCCCTTGCTGACAGCCCTGTCGCCACAAAAACAAAAAACAGGGAGAAGCCCCATGAATGTCGCGATCGAAACCCCGCTACAGAACCCCACTGCCCAGCTCACCGACTGGCTCGAACGCCTGGAGCAATCGCTCGGCCAGGGCGATCTGGATGCCACCCTCGGCCTGTTCAGTGAAGAGTGCTACTGGCGAGACCTGCTGCTGTTCAGTTGGAACCTCGTCACTCTGGAAGGCAAGCCCGCCATCCGGGACATGCTCGAAACCCGCCTTGAACAGACTCGCCCGCAGGGCTGGAAAGTCGAAGGCGACGCCACGCTGGACAACGGCGTGCTCGAAGGCTGGATCAGCCTGGAAACCGATACCGCTCGCGGCAAGGGCTACGTGCGCCTTAAGAACGGCCTGTGCTGGACGCTATTGACCACCATGCGTGAACTCAAGGGGTTCGAGGAACCCAACGGCCGCCGCCGCCCGCTTGGGGCCACCCACGGCCATGGCCACCCTGACAAACGCAACTGGGCTGAGCGCCGCCGCGATGAAGAAGCCTCCCTAGGCATTACCACTCAACCTTACTGCCTGATCGTCGGCGGCGGCCAGGGCGGCCTGGGGCTGGCGGCACGCCTCAAGCGCATGGGCGTGCCTACCCTGATCATCGACAAGGCCGAGCGCCCCGGCGATCAATGGCGCGGCCGCTACAAGTCGCTGTGCCTGCACGACCCGGTCTGGTACGACCACATGCCCTACCTGCCCTTCCCCGATCACTGGCCGGTGTTCACGCCCAAGGACCAGATCGGCGACTGGCTGGAGATGTACAGCAAAGTCATGGAGCTCAACTACTGGACCCGCACCGAGTGCATCGGCGCCAGCTTCGACGAGCAGAGCGGCACCTGGACCGTGGAAGTCCAGCGCAACGGCGAGCGCCTGACCCTGCACCCGACCCAGTTGATCCTTGCCACCGGCATGTCCGGCGTTGCCAACGTGCCGAGCTATCCGGGTGCCGAAAGCTTCAAGGGCCAGCAGCATCATTCCAGCCGCCACCCCGGTGGCGATGCCTGGCGCGGCAAGCGCGCAGTGGTCATCGGCGCCAACAACTCGGCCCACGACATCTGCGCGGACCTGGTAGAGAACGGCGCAGAGGTGACCATGGTCCAGCGCTCCTCGACCCACATCGTGCGCTCCGACAGCCTGATGGATCTGGTGTTCGGCGGGCTGTACTCCGAAGACGCCGTGGAGAGCGGGCTGACCACCGACAAGGCCGATATGCTGTTTGCCTCGATTCCGTACAAGGTCATGCCCAGCTTCCACCAGCCGGTGTTCGACGCCATCAAGGAGCGTGACAAGGACTTCTACGAGGGCCTGAGCAAGGCCGGTTTCATGCTCGATTTCGGCGATGACGAATCGGGGCTGTTCATGAAGTACGTGCGGCGCGGCTCGGGCTATTACATCGACGTCGGCGCCTCGCAACTGATCGCCGACGGCACCATCAAGCTCAAGAGCGCGCCGGGGCTTGGCGTGGAGCGCATCGAAGCCGACGCCGTGGTGCTCAACGATGGCACCCGCCTGCCGGCTGACCTGATCGTCTATGCCACCGGCTACGGCTCGATGAATGGCTGGGCGGCGAAGCTGATCTCCCAGGAAGTCGCCGACAAGGTGGGCCGCTGCTGGGGGCTGGGTTCGGGCACCACCAAGGACCCAGGACCGTACGTGGGTGAGCTGCGCAACATGTGGAAGCCCACGCAACAGCAGAATCTGTGGTTCCACGGCGGCAACCTGCACCAGTCACGGCATTACTCGCTGTACCTGGCGCTGCAACTCAAGGCACGCTTCGAAGGGCTGCCGACCCCGGTGTTCGGGCTGGCCGAAACCCATCACCTGGGCTGACGAAACGGTTGCCCGGCTCCGGCCGGGCAATCGCCCTGCATTCAGCGCTTGCTGAACGCCAGACGCGCCGCGAACAGCACGAAGATCATGCCCGTGGCGCGGTCCATCCAGGTAATGACCTGCGGACTGCGCAGTACACCGGCAAGAGGCTGCGTGGCGGCGATCAGCGCCAGCGACCAGAGCAACCCAAGCACCACATGAATGCTCACCAGACCGAAGGTCCAGGCCACCAGCGGCTGACCCTGCGGAATGAACTGCGGCAGGAACGACACGTAGAAAATGCCGATCTTGGGATTGAGCAGATTGCCCAGCATCCCTTTCATGAACCAGTTGGCGTCAGGCCTTGCGGCAGTCGCTTCGGAAGCCAGCGAGCGACGGGGGCGCCACAGCATGTTCAGCCCCAGCCAGGCCAGATAGCCCGCGCCGCAGAATTTCAGCACATTAAAGGCAAGCTCGGACACCGCGATCAACGCACCCAGTCCGAAAGCGACCGCCGCCCCCCACAACAGGCACCCGGCATTGATGCCCAGCGCCGCCCGAAACGCCTGAAACCTGCCCTCCACCGTCGCTGTGCGCAGCACCAGGGCGGTGTCCAGGCCAGGGGTGAGGGTCAACACGGTCGCGGCCAGGGTAAAGGCCAGGATATTGTCGGCGATGGACATGGTGCAGGGTCTCGGCAAGATGAGCGCAAACGTTAACACGAGTGGTGTTCACCCGGCCTTCTCAGTATTCTGGCAGGCCCGCGCACGCACCATTGCCTCGAATCGAAAACCATGAACCGTCAGAAGAAAATCAAGCAACTGCTCAAGGCCCACGCAAAAAAAGCCAGCGCCAAACTCGCGCCCAAGCGCAAATCGACCTACATCAGCAAGGCCGACCGTTTGAAGCTGGCGGCTGAAGCAGCGCCTGAGGCTGTAACTCCGTCCGAGGAATGACCGCGCGGACCTGGCGGACCACCACGCTCGCGTAGCAGTCCGGCTTGCCGGCGTCGGCGGCCTCAGAATCGCTCCCGCGGGCAAGCCCGGCTGCTACGGGGTCGGGTTGTTCGCGGAATCTGGGCATGGCTGCCGTTCCGTAGCAGCACGGCTTGCCGGCGGGGGCGGATTCAAGATCGCCATCGCCGACAAGCCGGACTGCTACGGGGATATCGCGCGATTTTGCGCACACCTCGGACGTGGCGCAATAATCCCTAACCCACTCCCACATCAAGGATCGTTGCTGGTACGCGCCGGATGCGGCGGGTCGATCTGCGGATCGGCAAGATCCGGTGAGTCAGGGTCAAACCCCAACTCGTCATCGACGCCCTCCTTCTCTCCTGCCCCGGCGCCACCATTGTCGCGACCGGTTTGCGCATCCTGATCGGACCCAGGATTGCCCGGCGGAGGATTCCAGTCTTCAGGCCGCTCGCCGCTGCCCTGTTTGGGTTCGCTACTGGCCTGCTCAAGGCCCGACTCCTGGCCGGTATCGAATGATTTCTCGTCTGGGCCTGGGTACGCGGCATCTGGCCCGTTGTGGTCGATAGACATGGCAACTCTCCCATCAGTGACGCAGAACACCCGCGCCTATCATTCAGAGGAAATGCCCGAAGGGTAAGTGCACTTGATTCGACGGACGGGGCCTCAGGGCTCGATCAGTGACACACCGCGATGAAAAACCCTGGAAACCCAACTGCACGCCGTACACTTTCAGGCTGCATACACTTCACTGCTGTTCCCCCGGACGCTGTGCAACACTCGCCTGACTAATTACAAGACAGTTCGTGTGGTGGGGTCTGCTATGAGTTCGCGTGTGCTTGAATTTGATTCACTGGTCACTTCACGTCGGGCAGCTCGGGCATTTTTGCCAACGCCTGTGCCCAAGACCCTGATCAGCGAGATCCTCGACATCGCGCGCCTTGCGCCGAGCAATTCCAATATTCAGCCCTGGAATGTCCATGTGCTGACCGGCGAGCCGAAGCAGGCACTGAGCGCTTTGCTGATGGCCGCCCACAACGACCCCCATTCGGAACAGCTGACCCATTTTCCAAGTGATCT
The DNA here is from genome assembly GCF_044746765.1 of Pseudomonas sp. NPDC090203. NCBI lineage: Bacteria > Pseudomonadati > Pseudomonadota > Gammaproteobacteria > Pseudomonadales > Pseudomonadaceae > Pseudomonas > Pseudomonas sp. NPDC090203. The sequence continues at coordinate 520,338 of NZ_JBIVCV010000003.1, forward strand.
TGGGCAACGATACCGCCAGCGTCAGGAGCTGTTCGGAGCGCTGTTCTATGGATTGCACCAAGTCGACAAATGCGATGCTGGCGCAAGAGCGCGAGTCAGCGGATTGAACTTCGGATTCTTCGGCGCGCCGGTTGGACTGATCTTCACCATCGATTCGAACCTGAAAAAATACAGCTGGGTCGACTACGGCATTTTCCTCCAGACCCTGATGCTCAGCGCTCAGGCCCGGGGCCTTGCGACCTGCCCTCAAGTCTCCTTCGCTCGCTTTCAAAACCTGATCGGCGACTTCCTGCATCTGGACGACGGGCAGGAGATCGTCTGCGGCATGTCGCTGGGCTATGCCGACGACAACGCGCTGCTCAACTCGCTGCGCATGCCCCGCGCACGGACCGAAGAGCTGGCGCGATTCATCGGATTCGATCAGTAATCACCGGGAACACTTCACCGTCCCCGTCTTCTGCGTTTCTTCAACCGCAACATGAGGTGTACATCAAGATGGCAGTCAGAATCCTGGCCATGTGTGGCAGTGCGCGTGTAGGTTCCGTGAATCAGAAACTCCTGAATGTCGCCGTGCAAGGCGCATTGGCAGCGGGAGCGCAAGTCACTGTGGTTTCACTGAGGGATTACCCGTTGCCGTTCTACGACAGCGACCTTGAGAAGGAACTGGGCGTTCCCGATCACGCCAGGCGCCTGCAAGCGTTGTTCGGCGAACACGATGCGCTGCTGGTCGCGTCACCTGACTACAACGGTGGCTATCCTGCGCTGTTGAAGAACACCATCGACTGGATGAGCCGTCCGATTGCGCAAGTGCGCTCGGGCATGGAGCTGTTCGCCAATACGCCGGCGGCGGTGATCTCCGCATCGCCAGGGCCCATGGGCGGCATCCGCTCGATGTTGGCGATGCGCGGCGTGTTGGAGAAACTTGGCGCTCTGGTCATTCCTCAGAGCTTTACCTTGGGCCAGGCCTATCAGGCGTTCGGCGACAACAACCAGTTGAACAACGAGGTTGTTGCCGGCGAAGTCAAAGCCGTGGGTGAGGCTCTGGTCAAATGCTGCCGCGCCGTGCGCCAAGGCTGATTCTCTGACGGCCTCGGAGCAGCACGGCTTGCCGGCGGGACGATGTGTCTGTGACGAAGATATCCCCTGACACTCCACCCCGCTCGCAAGCCGTGCACCTACAGGGAAATCAGCCGTCCTGATTGACGATTGCATTGGCCGCCGCGCTGATCTGGCCATGCAGCCAGCGATGGGCAGGGTCGTTGTCGTTGCTGCTGTGCCAGACCATGTCCACCTGTTGCCGCGCCACGGGGTAAGGCAGTGGCTTGACCACAAATCCCAGGGTTCGGGCGAAAGTTCGGGCCAGTGGCAGCGGCATGATTGCCAGAAGCTCGCTGTCTTCGAGCAGCATCGGAAGCGCCAGGAAATGAGGCAGCACGATCTGCCTGCGTACCGATAACCCGGCCTGTGTCAGGGCCTGTTCCAGCGCATTGCGATCATACATCTGAGCCTGTCGGGCGAGCCCTCGCTCCAGAATGTAGCCACTGAGCGCGCCTTCCCCATCCCCGCCCAGCGACACCACCGCCAGCGGGTACCTGACCAGATCCTGCAGCGTCACTGCGCCCGTGCCAAGGGGGTGCTGACGGCTGCACAACAGCACTTCCTCCTGCGACAGCAACGGTATCGTGCGCAGCCGGTCAGGCACGCTGCGATACGCGCCAATGGCCACGTCGATGCACCCCAGATCGATCTGCTCGGCCAGGTCCAGGCGGGTCGATGGGGTGATGATGAGATCGATGTCTGGCGCGGCCTGAGCCAACTGCCGGTTGAGTTGCGGCAGCAAGGTCGCGCAGATGTAGTCATTGGCAGCCAGGGTGAATGAGCGGCTGACGCTATGGGGTTCAAACGCCGAGGCGGCCTGCGCCAGGGCGTTGCTCATGCTGTTGAGCGCGTCACGCAACGGGCCGCTGATTTCGATGGCGAAACTGGTGGGCGTCATGCCCTTTGCCGTGCGCACGAAAATCTCCTGACCCAGGCCTTCACGCAGCCGTGACAAGGCGTGGCTGACCGCTGACTGACTCAGATGCAGACGCTGGCTGGCACGCAGCACACTGCGCTCCTGCATGACCGCGTCGAACACTCTTATCAAGTTCAGATCCAGCTTGTCGAAAGCAATCATCAGGTATCAGTCACATTAAGGTGCGGTCGGTACGAACAATTGTGCCGTGAATTGGAATCCAAGGTTCAATCGATTGCAAGCTGATATTCAAAGGCCCAGGCCATATGAACAGCGTGCAATACGACTCTGCAGAATGATCGTTTTTTGCCTGTTCGCAACTATGGGAAATTATTGATTAATTAAACCCGTGAGGATTGGCAGATGGAAAAGCGCGATCAACTGATTGAGCTGTGCATCGAGTTTCTGGCAACGATAAAAGACAAGACCGCAAGCGCCGATATCGAAAAATGGCTCAACCGTCATTACGGCCCGGACAGCGAGACCTATCGACGCATCGCTGACCTGGTCATCGAAGGCGTCGCCGAGGGCTGGGCGGCCAATATCGAAATCGCAGGGCCCCATTATCGCCGCAGCCGACTCTGTGAACCTTGTGCTGAAACCTTCTATTTCAGCATCACGGCGGTGTACATGGACAGCAAAGGCTTCGAACTGGACAACACCCAGCGCACCTTCCGTGGCGACTACCACAGCCACCCCTATGGCGAGCTGAACATGGTCATTCCCCTGGACAAGGACGCGGTGCTGGCCGGGCCGCTGGGCTGGCAAGGCGCTGGCTGGACGGCACCTTCGCCTGGCAGCCACCACTACCCCGAGGTCAAGAACGGCGCCTTGATTGCCTTCTTCTTCCTGCCTGCAGGTCGCATTTCCTATGACATCCAGGCGCAAGGCTGAGCCCGTCCCGGGGCTGGACGCGATCTGCGCCGACTGGTTGCTGGACCGAGGATCGCTGACCCGCCGGCTGGTTGAAATCGCCGGCCCGTCCTTCGCCGTTGTCACCTTGCGCGAAGAGCCCGGGACATTGTCGGCAGACGAATGCCAGCGGCTGGGCCAGCCACGGGGTGCAGCAGGCTGGATCCGCGAGGTTCACCTGACGGGTTTGGGCCAGCCTCTGATCTTCGCCCGCTCGGTGATGGTTGCGGCCAACGGCAGCGATGACACAGCGGCCCCGTTACAACGGGGCAGTGTCCCACTGGGGCAATTGCTGTTCGGCGATACGCCCTGGTCACGCAGCGAAATACACCTGTGCCGCGCGCCTGAAAACCATTGGCAACGACACTCCATATTCAGCCGCAAACACCAACAGATCCTGGTTCAGGAAGTTTTCCTGCCCGCACTATGGGAGGTGCTCAACCGATAAACAACTTCGTTGCACTGCCAACTTCAATAACAACAATAAGGTACTTTCATGCACACTTCCCAATGCGCGTGCAGGCTAAGCCTGCGCGCCGGCTTTACCCTTTCTCTGGCTCTGGGCGCTGTGTGCGCCAATAACGCCTACGCCGTCGATGCATCCCCTGGTGCCTATATCCCGATCCCTGTCGGAAGTAATCTGGCCTTGCTCTATCTGGGCGGTGGCAAGGCCGGCGAGTTTCAACCGGACCACGGCCACGCGGTCAGCAAGGGCACGGAGTTGAAAACCCGCATGGGCCTGGTCAGGCTGTTTCATATGTTCGAGGTCGCACAACACCGCGTACAGCTTCAGTTCGGCTTGCCCTTCGGCAGCCAGGACCTGACCTTCAACGGCAGAAAAATCGGCCATGAGAGCGGCTTGTCCGACCCCTACATTGCGGCAACCTTCTGGCCGATCGACGACCCCGAGCACAAGCGCTACCTGTCATTTACCGGCTACATGCTGTTTCCCACAGGCGCCTATGACAGCAAGCAGTCATTGAACATGGGCAACAACCGTTACGCCCACGCCATCGTGGCGGCTTACTCCCAGGCCTGGGGCCCATGGCGGCTGGAGCTCAACCAGGATGTGACCTGGTACGGCGACAATAACCAGTCCGGCGCCGACAATCGCCGTCTCAAGCAGGACCCAACGTTCAACTTCCAGCCGTGGGTGAGCTACAGCTTCGACAACAAAGTCACCACATCGCTGGGGATTGCACGCACATGGGGCGGAGAGTCGACGCTTGACGGCGAACCCACCGGCCGACGCACCGACTATCTGCGCGCCCGTGCGGGAATCGGCTATTGGTTGCGCAAGAATGTTCATCTGTACACCGAGATCAACCGTGATCTGGAAGTGCGTGGCGGGTACAAGTTCGACTACACCGGTTTCGTGCGATTAGGCGTGCTGTTTTAAGTGAGGGCGGCGCCCGGCACGGGCGCCGTCATCCCCTCAATACGTATCTGCGTCCAGACCATAAAAAAGCCGCCAGATTCATCTGACGGCTCTCTCAAATCAACCCTCTTTCAAGCATTCAAGTCGTGCAGCTGAACCAGCCCCGGCCCCCGGTCGCGGCGCTCGATGACCGCCGCCACCGCCAGAAACCCAATCACCCCCGGCACCGCACACAACACGAAATTGAGTTGCAGCGACAGGTTCATGCTCAGCATCAATCCACCTAGCGCAGGTCCCGCGATCCCGCCCAGGCGCCCCATCGCCGAGCACCAGCTGATGCCGGTTGCCCGAATATCGGTGGGGTATTGCTGCGCCGCAAATCCGTGAATCACCGCCAGACTGCCAAGCGTCGCCGCGCCTGCAATCAGCAGCACGACGTAGAGCATCACTGGGCCCGGCTTGAGCCCCAGCACGCCAAGGGAAATCACTGACAGCAGCAACAGAATCAACAGCGTCGGCTTCGCTCCCCAACGGTCGGCCAGCCAGCCTCCGCCCAGCGCCCCCGCCGTCGCGCCCAGGTTCATGGTGACGAGAAATTTCAGCCCGGACACCAAAGGGTATCCGCCCGCGACCATGATCTTCGGCAACCAGGTATTGAGGCCGTAGACCATCAGCAGGCACATGGCGAAGCCGATCCACAGCGCCAACGTACGCAGCCCGCGGCCCTCGGTGAACAAGCCTTGGACGCTACCGCCCACCTGCGGGGCATCCACGACCGGCCAGCGCACACTCGCTACGTCCAGGGACGGCTTGATCCGGCGCAACAGCGCACTTGCCGAAGCCTTGTCGCGCCTGACCAGATAAGGCAGCGATTCAGGCAAGTAACGGTACATCCAAGGCAACGTCAGCAGCGGCAGGCCCGCGATGATGAAGGTCGAACGCCATCCGAACCGCGCCAGCACCAGCAGCGCCACCAACGCCGACAGCAGCGCGCCCAAGGAATAGCAGCCCAGCATGATGGTGGTCATGATGTTGCGTCGGGCCCTGGGCGCCATGTCGTTGATGAGTGCGACGATATTGGGGATGGTTCCACCCAGTCCGATGCCGGTCACGAACCGCAGCACCGCGAAGCTCCAGGCATCCCACGCGAAAGCATTGGCCAGCGCGGTCAGGCTGCCAAGGCCAATCGCGACCAGAATGACCTTGCGCCGCCCGAAACGGTCAGCCAGCGGGCCGAGGGTCAATGCACCGAACATCATTCCGAACAGTGCGGCACTTCCCATCCACCCCGCCTGCACGGCGGGTAGCGACCATTGTTCCATCAGGTGAGGCACGACCGATCCGTAAATGACCAGGTCATAGCCGTCAAACAGCATGATGAAAGAACACCAGAACAGCAGACCGTAATGGAACCGGTTCACTGGCGCCGTTGCAGCGACTTCAAGTGCGTCGTGATGTGCCATGGAAAAAATCTCTTATTGTTGTAGGAACACAGCCAAAACCCGGCAGTGCCGCGCGAACTCGCGCCAGCACCGGTAGGCAATCAAAGAGTTGCGGACGATCAGGTTACTTCGTCCAGTGAGAGCACAGCATCAGGCTGCAAAGATTGACCCGTTGAAAGTCCGGATTCTTGTAGGCAAGGAAGTCATCGTTGAAGGTGCCAAAGGTGGTCGCGGGGCGGTGTTTCATGCCGTCGTAGAACACATCGATCATCTGCTGCGCAAAATCGGCCTCACGGGGAAAGACGTCCAGAACGGCGGCGCGCTCCTCATCCGTGAAGCGTTCAAAACCGCGCCCTGCCACATCCATACCCGCCCCTGCCTGCGTCAGCGCGATCTCCGGGCCCATGTGTTCCGCAATGCCGGGGGTGGTGTGCAACGCAACGGCATTCCAGACCTTCTCGGTATCGGCTGCCGAGATGCCATGCCCGCGCAGGAAATCACGGGCGGCATTGGCGCCATCCACTTCAAAACGCAGGTCGCTGTTGTGGTAAGCCTGGGTCAATCCCACGTCATGGAACATGGCCGATGCGTAAAGCAGCTCCGGGTCGAAGTTCAACTGCCTTTGCACGCCTAGCCTGGCGCCCCAGCAATAGACGCGACACGAGTGCCTGAACAGCAGCTCACTCTCACAATCGCAAACATATTGCGTGATCTCGCGCGCCAGTGAGCTGTCGGGAATCTTGATACCCAAGCCAACTAGCCGGCCAGTATCCGAGTGTCGGTTGAAAGTCATAAGTGATGCTTCCGCACGTAAGAATGAAATAGGCAAGTTATTGCGTGCCGAGAGCATTCTTACGGGGTGGATTGGCAAACAAGAAGTGCAATTTCAGCAACACCGCAATGCACGATGTGCATACATTGCGCAGGCGAATCAAAGATGCGCACATGCACGATGTGCATTTTCACAGTGTAGAAAGTTCACTTCTGGACATCATCCGCGCGGCGTAGGTTGGCGGCACAGAAATCATCAACCAGTCGGATCTGAACCATGACAAACCATCCCGCGCCTGCGACGAATGAAGTGTCCGAAGTCGAGCGGATCATGAAGAGTCGTTTTGCCAACCGCTTCTATATAGATCGTGCAGTCGACGTTGAGACCATTCGAGGCATTCTCGATGCGGCACGCTACGCAGGCACCGGCGCAAACGTGCAGCCATGGCGGGCCTACGTCACCACCGGCGCGGTGAAAGACGCGCTGACCGCAGCCCTCAGCGACGTGCACGCCACAGCGCCAGGCGCCCATCGGTCCGAGTTCAGCTACTTTCCGGACCCACTGCCGGAACCCTTTGCCTCCCGCCGGCGCGAATTCGGCTCGCTCTTCTACGGCTCGCTGAACATCGCCGCCGATGACGTTGCCGCACGGGCGGAGCAGACCACTCGTAATTGCCGTTTTTTCGATGCCCCGGTTGCCTTGATCTTCACCATCGACCGCCGCCTGGAGAAAGGCAGCTGGCTGGACCTGGGCATGTTCATCCAGAACATCATGCTCGCGGCCACGGCCCGAGGCCTGGATACCTGCACCCAGGAATTTCTCTCGCGCTACCACCTGGTGATCCGCGACCACCTGCCCCTGGCTGCCGAGGAAATGGTGGTTTGCAGCATGGCGATTGGCTTTGGCGATCCGCAATGGGCACAGCAGCGTCCACAGATGCCCAAGGCACCGATTGAAGCCTTCGCTTCGCTGCATGGTTTCTGAGCACCAAAAGACCGCGTACTTCTCACCCGCAATCGAGCAAAACGACATGAAATCTTTTCAAGGGCGCGCGCTGAAGCAGTGCTCCCGTTCACGTATCGCAGCGATGATCGCCGCTGCCTGCCTCTGCACTTCGAACCTGATTCACGCCGATGAACAGTCGGCTCCCGACGACTACTTTCATACCGGCGCCGGCAATCATTATCTGCATCGAGCGGATGGCGCCATCGTCACCGAAACCCTGCGCGATGGCATCAGTGTGCTGGAAGGTTCAGGCGCCAACATCGTGGTGCTGTCCGGCAAACAGGGCAAGTTCCTGGTGGACGCGGGTATCAGCAAATCCGCTGACAAGGTCAAGGCCGCGTTGCTCCAGATCAGTCCTGCGCCGGTCAAGTACGTGGTCAATACTCACTGGCATTGGGACCACGTCGACGGCAATGCCGCAATGCATGCCGCTGGTGCGACCATCGTGGCGCAGGCCAACACCCTGCATCACCTGTCGAGCACCACCCACGTCAACGACTGGAACTGGACCTTCGAGCCTGTTCCGCTTGGGGCACGCCCGACACTGCTGGTCGATGACCTGAAGGAGTTCACGTTCGCCGGCAGTAAGATCAAGGTCGAGCACTTCGGCCCCGGACATACGGACGGCGACCTGTGGGTCTATTTCGAAAAAGCCGATGTCCTGGCGATGGGCGACACCTTCTGGAATGCGGGTTATCCATTTATCGATAACGACGACGGAGGCAGCATCGACGCCGCCATCCAGTGGGCGAACAAGGCCATCGAACGTACCACTGCGCACACCATCGTGATTCCCGGCCATGGCCCGGTGGGTACCCGCGCGCAAGTGATCGAGTTTCGCGACATGCTGGTACAGGTGCGCGAAAACGTCGCTGAACTCATACACCAGGGCAAATCACTGGATGAGGTGATCGCTGCGAAACCCACTGCAACCTTTGACCAGAAGTGGGGACATTTCGTGATCGGGCCGGATCACTTCGTCAAGCTGGTGTATGCCGGGATCAAGTGACGCACTGCTCGCTCATTGAAACGATCCACTCATGCAACTGCTGCGCGCCGGGGCTGAGGGTTTTCTCCCGGGCGTGAACCAGGTAGTAGCTCTTGCCTGTGCGCAGTGGCTGTGTGAACACCTGCACCAGCCGGCCCTGTTCCAGATCATCTTCCACCAACCAGGGGCTGGTCAGTACCAGCCCTTGTCCGCGCCGGGCGGCGTCGATGGCCAGCTCCGACTGGTCAAAGCGCAGGCCGCTTTTCTTGCCGTTCGATTCGACGCCCGCATCTGCCAGCCAGCGCGACCAGTTGGCGTGTGAGGTGATGTGCAGCAGCGTTGCCTGTTGCACATCCTCAACCCCGCGCAGTGGCAGGCCATCACGGTACTGCGGGCTGCAAAAGACGCTGACCTCATCGCGCAGCAACAGCGATGCGTGCAGTGTGTCCGTCTTGCCGTCAAAGTGTCGAACCGCCAGATCGTAGGGGCCGCTCACGACATCGACGGCCTCTTCTGCCGCATTGATCCGCAGCTGCAAATCAGGCAGTGCCTGGGTGAGATCGGCCATGCGCCGGGCGAACCAGGTGTTGGCAAACGCAGGCGGCATGGAGAGCGACACCTGCAGGGCGCCTCTGCCCTGCACCGATGCGCTTGCTTCATCGATCTGCTCCAGAGCCGGCCTGACTTGCTGCCAGTAGCGCAGTGCCTCTTCGGTCGGTTGCAGCTTGCGCACGCTGCGCACGAACAACGGGATGCCCAGCCATTGCTCCAGCTTGCGAAGTTGCTGGCCAACGGCGCCAGGGGTGACGAAGAGCACTTCAGCGGCCAGTGTGACGCTGCCCGTGCGCATCACGGCATCGAAACAGGCGATGGCCTTCAGGGGAGTATCCGCGCGCATGCTGCAGTTTTTCTCTTCCATAGCGTCAAGACACATGATTTGTAACGCGCCTGCGTAGCCGAGACAATGGATTATCGAGAATTGACAGAGAATGAGTGTGCACGTGAGAAAACCAGTGGATGGCCCGGCGATGCTGATCATGACCCTGCTGTGCCTGGCCTGGGGCGCGCAACAGGTCGCCATCAAAGCCATTGCCGACGATGTGGACCCGATGATGCAGGTGGGCTTGCGCTCGGCGATTGCGGCGGGTCTGGTCTGGCTCGTCGGACGAAAAATCGTGGATGAAGCCTGGTTGCCGGGGCTCTGGTGTCGCTCCGGCCTGATCGTCGGGCTGCTGTTCGCCGCAGAGTTTCTGTTCATCGCCGAAGGTCTGTTGCGCACGACAGCGTCGCACATGGCAGTTTTTCTCTACACGGCGCCGCTGTTCGCCGCCATCGGGCTGCACATCCGCTTGCCTGAAGAACGCCTCGGGCCTCGACAATGGCTGGGTATCGCGCTGGCGTTCATCGGCATCGCCATCACCTTTCTTGCACCACGGGGTGACACACAGGACGCCGCCCCGCTGCTCCAAGGCTTGCTGGGCGATGCGATGGGGTTGTGCGCAGGCGCGGCCTGGGGAATGACCACAGTGGCCGTACGCACCAGCAAGCTCAGCGAAGCCCCGGCCACGCAGACCCTGTACTACCAGCTCATGGGCGCATCGTTGGTGTTGGTGCCCGTTGCATTCATCACGGGCAAGGCCGGCATGGTGCTCAACGGGGTAGCCTGGGCGAGCCTGGTGTTTCAGACACTGGTGGTGGCGTTTGCCAGCTACCTGATCTGGTTCTGGATGCTCAGGCGCTATCTGGCGGCGCGCCTTGGGGTGATGGCGTTCATGACGCCGCTGTTCGGGGTGCTGATCGGCATGTGGCTGCTGGATGAGACGACCAGCGACGGGTTTATCCTGGGTGCGGTGCTTTCATTGATCGGGCTGCTGGTGGTTAATATCCGGCCCGCCCATGAACATTGTTCACACGGACACTGCAACGACTACGCTCTCGACAAACAACCAGAATGAGGACGCTCGATGAAAGGCTACTGGATCATTTTTGGCTCGGACGTGACGGACACCGAAGCCCAGCAGGAGTACGGCAGGCTCTGGGCGCCCATCGCAGAGAAATACAGCGCAAGGCTCAAGGCACCCAACGCCCAGACCTTCATCGAAACCCGCGATACACGCCGTGTCGTGATCGTCGAATTTCCCAGCTATGCCCAGGCCAAGGCGTGCTACGACGATCCCGCCTATCAGCAGGCGATGGTATTGGCCCTGCGTGCATCCAGCCGGGAAATGATCATCATCGAAGCTGATCTGGGCTGAGGGGCTGTGAGGTCGGTGCCAGGGGCGATTTCAAGTACGCCCCCGCGGGCAAGCCCGGCTGCTACGGTCTTTCGAACCCGCCACAAACCTGTAGGAGCGCGCTTGCCCGCGACGGCGGTGGGTCATTCAACATCGCGGCGCCGGACCTGACGCGGTCGCGGGCAAGCGCGCTCCTACGGGGATCGGGGTGTGCTTGCCTCTGGTGAACACCCCCACACCCCGTAGCAGCACGGCTTGCCGGCGGGGGCG